>NZ_RAPO01000004.1:0-300000 GCF_003610195.1 Halopiger aswanensis | reverse complement strand
GCTCCTGAACCGTGTACTCCTCACCCTCGATGAGGTAGTCGTGATCCTGCTCTTGGTCCATGTGATACGTAAAGGAGAGGAGGTTGTACGGGCCGTCCGGATCCGCGTCCTTGGTGCTGACGTAGAGCCGGTTGCTCCACCCGTTCGTCCCGTCGGGTCGGTCGCCGCCGGCGCTGCCTTCGCCCAGGGCCATTGCGCAGTTCCAGAGCCGACAGTTGGCCGGCTGGCGGCCGGACATATCCCAGTCGGTGTCGAGCGCGAAGCGGACGCGGCCGTTGAGTTCGAACAACCCGTCGTCGAACTCGTAGTGGGTACTCACGCCCCAGTGCTCTCCCTCGTCGATCTGCATCTGCAGGGCGGTGTCGCCGGCGTACGTGGGACTCGAGACGAGCGTCGCGTTGTCCGGATCGCCGTTCGAGGCCCAGTACACGTCCTCCCAATCGTCGTACTCGTCGTAGTTGAGGTGGACCACGTCGGTCGGTCTGTTGCAACCGCCGCCGGACTCGCTTGCGCTCCCGGTTCGGCTGTCGACCACGCCGAGCAGTCCAGTGACGCCCGCGACCCCGCCGAGACGGAGCGTGCGACGACGGCTCAATTCGTCCGCGGTCGTCCGGGTGGTGCCCTCGTTCGTCGACTCGTCCGTTGTCCGCTCAGCATGCGTATCCGTCATGCGACTTCGGTTCCATCATCTCGGCACAATAGTATTCGACCGCTGGGCGAATGTAACAGGAGGATTCGATCTCCGCCCGATTTTCCGTCGTTCGTGCATCCCCAGTAAGTATCTTTCGTTTGAACTGTTCGCGATTAACAACAGTTGTGCCAACGACAACTGACGGACCGTTCGACGATGCAAACGACTCTGCGTATCTGAGCTCTCGTTTCCCGACCGACTCTCAGTGTGCTGCCGGCGGGGGCTACCGAAGCAGCGCTACCGAATACTGCGACTGTGAACGCTACTACTCGCTGCCGAGAAAAGGTGAGGGGGAGTCGAATCCGAGCGGCCGTTCGAGCGGACTTCGATGGCCGATCTCTCGAGGTCGTGTGTGGACACTCCAGACGTACCAGCATTCTTATCCACGGATCGATATCCACACACGCATCTCGCCACCAGCCAGCGTCAGTGCAGCGTCAGTAGCCACCAGTAGCACCGTTTCAGCGTCTCTCCGGTGGCCAATTTTCGACGGTACAGCAGGTAACACGAAACCGAATAAGACGGGATCCGCTCTCGCTACGCTCACTGAAACAGATCCGCGCTGGCACTCGAATCGGGGGTTACAGTTAAGCGGTAGCGTATGGAACGAGCATCTGACAGGTGATCTCACAGATGCCCCTGGCCGCTGATCCTCGTCCACCGCTTCCCGACTGGGTGTTGGACGCATACGATGTGCTCACCGACGCCATTACGGAGCACGGACCCGGTGAGCACGACCGCCAGGTCCCGGCAATCAACCGTGACGATGCGATTGACGTCCTGTTGTCTACCGACGAGCGACACTTCGACCGAGGAGACATCGACCACGCATTGACGCGCCTACTCGAGCGCGGCTATTTCTACGAGGTCAACGGTGAACTCCGCGTAACCACACCACTTAGCGAGTGACTTCATCCCACAGCTACCGCCGTGGGCTTCCGCCTCGAGACCGCTGTAATCGATAGCCCTCGAGTCGAGCCGGCCGCGCGTTCGATGAATATCTCACACCGGGTTTCCGGTGTAATACGTAGATAGAAATCGTGTTCGTACTGCTTTATACGATACGTAAATCGCGACACGTAACTCGATCGCGTGATAGAGGGGATCTTCGAGAGCGTTGATCGACTACTAACAGTATGTGTATAGAATACGACGAAGAGAGGGTTTCACCGGAAACCGAGTGTCCGACGGTAGCGACGAATGAGGCGACGAGTACTGCGGACACCGAGTTTCCGGTGAATCAGCACCGATCTCAGAACGTGTTAAACAGGATAAATTATATGTAGTTATCTACAGTTTCACCGGAAATCCGGTGTGAGTTGGACGGATCGGTACTCTCAGTAGTCACACACCGGGTTTCCGGTGAACGACACCGCGTTTCCAGTGAACCACACCAGATTTCCGGTGAAACGATTCAGTCGATCGAGTCAGCGAGGACGTTTTTGACGACTTCGGGATCCTCCAAGAGCATGTGCTCGGTGTAGCTCCCTTCGGCGCTTCCCCCGCTGTGTCGTGACTGTTCGATCACGTCCAGAAAGGCGTGTTCCTTGAGGAGATCGCGAACGCGACGCAGCGAGAGCGTATCGACGCCTTCCTGACGACAGATCTGTTCGTAAACCTCGTAGATACGAGTCGTCCGGAAGCCCTGTTCAGGCGTAACTGAATCGTCCGATTTCTGTTCGAGCGAGAGGACGGTCAGCGCTTGCAGGACGTACTTCGAGTGCGGCGTCGAGCCGCGGATGAGTTCCCTGAACCGGTCGACCTCGGCTCGTTCCCGGGCCTGCACCACGAAGTCCTCGCGAACGGTGTCAGCACCGGTCGATTGTGCGATTTCGCCCGCGTAGCGAAGAATGTCGATCGCCTTCCGCGCATCACCGTGCTCTCGAGCGGCGAGTGCCGCAGCGCGAGGAATAACGCCCTCCTCGAGGACGCCCGATCGGAACGCGTCGCTTCGGGCCTCCATAATATCGTTGAGTTGTGTGGCGTTGTAGGGCGGGAAGACGAATTCGCGCTCACACAGACTCGATTTCACGCGTTCGTCCATGCGATCCTTGTACTGGATCTTGTTGCTGATACCGACGACGCCGACCTTACAGTTAGTGAGTTTGCCGGCTTCCCCGGCTCGAGACAACTGCATAAGAATCGCATCGTCCTCGAGTTTGTCGATCTCGTCGAGGATGATCAACACGACGTCGTACTTCTCGTCGAGAATTCGCCAGAGGCGTTTGTAGTACGTCGCCGTGCTGATTCCTTTATCAGGAATGTAGATCCCCGTCTCGTCCGTGTTGACCGAACTGGCGATCGTCTGGACGGTCTGGGTTTCGGTGCTATCCTGCGCACAATCGACGTAGACGTACGTCGCGTCAGTTCCCTCTTCCTCGGCGGTATCGACGAGCCGGCTCGAGACGTACTTGGCACACAACGATTTCCCGGTGCCGGTTTTGCCGTAGATAAGAACGTTACTCGGACTCTGGCCGAAGATAGCGGGGTTGACCGCACTCGCTAATTGGCTGATTTCGTCGTCGCGCCCGACGATACGACCTTCGTCAGGGACGTGACTGATCTCGAGGAGTTCCTTATTGACGAAGATCGGATCCGTGCGGACAAACAGATCGTCGGAGTCGGACATTTACTTGGACACCGTGTTTCCGGTGAAATCTCTTCAACGTTTCGCCGAGACACACACACCACGTTTCCGGTGAAACACGTCGAAGCAGGGGGTGGTGTCTAAAAGAAATGGAGGCTAGGATTCACTGGAAAGGCACATTGACAGCCAACACGGTAAACGAGAGAACGGGAGTGGACCGAGCGATGAGCCCGATTTCGGCTGCTCACACGTTGCGACTTCGCCTCACCTAATTAAACACGACCCACCCAATGGACTTTACTCGTTCTATGTTAATAAATAGTACGGTATTCTCTTTAGGTCCCAGTCGAAATGAGAGCAATCGACGTTCCGTATCAACCCCACCCCGTGTCCCTTTCACCGGCTTTCACCGGAAACCCGGTGTGTCTCTGCGTTCTGGGGTATGCTATCGAACTACATGAACAGTCACCGGCGTCACCGGCGACTCTCTGGAACGAAAGCTACCGTGTCTCTTTCACCCACCTCATCTCGTGTCTGACCTCAACAGACCCTCTCTATCATAGACTCCTTCTATCGTCCATATCGCTTGGAAACCCTGGATTGCTCGTCCATCGCTCGGAGATTCCCTCTTGAATCTTTGAAACCAACGAAAGACGTATTGTCGCACGGCTGCTACTAGAAGATAGGGGATAACGATGGTTCAAACACCTCGAAACAGTAACGAAGCCCAGCACAGCGGCGGTAGACTGCCGCATCTTCGGGATCCCCACGGTTTCTACGATCTCCTCATCGTGAATCTCTGTCTGATCGGACTAATCGCGCTCGAATTCGCGATTACCCAAGCGGTCTTCGTTCGCCTCGAGGTACTCACCATTACAGCTGCCGTACTTGTCTGGGACATCTGGGCGACCTTCCACATTCTCGAACGGGTTGATTCGAATTGGTGGTCTCGTGGCCGCTAACCGAGGATCAGTCTCATTCTCATAACACCATCCCAAAGGCAAGGCATCGCTGACACCCGCTCGGAGCGTTATTTTCCAGTAGCGATTGGACGCGATCAGTTCTAGAGGTTTCTATGATACGACTGACACCAATCTAAAATGGAGATGCAACTCTGTCGATCTCAGTAGCACAGAGATCCATCCAGACGGCCTTGCCGAACGCAGTACAAAGCTGCCATCCGTCTCGAGGGAGCCAGAAGAGCAGCTAATTGTTCCCCTCGTTGGGTTCGTCTATGGTTACGCTCTCTGCATCGATAGAGACAGCAAATCCGCTGTACTCGAATTCGACGCGAACGCCAGCATTCGAGTTAGCGATCACCTTCGTTAACGCCTCTGGATCGATCACTTCGTACAGTGGCTCGAGTTCTTCCGGTCGCCTCTCAGTATACGCAGCGATCGCTCGCACGACCGCGATACTAGCAGACTCGTCGGTATCAATCTCGTATTCCATGGCTCTCTAGTAATGGGGGTACCCCCATCCCCGCGACGAGCGTTCCATATCGAGTATATTAACGCTGGCGAATAGATCAGCGGTATTAGGGTATATGTACATTCTACGCATAACACCCGAATTCGAAAAAGTGTTTCAAACCATATTACTGAATGTGGAACGGGGATGACGAAGAAAACGGTGAAGGTGCGTGGGAGAACTGGCACTGCAACGATGGACCTGACGATTCCCGCAGCAATCTCACGAGAGTACGATATCGATCAGGGGGACGTATTCGCTATCGAAGCTGCGGAAGACGACGATGGACGCTTAGTTCTAGAATACACTCGAGTGTACGCTGGTGAGTGACGACACGCGTTTCGTCCATCCAGAATATCGGTACCGAACTCCCGGGTGGCTGCAGTACGTTGTGGGCTGAAGTGCCCGTACTCCACTCGGAGGATTCCTCGGGGGTCACGACGGGACCGTTCGATCAGTTCAGTCGCTGTGCGACGACTGCGGTCGGTAGCTGCGACTGACGACCTTCCAGTGGCCGGTGGTAAACCGGTAGTAGGTGATCACGGCGGGGACGAGCGTCTCGAGTATCAGCGCCGCGTACAGCGCTTCGATGCCCAGCGGCGTGACGGCATCAAGAAGGGGCACCGGTAGCGAGATCGCACCGAGGGCGGCCAACGGGAGCGCGAAGACATATAGTCCCAGCAGTTGCCCGTAGAACGGCCAGCGGGTGTCGCCGCTCGCGCGGAGCGGGCCGGTTGCACCGCCGCTGACGCCGCGGAAGATGACGCTGATGCAGGCGACGACGATGAACGTCGTTACCAGCGGCAGGATCGACGGATCGTCGACGAAGAGCCGGCCGACCTGTTCAGCGAAGAGGAAGACGCCCGCTGCGCTGAAGAGGTAGACGGCGGTCCCGAATCGGAGTACTTCCTGTCCGTACCTGTCTGCACCCCGTTCGTCGCCGGTGCCGAGCTCCTGGCCGACCAGACTCGAGGAGGCAAGCGAGAAGCCCCAGCCGGGCGTGTCCATCAGGTCTCGCACGCGGCGGGCGACGACGTAGGCGGCGACGACGTTCGGGCCGAACAGTGCGACGATCGCGAGCATCGGGAACTGCGCGGCGCGCCGGGCCACGTTCGTGAACACGAGTGGGGTTCCGATGTCGATCACGTCCCGAACGTCGGCGAGGGTCGTGTAGGGTCGACGGAGACGCACGGTAACGGGGAATTCGCCGATTAGCGGTAGCCAGCCGACGGTGAATCCGGTGATGAAGGCCGCCAACACGAGCACGTTCGCCGCGACGGTCCCGATCGCCGCGCCGACGACGCCGAGCTCGAGGACGAACAGCAGGACGGCGTTGATGACGACGTTGACGACTGCACCGCCCGCTCGCAGCATCATCGGCGTCCACGCGTCGTCGGCGCCGACGAGCGTGCGGCTCCCGATCAGGTTCAGACCCGCGAAGGGGACACCCAGCGCGACGATGTGGAGGTAGTCCGCACCGTAGTCGATCGACGCGGCGTCGTCCCCGACGAGCCCGATCAGTCCCTCGGGGAGCGTCCAGAACAGGGCCGCGAGCGGAACGGTAATCGCGACGACCACGAACGCGCTCGTCGTTACGGCCAGCGATAGCTCGTCGTCCGCGTTGGCGCTGTACCGCTGGGAGACGAGACTGATCGTCGCCCCGGCGACGCCGCCGCCGAACGCGAACGCGAGTCCCCAGAATGGGGTCGCGAATCCGACGCCAGCGATCGCTGCTGGTCCCAGCGCTATCCCGACCATCGCCACGTCGGCCGCGGATTTCGACATCCGGGCGATCCCGGTCACGATCCGCGGCCAGGCGAGATCGGTCGTTCGCTCGACGCGGCGCGGGTCGACGACGTCCGCTCGAGCGAGGAGGTACCCGATCGAGAGCAGCAGCCATCGGAACGGATTCGGCACTCGAGAAGCCACGATAGTCGGTCCGTGTCTCAGGCGTAAAACGCTTCATATATCAGCTGTATGTAACGGTCGTTTGTCCGCTATGGGTGCTGGTATCGATGATTAGGACAGAAATAGAATACAATTCACTAATCTTCTACATGTGTGTGAGCGGGTTACACGCGACCGTCTCTCACGACAAAACCGGCTTCGATCATCCTCGGTGGTGACGACGATGAGAGTCTGGAAGTAGGGCCGGCCAAATACCGTTGGTTATATTATGGCGTGCATTTATTACTCGGGTGAGTACTCAATGACAGATACCGAAGATCGGATCCGCACGACGCACATCGGGAGCCTTCCGCGGCCACCGGAGCTTCTCGAGCTTCTCACGCGGCGCCAGGACGGCGAGGAGGTCGATCAGGACGAGTGGGAGTCCACCGTCGCAGACGCCACGCGAGCCGTCGTCGAACGCCAGGACGAGGTGGGGCTCGACATCGCCAACAACGGCGAGCAGTCCCGCGTTTCGTTCAACTGGTACGTCGAGGACCGACTGAGCGGAATCGACGGCGAACGCGAGCAGGAACTCTGGGCCGATCTCCAGGAGTTCCCGGAGTACGCCGAGGAGACGTTCAAAACGGACGTCATCGATCTCTCGATGCAACCCGTCGTCGCCGACCGGATCGAATACACCGGTCACGAGGAGGCGGACGCCGAGATCGACGGGTTCTTCGAGGCCCTCGAGGATGTCGACGCCGACTTCGAGGACACCTTCATGACCTCGGCGTCGCCGAGCATCGTCACGGCGACGCACGTCAACGACCACTACGACGACTACGCGGAGTTCCTCTTCGACGTCGCGGACGCCATGGCCGAGGAGTACGAACGCATCGCCGACGCCGGTCTGACGATCCAGATCGACGCTCCCGAGTTCCTCACGACCGGCCAGACGGCGGCGTACGCAGACGCGCCGCTCGACGAGATCAAGGAGATCACGCAGCTCCACGTCGAGGCGCTCAACGAGGCCCTCGAGAACGTCCCGGCGGATCAGGTCCGACTCCACACCTGCTGGGGGAGCTACGAGGGTCCCCACCACCTCGATACGGACCTCACCGATCTCCTGCCGGTGATCTACGAGGCCGACATCACCGGACTCAGCATCGAACAGGCCAACCCCCGCCACCAGCACGAGTACCGTGCGTTCGCGGAGCATCCGGTTCCCGACGGGTGGACGCTGATCCCGGGCGTCGTCGACGTGAAAACGAACATCATCGACCACCCGGAGACCATCGCGGATCGCCTCGAGCGCGTCGCCGACGCGGTCGACGACTCGACGCCGATCGTAGCCGCCCCCGACTGTGGGTTCGGCACGCAGGCCGGTCTCGGCATGGTCGATCCCGAGATCGCGTGGGCCAAACTCGAGGCGCTCGTCGAGGGCGCTGAAATCGCTACCGAGCGGCTCTACTAAGTACTACCTCGAACGGCCGAGTTCCGTCTTCGATTCGGTTGTTTCGCCTATTATACCTGTCTGATCTATTGTGACTATTGCACCTATTGCTCCTATTGGACCTATTCCAGCTAGTATCCCTACTCTCCCTATCGGTGTCCGTCCAACACGCGGTATCGCGTAAAGAGATATTGTCGCTAGTCGGACGGCCGATCCTCGTCTGTGGGGTAGTTCACTCGTCCGCGTATAGCGAGTCGAGAACGAACTCGTCAATAGCCCGACGCGCGTCTTCGGGAGCGTCATCATCGCCGAGCGAAATCCGGCGCTCTCGAGCGGCGTGGATCACGTCGGTCAGCAGTTGTCCCATCTGTGCGGCGTCGACGTCGCGGAACACGCCTTGCTCGATGCCCGCTTCGATGACTTCGACGATGCTCTCGCGGAGTCGCGTGTAGTGGGCGTTGAAAATCTCGCGGTGTCGCTCGTCGTTTTGAGCGTGTGCGAACAGTTCGTGATACACCTTCATGCGGTCCCAGTGGGTGAACTCGTCGAATTCGGGCCCGAACAGACACTGATCGATCCGTGCGTCGAGTTGGTCTTTCGGATCCGCCTCGCTATCGACGGTGACGCTCCCCTCGTACTGTTCGATGACGTACTCGAGAAACGAGGCCATGAGATCGTACTTCCCGTCGAAGTGGTAGTGGATGACCTGCCGGGTCATGTCCATTTCCTCGCCGATATCGCGCATTCTGAGGTCCTTGTACCCGTGCTCGCTGATAGCACGGAACGTCGCCTCCATGATCACCTCCTGCGTGTCTTTAGAAGAAGCCTCCCCCTGGGGCTCGCTCATATACCGCATTCAGCGGCGTCCCGTATATAACGATTGCTCCGAGTACGACCGGTAGATGGTAGTACGGCTTCTTCGTTCAGAAAATTCCACTCAGCACGGAATCAATTGTCACGTAAGAAGAAATATGTGTGGCTGGGGTCACATCATACACATGAACGATGATGCTGTCGTTCAGCGGCTCAATCTAATCATCGGCCTGCTGGTTGTCGTCATTGCAATATTGCTGTGGCCGATTCTACCGAAGTTGTTGTTTATCACTGGGTTGGTTCTATTCGCCGTTGTTGCGGGCCTGATGATTTGGGGAATGACTCAGACATATCGGTAGGTATGCCTTCAGATCTCGATCGAATGGGAGGGACGGACGGATCGGTCTGTGATTCCGCTATTCGCCGGCGAGCAAAATAGTAAGTCCTTCCTGTAGGTCGATACAGTTACCGCGTCAAAATACCGGAGAACTCGAGAGAAGACGGTCACTCGCTAAGAAGAAAGCCGAGAGGGCTCGTGCATCTCATCGGCGGCGACGATATTCGCGCACGCGAAGTTAGAGGACGAACGGCCCTCGCTGGCGGATCGGATCGCCGTGTGGGCGTCCGGAGACGGCGACGACGCGGAACGGCTCCTCGGCTTCGAGAACGATGTCCTCGTTCCGATCCGCCTGGATCGGGAAGACGTCACCTTCGGCAAAAGGACTCCCGTCGACCGTACCCTCTCCTGCAACGCCGTAGAGGAAGCCGGCCCAGTCGTTAGGCAGCGACCACGTCCAGGTATCGGTGACGCGGCTGTCGTAATACTCCATCTCGGTGTGAAGGTCGATCGGCGACCCGTCGCCGACGACAGTCGTCACGGTTGCGCCCTTCTGGTCCTCGGTCGGCAGTTCGTCGGCCGTCGCGTCGGCGTAGTCCGGCTCAGCGTCTTTGTCTGCGTCCGGGAGGTTCACCCAGAGCTGGAGCCCGTTACAGGCCTCCCCGTCGGCGGCGAACTCCGAGTGTCGGATCCCGCTGCCGGTCGTGATCCGCATCGCTTCGCCCGCTCGAGCCGTGTAGCTCACGTCGAGGGTGTCCTCGTGGTCCATTCCGCCCTCGAGCATGTAGGTGACGATCTCGAACCCCTTGTGGGGGTGCATCGGAAACCCCTTCTCGGGATCGATGTAGAACCGCTCGAAGAGGACGAACGGGTCGAGGTTTACGGGGTAGTTCTCGGTGGGGAACGCGCGGTTCGCGGTGACTCCGGCCCCGTGCCGAACCAACCCGCCCGAGAGCGGTCCGTCTCGGTCGGTCGGCGTTTCGTTCGATGACATACCTGACCTCGTTCCTCACTCCTGATAAGGGTCGCGTAGCCGGAAACGCGGACTAGTCGAGAAACAGATATGGTTTCTCTCGATCCTGGCCACAACGGATGGAACGGCGTGAAAATCCAATACCCAATATCTAACCGATGTTACTTGAACGGGATACAGAAAATCTTCATATCCGTCCCGTTGCTATTCGAGACTGGACATGAGCGACTACGAACTGCCGCCGCTTCCGTACGACTACGACGCACTCGAACCGCACATCAGCGAACAGGTCCTCACCTGGCATCACGACACCCATCACCAGGGCTACGTCAACGGCTGGAACAGCGCCGAGGAGACCCTCGCCGAGAACCGCGAAGAGGGCGACTTTGCCGGCTCGGCGGGTGCCATCCGAAACGTCACCCACAACGGCTCGGGACACATCCTGCACGACCTCTTCTGGCAGTCCATGAGCCCCGAGGGCGGCGACGAGCCCGAGGGCGACCTCGCGGACCGCATCGAGGAGGACTTCGGATCCTACGACGCCTGGAAGGGCGAATTCGAGGCCGCCGCATCCAACGCCGGTGGCTGGGCGCTGCTCGTCTACGACTCCTTTAGCAACCAGCTGCGCAACGTCGTCGTCGACAAGCACGACCAGGGCGCACTCTGGGGCAGCCACCCGATCCTCGCGCTGGACGTCTGGGAACACTCCTATTACCACGACTACGGCCCGGCCCGCGGCGACTTCGTCGACGCCTTCTTCGAGGTCGTCGACTGGGACGAGCCGTCGTCGCGCTACGAGCAGGCCGTCGAACTCTTCGAGTAAGAGACGTTCGCCGTACCGTTGGCATCACGGCAGCCGATCTCCGTTTTCGGTATCGGCTGCGTTCTGTTTTATGCGATCGCGGTGGTTCACGAAACCACGCTATTGTTGCCTGCTGTCCGATCCGAACTCGAGCGCTACTACAGCCGTCTATTGGGGCAGGTGTTCGACGACCGCCGTCTCGAGGACCGATCCGGTTTCGTCGAGTAGCACCTGCAGCTCGTCACCCTCGCACGGAAGCGTGAGCTGTACGCGGAGTGGCTCTTCCTCGATAATCGTCGTCCGAGTATCGCTGACGCACCAGTCGAAGCGCCAGAACGGGGCCGTGTTCAGGTCGACGCCGCGCTTGGAGTGGAAGACGAGAACGTCGGCGTTGTCAAGCAGGGTAAGGCCGACCGTCGACTGCAGCTGGTAGCCACACCGTTGGCAGACGTGTTCGACGGCGACGGTCTGATCGTCGGCGTCGGGATCGCGGACGAGATCGCTTTCGACGGTACCCGTACACTCCGGACAGACGCCGTCGGCGGCGAGACAGTAGTGATGGCGAACGTAGTGGTGAAACGCCTGCAGGAGTTCCTCGGTCGAGCGATCGTCGAGGCCGCCGGTCGGGAACGGGTAGCTCACCTGAATCGCGCCGCAGTCGGTACAACCGATCGTGAGCGTATCGTCGACGTACCAGCCCTGCAGCGCCCCGTCGCAGTCGTAACACGAGCCGTCGACCGGGAAAAAGCCGAGCTTCGCGCGTTCGGTGAAGGTTCCGCTGAAGATCGAACTGACGACCTTCCGGCCGGGGTAACGGAACTCGTAGCCGTCGTCGGTCTGTGCGATGAAGTGGTCGGTGAGCTGCTGGAGGTGGTAGTTGAAGTTCGCGCTGTCCTCGATATCGACCGCCTCGAAGAGTTCGGTGAAGCTGACCGGGGACTCGTCAGCGTCGAGCTCGAGCAGCGACCGAAGAATGTCGACGCGCGTTTCGTTGCCCAGTGTGGCGAACACGTCCGCTGGGAGCAATTGGGATTCGGTCTGTGCGATGGCACCCGGTTCCGTATCTGCGTCCCCCTCCGGTCCGGTATCTCGATCGGCCCCTTGTCCCGATTCCGCGTCGGATCCGACCGTCCGGTCGAACTGGCTCATACGCGTGGCCTAGTTAACCAGGTGGTAAAGCCTGTCGACCGACTAGTTTCGATTCGATCCCGAACGTCGACGCTCGCGAGGATGGGCGCTTCTGCTCATCGTGTGGCCACAGCTAACTACTGGACACGGTTCGGACCGAAGTCGATATCGTCGGTTAGACGGAGATACCCGCGGGAACTGCGTCGTCGGGAACGACGCCGTCTTCCCACCCGCGAGCGTCGTAGTACTCCTCGAGCGCCTGTTCGAAGTCCGGAATCTCGTACGGCAGGTCGTCGTCCGACGCGTCGAACCCGCGCTGGTTGTTGAAGTGACGCTCGAGGGTGACGACTCGATCGCCGACCGCGAGCAACTCCTCGAAGTCGGCGCCGAACAGGGCCTCGTACCGGTCGGGACTCATGTAGTCGCGGGAGAACTTGCAGACGACCCCGGAGTCGTTGAGCGCCATCAGGTTTTCCCGCCGGACGAGTCGGTCGGCCTTGCCGACGGTACCGGTCGGGTCGAGGGCCTGCTCGTCGGGGACGAGCGGGTATTCGACCGAGTAGAAGACCGAGTACATGTGGTCGGCACCGCGGTTGGCGACCGCGTACGAGAGACCCTGACCGTGAAGGACGCGGCCCTCGTGGGCGGCGAAGTCCATCCCTTTCACCGTCCAGTTGTCGACGCCCAGTTCCTCGTGGACGCGGTCGATCCCCTCCGCGAGGGTGTCGCCGACGCCGTCCCGGAACGCGATCTGCTCGACGAGTTCGTGGATCAGGTCGTCGTTGCCGAACTCGTCCTCGGCGGCGAGGTACGCCGCGACGGTGTTCCCGGCGGAGATCGCGTCGAGACCGTACCGATCGCAGAGTTCGTTGGATTTCATCACGTCAACGATATCGTCGACGCCGGAGTTGGAGCCGAAGGCCATCGCGACCTCGAACTCCGGACCTTCGGTTTCGACGCCGCGTTCGTCGTCCTTCGTCGGGAGCTTACAGGCGAAAGCGCAGGCCGAACAGGTGCCTTTCTTGTACTTCTTCTCCTCGACGGCCGCGCCGTTGATCCCCTCGACGCCCTCGAAGGACCGCTCGGAGAAGTAGTACGACGGCAGGCCGTCGATCTCGTTCGCCAGGTCCATCACCGCGACGGTCCCCTGGCGTTTCATGATGTGGTCGTCCGTCGCCGCCTCGCTGTGGATCTCGTTTTGCGTCGCGGGAATCTCGATGTCGGGCGCGGAATCGCCGTCGAAGGTGATCGCCTTGACGTTCTTCGAGCCGAGCACCGCGCCGAGGCCGCCGCGGCCGAACGCCCGCTCCTCCGAGGTCATGATCGACGCGAACCGAACTTCGCGTTCGCCGGCCGGTCCGATGACGGCGGTCTGGTCCGCCGTGATCCCGCGTTCGTCTTCGAGGTACGCGACCGTTTCGGGGACGGTCGCATCCTCGAGGTCCGGGACGGACTCGAACCTGACGCCGTCGTCGCGGACGTGGACGACGACCAGTTCGTCGCTCGCGCCGGTGAGTTCGACGGCGCCGTAGCCGGTGGCGGTGAAGTTTCGGGACATGAAACCGCCGGCGTTGCTCGAGAGGAGGCCGTCGGTCAGCGGCGAGACGCCGGTGCAGTTCATCCGCCCCGTAAAGCTCATTCTCGAGGCCTGCATCGGCCCGGTGGTGAAGAACAGTCGGTTATCCGGGGCGAACGGATCGACGTCGAAGGGGATGCGCTCGTGGGCGAGCCGCGTCGCGACGCCGCGGCCGCCGATATACTCGCGATGGACCGCCTCGATATCCGTTTCGTCCGTCGTCCTCGCCCCTACGTCGATCGTCAATAGGGGTCCGCGACTGTGTAGCATACTTCGTCATTTCCGGGACCGCTATTAGGCTTTGTCCATCGAGGGATCGAGTCCGAATACAGATATATCGGATTTAAAATTAGGGGGCTCTCTAATCACACTGTGAAAAAGGGCGCTAAACGGGACTTGAAATCTTCTACCCGAATTTCACTGTTTGATATAACCATTTCTTCTCATATGTGTTTGAAATGCGCCCTTTATTATGGTCAAATCTCATTTACTTATTTCGCGATCTGTAACCGGTATCTGTAGATGGTCTGTATGGTTAGTGTGGACAAATTATTAATACCTGTTTCACTTGGAGTGACGTATGACGGCAGGACCGCCGATCGACGAACTCCACTTCGACGAGGCACCGAACGTCGACTCCGTCCCTGGGCCGAAGACCCGGTCGCTGCTCGAGAAACAGCGCGAAATCGACAGCAGCGCGGTCGCGTACCCGAACGACATCCCGATCGCGTTCGAGGAGGGGAAGGGGGCAACGGTGCGCGACGCCGACGGCAACACCTACATCGACCTCTTCGCGGGGATCGGCGTGCTCAACGTCGGCCACGCGAACCCCTACGTGCTCGAGGCCGTCCACGAGCAGGCCGACAAGTTCGTCCACACCGTCGACTTCCCGACCGAAGCGCGCCTCGAGCTGATCGAGAAATTAGACGAGATCGCGCCGGACGGACTGCAGGGCAACAACCGCGTCGTCTTCGGCGGGCCGACGGGCAGCGACGCGATCGAGGCCTCGATCAAGCTGGCCAAGTACAACACCGGCGGCGACGGCCTCATCGCCTTTCGCGGCGCCTACCACGGCGCGACGACCGGCGCGATGAGCGTCACCTCGAACAAGAAGTTCAAGGGCCACTACACGCCGCTGCTCTCGGACGTCGTCCACGCGCCGTACCCGCACCCGTTCCGCCAGGATAAGACGCCCCAGGAAGCGGTCGATCACGCGCTCGAGGAGGTCCAGGCGATCGTCGAGGACCCCTACGGCGGACTGGCGAACCCGGCGGGGATCATCGTCGAACCCATCCAGGGCGAGGGCGGGATCGTCACCCCGCCGGAGGGCTTCCTGCAAGGGTTGCGCGAAATCGCCGACGACAACGACGTCGTGCTCGTCTTCGACGAGATTCAGAGCGGGCTCGGCCGGACCGGCGAGTGGTGGGCCAGCGACTGGGCGGGCGTCGCGCCGGACGCGATGACCTCCGCGAAGGCGCTGGGCGGCGTCGGCTTCCCCCTCTCCGCGACGATGTACAAGGAAGAACTCGACACGTGGGGGTCGGGCGATCACGCCGGGACCTACCGCGGCCACGTCGTCGGCATGCGCGCCGGCACCCGCGCCATCGAGTACATTCAGGAACACGACCTGCTCGCTCACGCCCGCGAACTCGGCGAGTACATTCGGGATCGACTCCGCGAGGCCGCCGACGGCACGGAACGGCTGGCCGACGTCCGCGGCAAGGGCCTGTTCATCGGGGCCGAATTCGTCGACGCGGACGGTCGGCCCGACGGCGACGTCGTCGACGCGATCCAGCAGTACTGCTTCGAACGCGGCGTCCTCGTCTGGACGGCCGGCCGCCACGGCAACGTGCTCCGATTCCTTCCGCCCCTCGTGCTTACCCACGATCTGGCGGAGACGGCGCTCGACGTCGTCGTCGAGGCGATCGAACACGAGACGGCGGAAGCCAAGCGGGCCGCCTGACGTCGCCGCTCGAGCCCCAGCTATGGCAGACACCACCCCCATCGAAACTGACGGCGCACCGAGCAACGACAACCCCTACTCCCAGGGCGTCCGCGCCGGCGATACCCTGTACGTCTCCGGCTACGGCCCCGTCGATCCCGAGACCGGCGAAGCCGTGAAAGGCGACGTCCAAACCCAGACCCGGCGCATCCTCGAGAACATCGCCGCCGTCGTCGACGAAGCCGGCGGCGACGGCCTCGCGGACGTCGTCAAAGTCACGGTCTACCTGACCGACCTCGAGGACTACGACCGGATCAACGAAGCGTACGGAGCGAAGTTCGGCGGCGAACCGCCGGCTCGCGTCTGCGTTGAGGTCTCGCGGCTGCCCGAGGACGTCCGCGTGGAGATGGACGCGACGGCGTACCTGGGCTAACCGCCGGTCGGTTCGACGGTCAGCGTCCAGACGGCTGATCGAATTTCCAGCCAGTGAACGGTCCGATACTGAACATTCGTAGTCTGGATACGATTATCGACCATCATTAAGTAGATCCCGCTGGTAATGTTGGGAGACAATGGCATACGAGGTTCGAAACAGGTTGCGCGAATTACGGCGCGCGTTTCACCGGCATCCCGAACCCGGGTGGCGGGAGTTCAAGACGACGGCCCGCGTCGTCGAGGAACTCGAGCGGCTCGGGGTCGACGAGATCGCCGTCGGGCGGGAGGCGATGGCGACCGACGCGCGGATGGCCGTTCCCGACGCCGACGAACTCGAGCCGTGGCTCGAGCGGGCGCGCGAGGCCGGCGTTAGCGAGGACGTCCTCGAGCGAACTCGCGGCGGGCACACGGGCGTCGTGGCGGTCGTCGAACAGGGCGACGGGCCGACCGTTGGGCTACGGGTGGATCTCGACGCGATCTCGATGGCGGAGTCGACGGCCGACGATCACCGGCCGGCCGCGGAGGGGTTTCGCTCGGAACACGACGGCTACATGCACGCCTGCGGCCACGACGCCCACATCGCGATGGCGCTCGGGACCATCGAGGCGGTCCAGGAGAGCGACTTTGCGGGGACGCTGAAGGTGTTCTTCCAGCCCGCCGAGGAGATCTCCGGCGGCGGGAAGGCCATGGCCGAGGGCGGGTACCTCGACGACGTCGATTATCTGCTCGCGTTGCACGTCGGCCTCGACCATCCGACGGGTGAGATCGTCGCCGGCGCCGAGAAACCGCTGGCGATGGCCCACGTAACGGCGACGTTCGAGGGTGCCAGCGCGCACGCGGGAAAGGCGCCGAACGAGGGCGGGAACGCGATGCAGGCCGCCGCGACGGCGATCCAGAACGCCTACGGGATCCCCCGCCACAGCGACGGCATGACCCGCGTCAACGTCGGGTACATCGAAGGCGGTACGGCGAGCAACGTTATCGCGGAGGAGATCGCGATGGAGGCGGAAGTCCGGGGCGAGACGACCGGCCTCATGGAGTACATGCGGACGGAACTCGAGCGCGTCTGCTACGCCGCGGCCGAGATGCACGACTGCGACGTCACGCTGCGGGTTACCAGCGAGTCGCCCCGAGCGGACAGTCACCCGGCGTTGCGCGATCTCATCGAACGGACTGCTCGAGGGGTCGACGGCGTCGAACGCGTCGTGCCGACGACGGAGTTCGGCGTCAGCGAGGACGTCACCTACCTGATGAACCGCGTCCAGGACGGCGGCGGCCTCGCCTCGTATCTCCTCGTCGGAACGGATCATCCGACGAACCACCACACGCCGACGTTCGACATCGACGAGCAGAGTCTCGAGATCGGCGTCGACGTCCTCACCGAAACCGCGGTCGAACTCTCGAAACGGCCGGTCTGAATCGTCCAATCCCGCGGGCCTCGGGCGTTAGAACTCGCTTTCCTTACGGGGAATTAGCATCATTATAGAATCAAATCCTGTCGAACAGAAACGTTAATTCGCGAGCCATCTGTGTGTGATGTATGAGTCAGGACGACGTTCCGGAGTCGCTGCAGACGGCGGCGGACTCGGATCGGCCGCGAGGTATTCTTACGCCGTCGGACCGTGACTTCTTGCTCGGGCGGAAAACCGACTACAAGGACCACTCGAAGAAACAGAAGCGAAATCGCATCCGACGGCGGGTTCGAAACGCGATTCTCGATTTCAGTATTCTGTTCGAGTACATGGAGGAACGCGACCGCGAAACGGTATTCGATCCCGACGATGAAGATCGCGACGCCTACACCCAGGGGATCACCGATATGCTCGCTTTCCTCCACCTGGGGACGATGGGCTACCACACCCCGTTCAAGGACATGCTCTCGGAAGGCGTCGGCAAGGCAGAACAACGCCTCGCAGGGTCGAACTACCGAATGGTCAACGTCGAGTTCAACGTCGATCCGGTCGGCCAGATCGACGTCGACGAAGTCATCGCAAAACTCGAGAACGAGGAGTTCGCCCAGCTCACCGACGAGGAACTCCGTGCGTTCGTCCGCCTGCTGACGATGTCCGACGCGTTCTCGCCCGAAGACACCCGCGAGGAGATCAAGGATCGCGTCGACGAGTTTTCCGATCGAGTCGCCGAGAGCGCCGCGGTCCGCGACGAGAAACTCGAGGACCTGACGAACTAACGGCCGCCACCGAATCCGGTTTCACTTTCCGTGTTCTCGATCTCGAGTCACCGCTCGTAGCGACGTCTTTCCCGAACTGCCTTTCGTCCGTAGTCAGTTATTGAACGCTCGAGGTGCCGTTCCTATTGCCGGTCTGCATTCGAGTATGCGATGTATGGCTATCTTACTCCTCGTCAATCGGCCATAGACATTCAGATATTACGCGATAGTCCGGTATAGCTGATCGAACCGGAAGTAAACGCAATTCGTGTATTAGACTCGAGAGTGAGAAACGCTTATTGTATACGGCGTAAATGGATGTGGTATGCCATCGCCAATCATGGCAAACGGTAGGTGGAGGCACGGCCAACCGGCGAGCGGTCGCTCGAGTCGGGGTGATACCGGATGAGCGACGCCGAAAAGGGGGCGATCGATACGTTCTTCGAGGAGATCGATCCGATCGTCTTCGCGTTCGGCGCGCTGTTGACCCTCGGCGTGATCGGGGCGTTCTTCGTCAGTCCTGATACGGTCGAGAGCGGAATCGAGTCGCTGAACAATCAGATGCTCGGCGCGTTCAACTGGGCGCTGCTGCTGATCGTGTTCCTGATCGTCGTCTTCCTGCTGTTCCTGATCGTCGGCCCGTGGGGATCGATCAGGCTCGGCGACGAGTCGCCGGAGTACAGCTTCCTGTCGTTCTTCGCGATGCTGTACTCGGCGGGGTTCGCGGCGGGCGTCGTGTTCTGGGGGCCGACCGAGGCGCTGTTCTATTACGACAGCCCCTCGCCGCTGTTCGGCGGCGTGGAGGGTGGCACCGCCGAAGCGATGCCGATAGCCATCCAGCAGACGCTGTTCCACTGGGCGCTCCCGCAACTGGCGGTGTTTACGATCATGGGGATCGCGATCGGCTACTTCGCGTACAACTACGAGTCGGTCCCGCTGCGGGTGTCCTCGGCGCTGACGCCGATTCTCGGGAAGGAGAACCTCGACGGCCCGGCGGCGAAGATCATCGACATTCTCGCCGTCTTCGCGACGATCGGCGGCGTGGCCACCTCGCTGGGCTTCATCGGGAGCCAGTTCGTCACCGGCCTGGACTACCAGTGGGGGATCAGCATGGGCAATATCGGCATCCTCGCGGTCGTGACGATGATGACGCTGCTGTTTACGACCTCGATGGTACTGGGAGTCGACAAGGGGATCCGTCGACTCTCGAACTTCAACATGGTGGCGTTCGTCCTCCTCATGTTCGCGACGTTCGTCGTCGGACCGACGCTGTTCCTGGTGTTGATCGGGACGCAGGCCCTCGGCGGCATGCTCTCGGACTTCGTCTCGATGAGCCTCTTTACCGGCGCCGGACCGATGGGCGCGGGTGACCCGGCAGCCACCGAGTGGATGAACGCCTGGACCGTCTTCTACTGGGCGTGGGCGCTCTCGTGGTCGCCGTTCGCGGGCCTGTTCATCGCCCGCATCTCCAAGGGCCGCACCGTTCGCGAGGTCGCCTTCACCGGCATCATCGCGACCTCCGCGGCCACCATTCCGTGGTTCACGTTCGTCGGCGGCACGGCCGTGTGGGCCGAACACAACGGCATCGCGGACTTCGGTGCGGTGATCTCCGGCGAAGCCGGTGCGGAGGTTTCCGGGTTCATCCTCTTCGAGGCCCTCCGGTTCACGATGGACTTGAGCGCGATCGGTCTCGGGACGTACTCCCTTCCGGTCGGGGGCGTCCTCGTGTACGTGTTCCTGCTCCTCGTGACGACGTTCTTCATCACGTCGGCGGACTCCTCGACGCTGGCCGTCTCGATGATGACGACCGGCGGGAAGGCGCGCCCGTCGAACATCAACCGGATCTTCTGGGGCGTCGTCCTCGGGATGACCGCGGCGATCCTGATGATCCTCGGCGGGACCGGCAGCGCGAACACGCTCCAGCAGGCGGCGATCATCACCGGGACGCCGTTCGCGTTCGTCTGCTTCGCCGCGATGCTCGCGCTCATCAAGGACTTCGGCTCGTCGTACGGCCGCGTGCTCCTGCAGGACGAGACCGTCCTCATCGGCTCGAGCAGAACGAGCGACGCCGAATCCCCGCCGACCGGACCCGGCGGTCCCGTCGAATCGGACGACGACTGAGCCGTCCCAGCCCTCCACCTCGTTGGCTGGCATCCGTTTTTGCTCGCTGGCGGCACCACCCCGTCGCTGCCGTTTTCGACTGATACCCTCGCCAATCTATAACAAGTTTTAATGTATGGTGTATACATAATCTGTGTATGGATAGGGACGCAGCCGAACCGGACGTGGACGCCTTCCCGGGTCCCAACGCGAAGCGGTGGGTCGAGTTCCACCAGTCGAACTCGGCGCCCAGCGAGTACTCCCACGAGTTCGTCTGGGACATCACCCGGGAGGCCGACGGGCCGTTCGTCACCGACGTCGACGGGAACGTCCTGTTGGATTTCACCTGTCACATCGGCGCGGCGCCGCTCGGCTACAACAACCCGAAGCTCACCGACAAGTTCGAGGCGTTCGACCTCGTCGAGCCGATGAAGATCGCCGGCCAGGACATGTACTTCGGCGCCGGCCCCACCCCCGAGGCGTCCTCGGTTCCGGGCTCGAGCCACCTCATGGACGAACTCACCGAGGTCTCGAGCCAGTACGGGATGGACACGGTCTTCCTCTCGAACTCCGGCGCGGAGGCGATGGAGAACGCGATGAAGATCACCCACGACTACCGCGCGCCCTCGACGTACGGCGTCACCTTTTCCGGGAGCTTCCACGGCCGGACCCTCGGCACGCTCTCGATCACGAAATCCAAGGACGTCTACACGCGCCGCTATCCGCAACTCAGCGGTATCGAAACGGTGCCGTTCTGTGCGGACCGGGGCTGCGACGCCGACACCTGCGACTGCGGCTTCTTCGCCGGCGGCGACTCGCAACTGCGCAGCATGCTCGCACCCGAGGGCGGCCACATCGATCCCGACGAGATCACGTTCCTCACCCTCGAGCCGATTCAGGGCGTCGGCGGCTACCGGTTTCCCAGCGAGGCGTTCATGCGGGAGGTCGCGGCCGTCACCGACGAGTACGACATTCCGCTGGTCGTCGACGAGATCCAGTCGGGAATCGGCCGTACCGGCGAGATCTGGGCTTCGGATCACTACCCGATCGAACCCGACGTCATCGCGAGCGCGAAGGCGCTGCGCGTCGGCGCGACGATTTCTCGGTCGGAAATCTTCCCCGACGAGAAGAACCGGCTCGGCTCGACGTTCGGCGGCGGCGATATCCTCGGCGCGATGATGGGGACGTTCACGCTCGAGGCCATTCAGGAGTACGACCTCCTCGACAATGCGACCGAACGCGGTCGGCAGGCCAAAGAATTGCTTCGAGACGACGCGCCGGACTACGTTGCAGACATCCGCGGGAAGGGGCTGATGTTGGCCGTCGAGTTCGACACCGCAGAGCGCCGAAATGCGGTCGTGACGGCCGCGCTCGAGCGCGGGCTCCTGACGCTGGGCTGCGGGAAGAAGACGATTCGGCTGCTCCCGCCGCTGGACTCGACTGAGCGCGAGATCGAGCTGGGGGTCGGGCTCTTCTGCGATGCGATCGAGGCCGTCGGCCCGAGCGCGACGGTGGCCGACTGACGTGGATTTCGGTTTTCGTTTCCGTTTCTGTTCGATTCCGCCCCGCTCGACTACGTGAGCGAGCGCTCGAGCACCGATACGCCCTCGAGTCCATCCAGTGCCTCGAGCACGCCCTCGAGATGGTCGGGACCGCTACCCGCGAGGCCGACGGTGACCGGCACCCGATTCGGCTCGTCGACCGACGTTCGCCGGGCGCGCTCGAGGACGTCCAGTTCGGCGCCCGCCGATTCGACGGTCTCGGCGACGTCGCCCACGGTCGTCGGCCAGCCCGCCACGGCCAGTCTGGCCTCGGCGTAGCGCTCGAGTTCGTGCAATCCGGTACGGGTCAGTTCGGCGTGCTCGGTGAGGTCGACGTTGCCGCCGGAGATTACGACCCCGACGTGTTCGCCCTCGAGATCGAGGTCCGCCTCGTCCGACAGCGCGGCAGCCAGCGGTGTCGCTCCGGCGCTCTCGGCAACCGTCTTCGCGCGCTCCGCCAGGAGCGTCACGGCCGTCGCGATCTCCGTATCGCTGACGGTGACGACGTCGTCGACGACCTCGCGGGCGATTTCGAACGTGGTCTCGAGCATCCGCGTGTCGGCGATGCCCTCCGCGACGGTGTCGACGGCCTCGAGTTCGCGGATCTCGTCGGCCTCGAGCGACGGCTTCGCGTGGGCGGCCCCCTCGGGCTGGACGCCGATCACGCGGATCTCGGGGTCGCGGGCCTTCAGCACCGTTCCGATCCCCGAGATCAGCCCGCCGCCGCCGATCGCGACGAGGACGGTGTCGATCGCGGGGTATTGCTCGAGCAGTTCGAGGCCGATCGTCCCCTGGCCGGCGACGATCGCCTCGTCGTCGAAGGGGTGGACGAAGGTTTCGCCGGTCTCGTCGGCCCGCTCTACGGCGTACTCGTAGGATCGTTCGTAGATGTCGCCCTCGACGATCACCTCGGCGCCGTAACCGCGAGTCGCCTCTATCTTCGCCGCCGGGGTCACCTCGGGGACGACGATCGTCGTGTCGATGTCGAGCAACTGACCGGCCAGCGCCACGCCCTGGGCGTGATTGCCCGCGCTCGAGGAGATGACGCCCGCCTCGCGCTCGGCCGCCGAGAACTGCCTCATCTTGTTGTACGCGCCGCGGATCTTGAACGAGCCCGTCCGCTGGACGTTCTCGAGCTTTAACCCCACGGCGGCCGCGCCGCTCAGTTCGGCGAAGGTCCGAGACGTGTCCAGCGGCGTGCGGTGGACAACGTCGGCGATGCGATCGCGAGCGTCTTCGACGTCTGCGAGGGAGACGACCGATTCGGCGGCGCGGTCCCTGCTCATTCTACGACCTCGCTCGCACCCTCTCCCCCGCGGTCGACCCGCGAAACGGGGTGCCGTCGCTCGAGTTCCCGGATCGCCCCGAGCAGAACGTCGACACCGTGCTCGAGGCTGCGTTCGTCGACGTCGAACGTCGGCGTGTGGTGGCTCGTGGGGTGGTCGGTCCCGACGATGAGGTACGTCGCCAGCCCGCCGTCGCGCTGGACGCGGTCCATCAGGAAGGTAGCGTCCTCGCTGGCGCCGAAGTCGGCGGCCTCGAGTACGTGATCGACCCCCCGAACCTCGCGGGCGACCTCGCCGACCAGCGTCTGCAGTTCCGGGTCGCTGTCGGCTCGCGGCGACTCGCTGACGACGTCGAACTCGGCCCGACAGCCGTGCATTCGAGCCGCGTTTGTTACTGTCCGCTCGAGACGGTCCTTCACGTACTCCATCAGCTCGGTCGTCTCGCCGCGCGCTTCGGCCTCCATGTGAGCGCGTTCGGCGATGACGTTGCTCGTCGTGCCGGCCTCCGCCCGACCGATGTTCACGCGGGTCATGCCGTCGCTGTGGCGGGGGATCCCGTAGGCGTTCTCGATCGCCGTTCCCATGGCGTGCATCGCGTTGTCGCCCTCGTTGGGCGCCTTCCCCGCGTGTGCGGAGGTCCCCTCGATGGTCAGATCGACGTGGCACATCGCCAGGGGTTTCTCGATTCCCGCCACGACCTCGCCGGTCGGGTGGTCGAGGCCGACGTGGACGGCCAGCAGGTAGTCTAACCCGTCCGCGAACTCGCTTTCGGCCATGGGACAGCCGCCGCCGCTTGTCTCTTCGGCCGGCTGGAAGAAGACGACCAGCCGTCCGGAAAAGTCGCTCTCGGCGATCGCCTCGAGGACGGCCAGCCCCCACGTCATGTGGACGTCGTGGCCGCAGGCGTGCATCGTGCCGTCGATCGCCGATCGAAAGCCCTCCGCGGCCGGATCGTGCTCGTCGTCGGTCGACTCCTCGATGAACAGGCCGTCGATGTCGACCCGTAGCCCGATCGCGGGACCCTCGCCCGTCTCGAGAACGGCGACGGCCCCGGTGTTGCCGCCGGTCATCCGCTCCAAGAGGACCTCGTCCGCGCCGCGCTCGCGGGCGCGTTCGATCCACGGCTGGATTTCCTCGTCGTCGGGGACGGCCATCCGATCCGCGGGATCGTACGCGTCGGGGCCGACGGCCAACTCGTCGACGCCGATCGCTCGGATCTCCTCGACGAGTCGTGCGGTCGTGTAGAACTCGCGCCACGCGGGCTCGGGGTGGCGGTGCAGGCTCCGTCTGAGGGAGACGAGGCGGTCCCGTATCGGCTCGTTCATGCGAGACGCTGACGCGGCCCAGTGACTTAATTATACACAATCAGTGTTAACGCCAGATACACAAAAAGGATAAGAGAACTGGTGACAACCGTAGGGTAACGCGTCGCTTCGACGCTGTTCACCAATGAGCACGAACCCGGACATCGTCGTTCTACGAGAGGGGACGGAAGGACTGTCGATGGAATCGTACGCCGAGACGCTCCGCGAACGATTGCCCGAGCACACCGTCGCGCTCGCACGGACGCCGACGGCGGAGCGCGAACTCGTCCCGCAGGCGCAGGTGGTAACCGGCATTACGATCGACGAGTCGCTGCTCGAGGCGGCCGATCGGCTCGAACTGTTCGCCTGCACGTTCGCCGGCACCGACCACGTCCCGATGGACGCGCTGGCCGAGCGCGGGGTCGCCGTGACGAACGCGGGCGGGATCCACGCACCCGGCATCGCCGAGCAGACGATCGCCAACATGCTCGTCTTCGCTCGCAATCTCCACGAGGGGTGGCGCCGCAAGCGAAACGGCGAGTGGCGCCACTTCCAGTCGCACGAGTTCACCGACAGCACGGTCACGATCGTCGGTCTCGGCTCTATCGGCCAGGAGGTCGTCAAGCGCCTCGAGGGGTTCGAAGTCGAGACGATCGGCATCCGCTATACGCCTTCGAAGGGCGGGCCGACCGACGAGGTGCTCGGCTTCGAGGACGCCGATATCCACGCGGCGTTCTCCCGCAGCGACTACGTCGTGTTGGCCTGCCCGCTGAACGATCTCACCCGCGGGCTCGTCGGCGAGGACGAACTCGCGACGCTGCCGCCGAACGCCGTCCTCGTCAACGCGGCCCGCGGCGGCCTCGTCGACACCGACGCGCTGGTCTCGGCGCTGCAGCACAACGGCATCCGCGGCGCCGCGCTGGACGTCACCGATCCCGAACCCCTGCCCAACGACCACGAGCTCTGGGATCTCGAGAACTGCCTGCTCACGCCCCACACCGGCGGCCACACGCCGAAACACTGGGACCGGCTGGCCGACATCGTCGCGACCAACGTGGCCGCGCTCGAGGCCGACGAGGGCGACGAAGGCGAGGGGGACGCGCTCGAGAACGTCGTCTACCGACCGGAGTCGACTGACGAGTGACGAGTCACGATGGCTACGGAACACCCGGATTCGACGACCGATCGGGTCGACGGCTCGTCGACGACCGACCACAGCGATCAGACGTCGACGCTCGACGAGACGACCCTCGGACCGCCCGCCGATCCGCGCGCCGACGATCCGGCCGCGGATCCGCGAGCCGACTACGACTACGTCGGCGGCGACGTCGACCAGTCCGACCTCGTCGCGGCGCTGCGCGAGCGCATCGACGGCGAGGTGCGGTTCGACGACTACTCCCGACAACTGTACGCGACCGACGCCAGCGCCTACGAGCAGATGCCCGTCGGCGTCGTCTTCCCGCGGTCGACGGCCGACGTCGCGAGCGTCGTCGCCTACTGCGCCGACGAGGGGATTCCCGTGCTCCCCCGCGGCGGCGGCACCAGCCTCGCCGGCCAGGCGGTCAACGAGGCCGTCGTCCTCGATTTCACGACCCACATGGGCGACGTCCTCGAGATCGACCCCGAAACCCGGCGAGCGACCGTTCAGGGGGGCGCGGTGCTGGCCGACCTCAACGGCGAACTCGAGTCCCACGGCCTGAAGTTCGCGCCGGATCCCGCCGCCGGGAACCGCAGCACCGTCGGCGGTGCCATCGGGAACAACTCCACGGGCGCCCACTCGCTGCAGTACGGGAAAACTGACGCCTACGTCGAGGCCTGCGAGGTCGTCCTCGCCGACGGCTCGGTCGAACGGTTCGGCGAGGTGACGGTCCGCGAACTCCGCGAGCGGGCCGATCCGGACGGCGACCGCCTCGAGCGGATCTACGCCGCGCTGGTCCGCGTGATCGACGAGGACGCCGGTACGATCGCCGACGCCTTCCCGCAGCTAAAGCGCAACGTGTCGGGGTACAACCTCGACCGGCTAGTCGCCGAAGCCTACGGCGAGCCCGATGCGTTCGACGAGCGCCGGGAGGGATCGCTCGAGATCGGGAACGCCGAGGGCGAATCCGAGGCCGCTCTTGGCCCTGACCCTGATCCCGACGCCACCGTCAACCTCGCCCGCGTCTTCGCCGGTAGCGAGGGCACCCTCGGCGTGGTGACGGAGGCGACCGTCTCGCTCGAGTCCGTCCCCGAGACGACGTCGGTGGCGCTGTTGACCTACCGCGATCTGCTCGAGGCGATGGCCGACGTCGACACAATCGTGCGAAATCACGATCCGGCCGCCGTCGAGGCGATCGACGACGTCCTAATCGATCTCGCTCGGCGAACGGAGGAGTTCGCCGACCTCGTCGAACGGCTTCCCGCGGGTACCGAGACGGCGCTACTCGTCGAGTTTTACGCCGAAGACGACGACCACGGCCGCGAGCAAGTCGCCGACCTATTGGCCGACCGGCTGCCCAGGGACGCCGATCAGGATCTCGATGACGGCGGCGCCGACAGCGAAGCGCCGGTCCGGGCCTTCGACGCCCTCGAGGCCCACGACTCCGAGGGAATCGCCGAACTCTGGAAGCTCCGCAAGAGCGCGGCGCCCATTCTCCTCTCGCGAACGTCGGACGAGAAGCACATCTCCTTCATCGAGGACACCGCCGTTCCCACCGAGCACCTCGCGGACTACGTCGCCGACTTCCGCGCGGTGCTCGAGGACTACGACACGTTCGCGAGCTTCTACGCCCACGCCGGCCCGGGCTGTATGCACATGCGGCCGCTCGTGAACACGAAAACCGACGCGGGCCTCGAGGACTTCGAGTCGCTCGCCGACGACGTGACCGACCTCGTCGTCCGCTACGGCGGGTCGGTGTCTGGTGAACACGGTGACGGCCGGGCGCGCACCCAGTGGAACCGCAAGCTCTACGGCGACGACGTCTGGGGCCTGTTCCGGGAGCTGAAGACGGCCTTCGACCCGGACTGGCTGCTCAATCCGGGCACCGTCTGCGGCGACCACGACATGACCGAGCACCTGCGGTTCGACCCCGACTACGAGTTCGATCCGGCGCTCGTGCCGACCCTCGAGTGGGACACCGACAACGGCTTTCAGGGCATGGTCGAACTCTGCCACGGCTGCGCCGGCTGTCGCGGCGAGCAGGAGACCACCGGCGGCGTGATGTGCCCGACCTACCGCGCGGCCGAGGAGGAGGGGCTCAGCACGCGCGGCCGGGCGAACATGCTGCGGGCCGCGATGAGCGGCGACCTCGAGACCGACGCCACCGACGAGGAGTTCCTGGCGGAGGTGATGGATCTCTGTATCGGCTGCAAGGGCTGTGCGCGGGACTGCCCGAGCGAGGTCGATATGGCGAAGCTCAAGGCCGAAGTCGAGCACGCGGCCCACCGGAAACACGGTGTGGGTCTGCGCGATCGGCTCTTCGCGAACGTCGACCGACTGAACGCGGTCGGAAGCGCGCTCGCCCCGCTGTCGAACTTGGCCGCGTCGCTTCCCGGCGCCGACCTGCTCGCCGAGAAAACCCTCGGGATCGCCCGCGAGCGCGACCTGCCGAGTTTCGCGAGCGAGAGCTTCGAGGCGTGGTTCGCCGACCGCGGCCCTCGCGTCCCCCTCGCGGAGGCCGACCGGAAGGTGCTACTGTTCCCCGACACGTACACGAACTACAACCACCCGCGGGCCGGGAAAGCGGCCGTTCAGGTTCTCGAGACGGCGGGCGTCCACGTCCGGATTCCGGACGGCGTCTCGTCGACGGGCCGGCCGGCCCACTCGAAAGGGCTCCTCGACGTCTCCCGCGAGCGGGCGCGGACGACCGTCGACGTGCTGGCGCCGTTCGTTGAGGACGGCTGGGAGGTCGTCCTCGTCGAGCCCTCCGACGCCGTCATGTTCCAGTCGGACTACCTGGACTTGCTCTCGGGTCCCGACGTTGAACGGCTCGCCGCGAACACCTACGGCGTCTGCGAGTACCTCGACCGGTTCGACCTCGCCGCGGCGTTGCCGACGGACCGCGCCGATCCGGCCGAGACCCTGACCTACCACGGCCACTGCCACCAGAAGGCCACGAAGAAGGACGGCCACGCGGCGGCGGTCCTCGAGGCGGTCGGCTACGAGGTCGACGCCCTCGATTCGGGCTGTTGCGGGATGGCCGGCTCGTTCGGCTACGAGGCCGAACACTACTCGCTCAGTCGAGCTATCGGCGAGATCCTGTTCGATCAGATCGCCGCGAGCGACGGCGACCGGGTCGTCGCGCCCGGCGCGTCCTGCCGGACCCAGCTATCGGCGTACGACGGTTGCGACGACCCGCCGCATCCGATCGAATCGGTTGCGGCCGCGCTCTCGCAGTAAGTCTCGAGGGCGGCGCTCGGGCGGCGTCTCGTTTTCTTCACCGTGAACGGGTCGGATGGTCCCGCTCGAGAGTACCGGATTAACTCGGGTCGTACGGGTTCGTCGCCGTCTCGAGTCGATAGACGTCGTCAGCGACGTCGAAATCGTCGTCGAGAGCGTAGAGGTAACCGAGTCCTTCGGTTTTCATGTACGCGACGATGCAAGCGTCGACGAACGAGAGGGGTTCGTGCTGCCGGAACAGCGCTTTTCCCGTCGCGAGGGCGTCCGCAGAGAGCGAATCGATGTGGAAGCGCGCGTTTTCCTCGATGCGATCGAGCAGATCGACGGCAGCACCGTGTCCGGCGTGCGTCGTGAGCCCGCTGAGCGTTTCCGCGAGTACGTAGTCGAGGACGACCGCTTCCGGGAGGGATCCGTCGTCGATACCGCGGAGCACCGGAAGCGCAGTCTCGTGCGCGCTATCCCGTCTGTAGGCGGCTGCGAAGAGGACCGACGTATCGACGAGTGCGCGAGGCATTTACTCGCCGTCGACGCCCCAGGCGTCGTGGTCGGTCGTCACGTCGGTCGCTTCCGTCCCGTCGTAGCCGTCGAACTCGGCGAACGTTCCGCTTTTCTGCCGGACGACCTCGACGCGGACGCTCCCGTCGTCCTCGAGGCGCCAGCGAAGCTGATCGCCGTCGTCGATATCGAGTTCGCGACGAATTCTGGACGGAATGTTCGCCTGATTTCCCGAAACTTTGCTCTCGGCATCGACCCGTTCACTGCTCATACTCGTCGGTACGGGATTCGATTTGAAAAACCTAGTGTGGCCGCACACTATGCAGTATCTCGGGGAGCTGCCCGAATCATGTACGGTGTCCAACGGCAAATCACTCGGTCTCCAGTTCGCCGGCGAGCTCGTGGAAGCTCTCGATCGTGAGGTCGGGTTCCGTCTCGTAGGGTCCCCACAGCGTATCCTGTCGGTCGACCCAGACATCCTGTATCCCGGCGTTGATCCCGCCCGGCACGTCCCACCAGCCCGCCGCGACGAACGCGATCTCCTCGACGGGCGTGCCGATTCGATCGGCGGCGTGGCGATACAGCTCCGACCCCGGCTTGAACTGGGAGAGTTCGTCGGCGCTGATCGTCTCCTCGAGGAGGTCGTCGAGATCCCCGCGGTCGACCATCTCCTCGCTCCCGTTCGAAACGACGTACAGCTCGTATTCGGCGTCGTGCAACCGCTCCAGGCCGGGACGGACGTCGTCGAGCCGTTAGCGCCTTCGACCCTGGTGTCGTGAGCAGGTGGTGGGCCGGGGTAGTGCGGTTACGCCGTGAACAGCCGTCGCGGGAAGTCCGCCAGCGGCTCCGCGCCGCTACCCGTGACGCGAAACGTCTCGCTGATCTCCATGCCGATCTCGTCGGTCCAGATGCCGGGGATCATGTGAAAGGTCATGTTCTCCTCGAGTTCGGTCTCGTCTCCCGGACGAATACTGGCGGTGTGTTCGCCCCAGTCCGGCGGGTAGCCAAGCCCCATCGAGTAGCCGATGCGATCCTCCTTCTCGAGGCCGTACTGGGCGATCGTCTCGCGCCAGGCAGCCTCGACGGCCTCGCAGGTGACGCCCGGTTCGACCGCGTCGAGGGCGGCTTCGATCCCTTCGACGACGATGTCCGCGGTCTCCTCGAGTTCCGCGGGCGGGTCGCCGACGAAGGTCGTCCGGGCCAGCGGCGAGTGATAGCGGTGCCGACAGCCCGAGAGTTCGATGATGACCGGGTCGCCGTCCTCGAACTCGCGGTCGGTCCAGGTCAGGTGCGGCGTCCCCGTGTGATCGCCCGAGGGCATCAGCGGCACGATCGAGGGGTAGTCGCCGCCGTACTCCTCGGTCCCCCTGACGAGTTGCTCGTAGATCGCGGCCGCCGCCTCGTACTCCGGCACGCCGGCCTCGATCGCGTCGAGGCCCGCCTGCATGGCGTTCTCGGAGATCCGTGCAGCCTCGCGCATGTACTCGAGTTCCCGCTCGGATTTCTTGATCCGAACCCAGCCGACCAGCAGCGTCGCGTCCTCGAAGTCCGCCTCCGGAAAGTTCTCCTGCAGTCGCGTGTAGGACTTGGCGGTGAAGTACGACGCGTCCATCTCGAGGCCGATCCGCCCGTCCGCGACCTCGAGTTCCTCGAGGACGCCCGCGACGTAATCCATCGGGTGGAGGTCGTACGGGGAGTGGACGTGGTCGTCGCTGTACGACCGGATGCTGTCCTCCGGGAGGACGGTCGTCGCCCGCGCACCGTTCGCGTCCATCTCCCGGCCGACCCAGACGGGGTCGTCGCGCTCGGCCGTCACGATAACCGCCTGGTGAACGTAGAACGACCAGCCGTCGTAGCCCGTGAGATAGTTCATATTGGCCGGATCGGCGACGACGATCGCGTCGAGGTTCTCCTCGCGCAACCGCTCTTTCGTCCGATCGACCCGGCGTTCGTATTCGCTCGCGTCGAAAACGTTGCGGGACATGGTAACAGATCCTGTGGAGAGGGTCATCTACTATCATCAAAAGCTTTTCGTGTATTATAGATACAGATTCTGTTTACACAGCTCTGCGGGGCGTCCTAATATCACTCCGAGAACTACCGATTGTCGAGCCAAGTGTGAGTCTGCCTCGAGTCCGAGGTACCAGCTAGCTCCGACCGGCTACGACGCGCTGTCTGCGGAAGCAGTGTCTCACGCTCGAGCCGACTCCCTTGTTCAACTGTCGGCCGTCGGCTGTCGACTGTCGTCTGCGACTGGCGACCGTCGAGCCTGTCCTACCGAAACATTCCTCGAATCGGTTCGTCCTGTTGGCCCTGTGCCTGCTGTAACTGCTGTGCAACCTGCTGTTTCTGGCGTTGAATCTCCTCCGCCTGCTCGCGAAGTTCGGTCGTATCGATGTCGAACTCGACGAGGGGCTCGAGCGCCGTCTCGATGACGGACCGCGCCGCGGCCGGATCCGGGAGCCGAGGATCCGCACGGACGAGCAGCAGCGCTGCCGGTACGTCGGCCTGATAGCACGCGTTGATGAGTGCCCCGGTCACACCGCTTACGGCACCGGAGTCCTCCGCCAGATCGATTCCAGCATCCTCGAGTTCCGTCTTCAGTTCCTCGGTCGTCGCGACGCCGACGACTTCGCCCTGCTGGTCCTCGGACTGGGCCGGCGCCCCGGCGAGGAAAATGGCTCGGCTGAAATCGTCGACCAGTTCCTCCAGGACACACTGACTCAAGTCGTCGAACGCGTCTTCCGGGATCGGAACGTCGCTCTGGAGCGTCATGATCTCCGGCTCCGTGCCGCCGTAGACGCGGACCGTATCCTGCACGAGCCCGTCCGTGAACGAGGCGACGGGCGGAAAGGCGTCGGATCGGATCGAGCCGTACTCCTCGAGCCCGAGCTGGTCGGTGAGCTGATCGACGGCGATCGACGCGACCAGTCCGTGGCCCGGCAACCCTTCGATCAGCGTCGGCGACTCGGCCTCGAGGTCGGTCGACTGATGAAACAGCCCGTCAGCTGCGTCTGACATAATTCTCGTCGGACTACACTGACTCGCTACATATGCCTACGGGACGCTTTCAGATACGGCGGTTCCGGCTGGGTATTGCTCGAGCACGGGGCTGCCGTCGAGCGGTGTGAGTGATCAACGACGGCGCCAGTCGGTTCTCACAGCCGAGAACCGAATACACCGCTAATGGCCGCCGGAAACGAGGTTGAGGCCGACGATTCCGACGACGATCACGGAAATAAAGAGGAGGCGCGCGGCCGTCGCCGGCTCGTCGAAGAGCAGGATCCCGAGCGTTGCGGTTCCCACGGCACCGATCCCCGTCCAGACGGCGTAGGCGGTCCCGATCGGGAGGTCTTGGACCGCTTTCGCGAGCAACACCATACTGATGACGAGCGCGATACCCGTCCCAACCGTCGGCAGCGGCTTCGAGAGGCCATCAGAGTAGGCGAGCCCGATCGCCCACGCGATTTCGAAGAGGCCAGCGATGAACAGGATGAGCCACGACATCGCCCGAGATTCTGCCGCGCTCGAGCTATGACTTTCGATATCGAAGCCGGTACGAGATCCGATTCGCCCGGCGATCCGTTACGAGGGGTTGACCACGAGTGAAATTTCGTCTTTCATCGCAACCGTTCCAGTAGTCGTCGGCCGACTCCCGACCAGTATACCTCTGCGATGCCGCCCGTCACGGCTGTGATACCGAATACTCCGGCGACCAGCAGATCTCCAATCGTCATCCACGTCGGGGCTGCATGAAGGACGCCGTTGACTACCGGGCCGGTGATGAAGGCGACGAGCCAGGAAAGTCCGGTCTTCGAGGTTCGATCCGTTTCAGCGGCCGTTGCGTCGACGGACCCGTTCGCAAGCGCAGCCGTACTCCGCCCGGTTGTACTCTCATCGCCGGTTCCGAGACGCTCCGCTTCGTAGGGTGTCGCGATATCCACGCTCCAGACGACGTCACCGGTTTCCGAGAGTTCGAGCACCCGATCACCCTTGGAATCCGTCACGAGCGTATGGCTACCGGGGAGTCGGTCGGCGTCGCGTGGCCACTGCAGTCGCTCGTCTTGCCACTCCCAGGTTCGCATCCACGTTTCATTTTGGCGCTGATACTCGACGACGCGATTGTTCTCCGAATCGGAGACGATCACCGCCGGGCCGCCGCGGGCGGACGGGATGTAGTCCGGATTGTGCTGCTCGTAGAGGATCCCGTACGCGTCCTCGGCACCGAGCGTCCAGTCACGCTGGAGTCCGTCACCCGGTTCGAGAAAGGCGACTCGGTCCTGATTCCGGAGACTCACCATCACCCGACCGTCCTCGAGCAGTTCGACGTCGTTGACGTGGGTCCAATCGCCGGGCTGTCCGCCGCTGTCCGGATCGAGGTCTTCCTCGGCGCGCCACTCCCAGGTTACCTCGTCGGTGGTGGTGTTCAGCGTGAACACGCGATCTCGAGCGATGTCGGCCACGAGGAGTCGGTGGTCGTCGATCCGGTCGACGTCGTGCCAGATGTCCCAGCCGGTGACGGCAGTGTGTAGCCGCTCGGTCGTCCCCGTCGTGAGGTTGACGCGTTCGACCGCGACTTCAGCACAGCCGTCGTCACCGGCGCTGTCTCTCTCTGCTTGGAGCCTGTCTGGACACGAGTCGTACCGGCTTCCCGCGACGTACAGAACGGTCTTCGAGCCGGGTGGATCGGGATCGACATCGAAGTAGTTCCCGTACGTATCGTTGTGGTAGAGCGGCCGTCCGTCGGCACTGAACGCGACGATAGCCCCGAGGCCGTCGCTTCCCGCCGGCGGATCGGTCGTAATGACGGTCGCCCCACCACGGTCCTCGACGACCGGCGTCCGATCCTCGAGCGGTAACTGCGTCTGATTCGCCGCGGCAGCGGTCGCGTTAGTCGGTGCGTTGACCCACGCAATCGCAAGATACCCGCCAGATACGACTAAGACGGCCAGCAGCAGCATTCGAAGGATATTACGTCGTTCCACTACCTCCGCCGACCACGTGCTCATACTTGAGAGTGGGGCTCAGTGGTTTCGAGACCCCATTCTCTCTACGATACCGTATCAACGTCGTTTGAGCCCATCACATTTCGATGACCTATGCGACTGAACTGTTTTCGTCCGGTGCAGTCGTCAAGTGCTCTTTTCCCCATTCTGCCATTTCCCTGATCACTGGCTCGAGCGATTCGCCCAGCTCCGTCAACGAGTACTCGACCCGGACCGGTTTTTCGTTGACGATCTCCCTGTTGACCAGTTGCTTTTGTTCGAGATCCTCGAGGACGTCCGAGAGCACCTTACTGGATATCCCTCCGACTTCTTCTTTGAGTGCATTGAACCCGAGCGGACCGTTTTCGAGCAGCCGATGAACGACCACAGTGTGCCACTTCTTTCCGATTAGCGTCGCAGTTGACGTAATCGGACACCAGTCTTCGCCCGCGCACCACACTTCCAGTTGCTGCGTTGAGTCGCCCATACGAGTCGCTTCGTCTCAGATCGGTATATAGTTACGCATCGTAACCTAGTTACTAGTAGTTGGTTACGTTACGATCGCTTCTGCGTCCGCTCCACTGAGGACGGTTACCGGCCGGTAACCGAATGATCGACAGGTTAGCTGACACTTATTGCTAACTAAGCGTAACTGGATTACTGTAGGTTACCCAAGATGACGATATCCACCGATTCCCCGACCGAATCTCGATACGAAGTCGCCGTCGTCGGCGGCGGTCCCGCCGGCCTGACGACAGCCCTCTACACGACGCGGCTCGGCCACGAAACCGCAGTCTTCGACCGGGGCGGCGGTCGAGCCGCGATGATGCAGGAGACGCACAACGTCATCGGCGTTCCCGAATCCGTGTCGGGTAACAAACTCCTCGAGACGGCCGTCGAGCAGCTCCGCTCGTACGGTGCCGACTACCGCCAGGAGTTCGTCACGGACATCGAGCGGGTCGACGATTCGTTCGTGCTCGAGACGACGGATGGATCGGCCACCGCGGATAGCGTCGTTTTGGCGACCGGTTTTTCGGACGGGCGACCCGACCCGCCGCTGCCCCGAACTGGACGCGGACTGCACTACTGTCTCCACTGCGACGCATACGCGTTCGTCGACGAGCCGGTCTACGTGATGGGCCGCGGCGACAGCGCCGCCTACGTCGCGATGATCATGCTCAATTTCACCGACGACGTCGATCTGCTGCTCCGCGGCGACGAGCCGACTTGGAGCGACGAGACGGCGACGATGCTCGAGCACCACCCTGTCGATATCGTTCGCGAGGATGTGACTGGCGTCCGGAACGGTGACGATGGCTGGCTCGAGGCCCTCGAATTCGCCGACGGAGCGGTCCGCGAGTACCGGGGCGGCTTCGCGATGTACGGCTCCGAGTACAACAACGGGCTCGCCGCGTCGCTCGGCGCGGATATCAACGATGACGGCACAGTTGCTGTCGACGATCACGGCCGAACGTCGGTCGACGGCCTGTACGCGGTCGGCGATTTGACGCCCGGACATAACCAGATCCCCGTCGCGATGGGACAGGGAGCGAAGGCCGGACTCGCGATTCACAAGGAACGTCGCGAGTTCCCGAAGTCACTCGCGGAACTCGAGACCGACGGCTCCGTCTCGACGGACGATGTTCCCGCGATGGCGGCCGAGTTACGAAGTCGAGCAACCGAACACGCTTCGACGGCGGACGATTGATCGATAATCGTCCCGTCTGGTTCCAGACCTCTGTCGACCGTTCTCTCCGAACTGCGGGGTGTCGACTCGTCGGCGAGCTTCGCTTCGGCTTCGTAGAGTGGGCTGTTCACCGGTGGGTAACCGTCCCTGTGATCCGCGTTCTCGTCGGATAGCTTGGCGCGTTCCGCGACGGCCCATCGACCTCCGTCGTGCGTTCGCTGCTGCGATCAGGCTCGAACAACCGCCCGGTCCTTCCGGAAGGCGGCAACGCTGCGGCAGACGGAGCGGATACTCCACATAAATCGCGTCATGTGCGGCCGGTGCACAATCGGGATAGAACTTTGTGGCTCGTCGGTCCATGTGAGTGCGATGCTCGTCATCCACGCGACGTTTCCGATCGATCCGGATCGACGCGACGACGCCCTCGAGCTCGTAGCGGACCTGGCCGAACGCTCCCGTGAGGAAGACGGCGTCGTCGACTATCGAGTCACAACGGACGTCGAAGATCCGAACGTGTTCCGAATCTTTGAGCGATACGAGGATGAGGCCGCCTTCGGAGCGCACGCGGAAACCGACCACTTCGAAGCGTTCGAGGAGGCGCTCCCGGATTTGCTCTCGGGCGACCCCGAAGTCACCCGATTCGACGTCGAGTCGGCATCCCCAGTCGAACTGTAACCGGCGGGACGCGTCTCTCCCGCTGCTGAGCAGACCCCGTAGTCGCAACGAGTTCGCTACCCCTGTCCGGCCGCGACGGCGGCCAGGGAGCTGAGCCGACCGGATTCCGACCGTTTCCCGAACTGGCGGTAGAAGCCGAAACTACCAGCTACTCGCTGAACGGATCCTCGTAGTCGTTCCGGATGAAGTACCGGACCCAGTTGCCGTAGGTGCGATCGGCGGGGTGGTCTGCGACCTGTTCAAACCGAACCGTCCCCTCCTCGTCGATAACGTACACGCCCGAGATGCCGGTGAGACCGTGGCTCGTTTCTTCCGTTCCGCTGTACTGCTCAGCGACTTCGCCGTCGGGATCAGCCTGCAGTTGGATCTCGAGGTCGTACCGATCGCGCATTTCAGTGACGCGCGCCAGTGGATCGGTCACGACCGGCAGGATATCCACGTTCTCGTTGAACCAGAGGTCGTAGGAAACCTCGCTGAACGTCTGGAGCTGTTCCGCACAGAAGCTACACCAGTGGCCCCGGTTGATGATGACGACGGCTGGACCGTCCTCGAGTCGGTCCGAAAGCGACACCTCGTCGCCGGCGGTGCTCGGAAGCGTGAACTCGGGCGCTCGCTCGCCTTCTAATCCCATATCCCATCGAAGGTCCACACGGGAATATGGCTGTGGGAGAGGGAGTGATTGGACACAGTCGTCCCGCAGTGAACGAGTAGTCTTCCGGAGGGACGGAACCCTCGACTGAAACGGGTTATCGCAATTTCCCGGAGAGTACCTTCGCCGCAACGAGTACGGGATCCCACGTAGTGTTGAACGGCGGGGCGTAGGGGAGGTCGTAGTTCTCCAGATCGAACACGGTCGCCCCCTCCTCGAGGGCTCCGACGACCGCGTGGCTGCGATGGACAGCGCCCTCGCCGTACTCGCTGACCAGGCTCGCGCCGAGTACGCGTCCCGTCTTGCGGTCGGCGGTCAGGGTGATCGTGACAGTCCCGCCGTCGGGATTATCCTGTAGCGCGGAGGCGATCGCGTCCTCTGACGAACCCCTGGCTCCGTAGTGTCGCCTTCTACTACGATCTAATCACCGATTATCGTGGACTGCAGTGTGGGCCGTCGTCACGTCGCCGTCCTGTATATCGACCTCACCGGGAACGGTGGGACCCACTAGTCGCTCGAGTGTCGAAACGTTGAACCCGACGGCTGCCCGAGCTTAGATAGCTACCACCGCTCGTCATTACATGGCTTCCTGGAAACGAGATTTCTCCCGCGGCCTGATCGTCCTCGCGCCGATCCTCGTCATCGGCTACCTTTGCTACGTCCTGTACGGGTTCGTCGACGGATTCACGCCCGATCTGCTGGTTCCCGAGTGGTTTCTCGAGACGCTCATCGCGAATGAGATGGTCCGTACCAGACTGACGGCGCTGCTTCGGGTCGCCGTCTCGGGCAGTCTGCTGTTGGGGCTGCTCTATGCAACCGGCTTGGTAGCGCGGACGGCACTCGGTGCCGTCGTCGAACGAGCGATCGATACCAGTGCCAACGCGCTTCCCGGCGTCCGCGTCGTCTACAACGCCTCGAAGACGGCCGCCGAAACCGCGGTCAACGAGCAGACGGAACTCCGCCAGCCGGTCAAACTCGAGGTCTGGGACGACGTTTGGATGACGGCGTTCAAAACCGGCCGCTCGGCGGACGACGGACAAGGGCTGTACTTCGTTCCGACGTCGCCGAACGTGACGAGCGGTTTCCTCGTCGAGGCCGATCCCGACGAGGTTGAGCAACTCGACGAACCGTTCGAGCGGGCGCTCGGTCGCGTGATCAGCGGCGGATTCGGGAACGGTTCTGAGGTCGGGCGGGACGATAGCGTCTCGATCGACGTGATCGACGGCATCGATCGGACTCGAGATGAGGATGGGAAGTGACAGCTGCCAGCGCCTAACGACGCGGGACGCGAGAGAATATCACTTCGAAACGAAGACGGGGTGAACGCTCACGACAGTTCGGTTTCGGTCCGTTCGTAGACCTGTACCCAGCCGTCGCTCCGTACCTTGATGAGCTGATTCGTGTAGCGAAATTCGACAGTTCCGGTCCCCTGTCGAGACGCATTCTCCGTATGAGGACCGAAGAACGCAGCTTCGATACCGGCGACATCGACGCTCTCGTACAGTGGCGGGGACTTCACCTCACTCGGGGAGGCGTCTTTCGCTTCCGCGATCGCAAACACGATCGCGGTCGTCAGCCCGCCGTCACGATCGGGCTCGTATAACCACTGTGCGGTTTGCTGCCAGTGGCTCTTCTGGTTGAGGGTCGGATCGTCCTCGCTGTCCGTTCCGCCGTTATTGTTCGTCGTCATCCATTTCACTCCGGGCGTGTGTTTCTTGGGTATTGTTGACACTCGCTCCCATTCCCTCGAGTGCGGTCAGAACTTGAGCAGCGTTCTCAGCGGCCGTAATGGTCTCGGTTGCGTCATCGAAGGTGATGACGCCCTCATCGACTAACTTGGGCACGTGGGCGTGATAGAGCGAGACGTACACCCGTTCTCGCTGCTGTGCCGTGACCTCGTGATCGGGGCTGTCGTTCTCCCACGCGGCGATTTTCGTCGCCAGATCGGTCAGCGTCCACTCTGTGTCCTCGAGAAGCGTATAGCAGAGGTAGCGACGCCGCGGATGACCCAGTGCCTCGTAGACGTGGTCTAACTCCAGTATCGCTTGCGGCGGGGCCTTCCACCGGCTGGTGGACTCTCGGAGTTAGCATCGACATCGTCGTGTTGTTCGGTATCGTCGCCCATACTACCGATAAAGGGACTGAGCAGGCTATTAAACCCGCTGCCAGTCGGATACAAATACTAACAGGGCCGCGAGAGATGCTACTGACCGAGGATTTCAACACTATTAACTGAATATTTCCTGTGGGATATCCGGGGATCCCACAGTCTGCTGGCCACATCGTTGATCAGTAGCCAGTAGACGGACATCTCTACGATCGGGAGCAGCCATCAGCCGAAAGCAGAACCAGCAATACAGGTTGAGAGGCTGGCGCTATCGACATCTATTTCTACTTAAACAAATTAGAATTCATGTTTCTGCCTATCCTCGTAAACCAATACGTCTAAATATGGATATTATTTCTAACGAAACTTTCAATATCGTCTCGAGTGACCAATTTTGTCTGCTGGGGATGAGCGAAGATGGGGGATGTATCCGACGTAATCGATACGATCAGAAAGCGCTCGGACGTGCTCGCTGAACTCGCGGAAGAACCGTTACAACCGCGAGAACTCGTCGATCGGTTGGCGGTTTCCCGATCGACGGTCACGAGGGCACTGGGGGACCTCGAAGACGCGGACCTCGTCGCGAAGCGAGACGGACGCTACGTCGCCACTCGATTCGGGGAGATCGCTATCGAGCGTTTCGAACGGTACTCTACGGAGATCGAAACGCTCGTCTCTATCAAGCCGCTTACCCAGGCATTTCCGACGGCTGATCCGCCGCCGATCGAACTTCTCGAAGGCGCTGACATCGTCCTGCAGCGTCACGATGGCGCGTTTCGACCGCTCGAGATCGTCGAAGAGACGTTTCGAACGGCGAGCGGAGCGGCGATCGCGTACTTTCCCACCGTTGTCAATCCGAACCTTCCTCGAGTCTGGGAGCGGACCGCGGGCGAGTCCGATACCGACCTGACGATCATCCTCGAGGGGGAAACGTACGACTGCCTCAGAACGCGGTACGAGGACGAACTCACTGCGATCGCTTCGCAGTCCGACGCCGCGTTGTATGTCGGGGATGGTCCGTCGTTCGGGCTCGTTTGTATCGACGCTGGTGACCAGTTTACCGTTCTCGTCGTTATTTACGCTGCGGGCGGCGTTGAAGGCGTCATCGTGAACCGATCTGCGGAACTGCACGAGTGGGTTCGCGGACTGTTCGATCGAATTCGAACTGACGCCGACCCCGTCGACGCGTCGCTTCGAGAGCGTGATTCGGTCGTTGTCGATCCGTCGTGAGTAGATCTCAACGCAGGCGGTCTCACCCAGTACAGTTGCCCGCTATTCGGTAGTTCGTTCCCTTGTTCAGCGGGTGACACAGTGGCCCACCCGGTGCATATGAACGTGATCACCGTGATGTGGATACCGATGACAGTTCACGAGCATCCGCTCGGTATCATCGCATCGGTGGATGAGGGGGCACTCGAGGACTTCGGGGAGGAACTCCGCGGCGATCTTATTCTTCCTGATGGCGACGAGTACGAAGACGCCCGGAACGTCTGGAACGGTCTCATCGAGAAGCACCCCGCGATCGTCGCTCGCGTGAAGGGGGCGACCGACGTCGCCCGCGCGATCCGGTTTGCCCGCGAGCAGGATCTCGAGCTTTCGATCCGGGGCGGCGCCCACCATCAGGCCGGGAGCGCCGTCGTCGAGAACGGGCTCGTCGTCGATCTCGAAGACATGGATGCCGTCCGCGTCGACCCCGAGGAACAGGTCGCTCACGTCCAGCCCGGCACCCGCGCCGAGGATGTTCTCGCCGAGACCCAGAAGCACGGTCTCGCCGTCCCGACCGGCAGTGCGGGCGACGTGGGGATCCCCGGGAGCACGCTTGCCGGCGGCATCGGTTGGATCCGCCGGAAGCACGGCCTCGGCATCGATGCGCTCCGCCGTATCGAACTCGTCACCGCCGACGGCGACCTGGTGACGGCCTCGCCCGACCATAACGAAGACCTGTTCTGGGCTGTCCGCGGCGGCGGAGGTAACTTCGGCGTCGTCACTCATTTCGAGTTCGACCTGTACGAGGTCGGTCCGATGGTGCAGGCCCTCGGCGTGTTCTATCCGTACGATGCTGCGACAGCGGTCCTCGAGACGCACCAGCAGGTGATGAGCGATGCGCCTGCTGAACTGACGACGATAGTCCTCGCCGGACACGTTCCCGGCTTGCCGCCGATGCCCGACGACCTGATCGGCGAGGATGCCGTCGCCATCATGGGCTGCTACGCCGGCGACCCCGAAGACGGCGCAGCAGTCATCGAGCCGCTTCGCGATATCGCCGAGCCGCTTCTCGACATGAGCGACGTAATGCCGTACGAGGCATTACACGATCTCGGGACGCAGATGTACCCGTGGGGCCGGAAATACACCCACCGGTCGGTCTTCGTCGACGAGGTTACCGACGACATCCGCGACATCATCCTCGAGCAGACTGAGGCGGCGCCGTCGCCGATGTCGGCCGTCGGTGTCTGGTCGCTCGGCGGCAACATCGGCCACGGTACCGATGCTGCCTACGCGTGGGATGACAAGGAGTACATGATCACCATCGAAGGCAACTGGGAGGAGTTCCGGAACCAGCCGACCCTCGATTGGGCGGCCGAAACCGAGCGCGAACTGCGCCGTGCCGGTGCGGAGGGAGCGTACGCGGGCTTTACTGGGGTTGACGAACGCAACTGGGAAGACTGGACGAAACAGGTCTACGGCGATAACTACGACCGGCTCGCCGAGGTGAAAGCTGCGTACGATCCCGACAACGTCTTTCACCGCAACGTCAACGTCGATCCGGACGACGCGTGAGCCGGTAACAACGTAGCTGGTTCGGTGCACTTCTCTCCGTTTCCCGTCCCGGTCACGCTGTGACATACGCTACGGAGACGATCGGGGTTTCCAGTAGAAGGGAGCGCGCCGTGCCGATACAGTCCCCGTGTGGACGGCACTCTCCGACCTGTCGTTCGAATCGATCATCAGAGATGTAATGTTTCTCGATTAACACGTATGCAACATGGTCCCCAAATTCGCGGGAACGCGAGCGATACCCGCGGCGATCGCCGTCCTGTTCGTGATGCTCCTCGCGGGGTGTGTCGCCGTCCCGAGTACCGGTACCGGTGTCTCCGACACGGCCCTCGAGACGCAGATAACCGAGGCAACGCCGCCGTCGGAACTCGCCGCAACCGTCGAAATCAACCAGACGATCGACGGTGAGACGACGACCGTCCGCGAGGACGTCCAGTTCCGCGCCGACGGTGCCAGCCGTATCGAGACCGCCGACGGCACGGTGATCGTCAGCAACGGCACCACGCGATGGCAGTACGATCGGGATGCCGACTCCGCTCAGCGACTCGAGATCGATCCGAACGCGTCGTCGTTCCTCGAGGGAGTGTACGCCCAGCAACAGCGATACGTCGAACGGTACGAAATCGAGTCGATCGACGAAACGACGATCGACGGGAGAGATGCGTATCGGGTCGCGTTCGAGCCGGCCGCGAACGAGTCGGTCGGCCGGTCCGTCTCTATCCTCGTGGGTAACTCCGAGTACGTGATTCCGCTGGAGCGGGACGACGGCGACTTCGACGGCGCGGATCGATCGGCGGAAACCGTCGACGTGTGGTTCGATCAGGAACACCTGTTTCCCGTCAAGCACCGCGTCGCAGGCGACGGCGTCTCGCTCGAGACGACCTATCGAAACCTCACGGTCGATCCGGGGTTCGACGACGATCGCTTCGAGTTCGAGCCGCCGACGGACGAGAACGGAAGCGAGAGCGTCGATGAAATCGTGCTACCGTCGATCGAGAGCCACGAAACCGTCGACGCTGCTGACGATGCTGTTCCGTTCGCCGTCGGGCAGCCACCGGCTGCAACGGTCCCGGACGCATTCGCGCTGGAGAAGGTCACCAGCTACGAGTTCCCCGACGAAAAGCGCCAACAGGTCACGCTGTCCTACCGCGGCGACGGCGAAACGATTACGGTGACGACCAGCGACGGACCGCGACTGTTCGCTCGCGGCGGTGAGACCGTCTCCATCGGCGATGCGACGGGGACGATCGCCGACACTGACGAGGGAACGGAACTCGAGCGGTCGTGTGGCGGCGCCACTGCCGACGGCGACCTGTACTATTCGATCTTCGTCAGCGACGGACTCTCCGACAGTCGGCAACGCGCCCTCGAGATCGGTCGCGCGCTCGAGTGTTAGGGTGACAGTTTCGGATCGACCGTGTCCTGTCATCGCTGATGGGTAATTATGGGGGTCTGTGACAATTGGCTGTCCGCCAACCGCTTGCGGGCTATTTGCTGTTGTCAGAACCGATAGGATAAACCCCCTCTAGCGAGAGAACCCATTCAATGAGTTCCGCCGGGCGCCACTCCATAACCGAGGTGACAGGAGAAGTCACCCGCGCCTTGCTTCCGAGCAGCACTACAGACGACCTCCAACAACGCGTTTGTGAGACGTTCGCAGCCTCGGCGTTGTACTCGTTTGCGTGGATCGGTCGCTATGATTCGGCAAAAGAGGCGGTGGTTCCAACGGCGTCCGCCGGACTCCCGGAGCAGACGGTCGATGAAATCGCGCTTACCGCGGACTCGCCTCGAGCAGCGCTGATGCAGGAGGCAGTGCGTACACGGGAGATCACGATCGGGCAGGATCTCGTTGACGACTCGCGTTGCGAGGAGCGCCGCCGGAATCCAGAACAGAACGACCGCCCCTGGGCGGTCATCCCTCTCGTTTACGAAGAATCGCTGTACGGCGTCTTGCAACTTGCCACCGACCGTCCGCACGGATTTGGCGCAGTTGAACGAGAATTACTCGCAGAGGTAGGGGAAACGATCGCGTACGCCCTCGAACTCGAAAATGCGGAGTCCACCACGAGGACCGCTAGTCCCGACCGACCGGAAACGGAGACCGAGACGACGGCATTGCCGATCGAGGCCGAGCAGGAACGGCGCCTCTACGAGACAATCATCTCCAGTACTCCCGACCTCGTCTACGCGTTCGACCTCGATTACCGATTCATATTCGCCAACGACGCGCTGCTGGAGATGTGGGGGCAAACCTACGAGGAGTCCATCGGAAACACCTTGCGAGAAAACGGCTACGAGCCGTGGCACGCGGAAATGCACGAACGCGAGATCGACCAGGTCGTCGCGACGAAAGAGCCGATCCGTGGCGAAGTAGCGTTCGAACACGCTGAGCGCGGGCGTCGAATCTACGACTACATTTTTGCACCCGTATTCGATGCTGAGGGGGACGTCGAAGCTATCGCCGGGACGACGCGCGATATCACTGAGCGCAAAGAGGCTGAGGAGGCCCTGCAGAAAAGCGAAGAGCGGTTTCGAGCACTGGTCAACGCGAGCTCGGATGTCGTGTATCGCATGAGCCCGGATTGGAGTGAAATGCACCAGCTCGAGGGGAAGGATTTCATCGCCGATACACACGAATCGACCAGCGATTGGCTCGATAAATACATTCATCCGGATGATCAGGAGCGTGTTAAGAAGGCGATCGACGACGCGATCCGAACTAAGAGCACCTTCGAGTTGGAACACCGGGTAGAGCAGGTCGATGGGAGCCTCGGCTGGACGTTCTCGCGTGCGGTCCCGATGCTAGATGACGACGGGACCATCGTCGAGTGGATCGGGATGGCGAGCGACATTACCGATCGGAAGGAGTACGAGCGCAAGCTCGAACAGACCAACGCGCAACTGAAACGCTCAAATAAGGAGCTCAGACGATTCGCCCACGCCGCCTCTCACGACCTGCAAGAACCATTACGGATGGTCTCGAGCTATCTCCAGTTGCTCGACAATCGCTACGGCGATGACCTCGATACTGAGGCACAGGAGTTCATCGAGTACGCCGTCGATGGCGCCGACAGGATGCGGAAGATGGTCGATGCGTTGCTCGAGTATTCTCAGGTGAATACGTACGACGAGGACTTTGAACCGGTTGACTGCGAGACAGTCCTCGAGGAGGTACGCGAGAATCTTCAGGTAGCGATCGATGACCATGAGGCGACCATCACGTCGGACGACCTCCCCACTGTGAGCGGGGATGAGCGGCAACTCGTTCTCCTCTTCCAGAACCTCATCGATAACGCCATCACGTATGCGGGCGACGATCCACCGGACATTCACGTCTCCGCCGATCGACGAGACGACGAGTGGAAATTTTCGATCCGCGACAACGGGATCGGAATCGACCCGGAGCTGACCGACGACATCTTCGAGGTGTTCAATCGCCTCCACGCCCGTGATGAGTACCCCGGAACCGGTATCGGTCTCGCTATCTGCAAACGCATCGTGACGGCACACAATGGCCGTATCTGGGCCGAATCCGAGTCCGAGGAAGGGACGACGTTCTTCTTCACGGTCCCCGCCGAAAACGGTGAGGGTGCCGGTTCCGGGCCAGCGGATGGCCGGGCAGCCAGCCAATAGTCGAAATTCCTGACGATAGCGCTATTCTCGCTGCCGACGAAGGGACGGTACCGAGTCGGGTACTATCCACATCATCGACCCCGGCTCGGTCTGCATTCTATCGACCGTTTTCGACGTCGAACCCCCGTCACGGGGCTCGACCAGCGTCTCGCATGTATTCGTCGAGCGTCTCCGCGAGCGCCGCAGCGAAGGCTTCGTCGTTGATGTCGGTCTCGAGTTCGAACAGTTCGATATCGTCCTGGAGCGTCGACCGCAGCGCGTCGAACAGCGCCTCGTCGGCCTCCGGATCGTGGAAGTCCTCTCCCTCGACGTCGATCGCCGAGACGCCCTCGAGCGGGAGTGCAAGCGCAGTTGGGCCGGTTGCTGCGTTGAGTTTCTCGGCGATGATCTCCCCGAGTTCGGCGTTCTCTTCGGGCGTCGTCCGCATGAGCGTCACCTGCGGGTTGTGGATGTGGAACTCTCGTCCCTCGAACTCCTCGGGGACCGAATCGCGCGGTCCGAAGTTGACCATGTCGAGTGCCCCCGTCGACACGACCTGCGGGATGCCCTCGTCGCCGGCCGCCTCGAGTCGCTCCGGCCCGGCGCTCAAGACGCCGCCGACCAGTTCGTCGGCCCACTCGGTCGTCGTGACGTCGAGGACACCGTCGACGATACCCTCCTCGACGAGCGATTCCATCGCGCGGCCGCCCGTTCCGGTCGCGTGGAAGACGATGACCTCGTAGCCCATGTCCTCGAGTCGCTCGCGGGCCGCCTGCACGCAGGGCGTCGTGACGCCGAACATCGTCATGGCGACCGTGGGTCGTTCTTCAGCGTCGACGTCGGGGTCGTTCGCGACCATCCCGACTATCGCCAGAGCGGCGTTAGCAATGATCCGTCGCGAAAGTTGGTTCAACCCCTCGATGTCCGCGACCGAGTACATCATCGTGACGTCCCGGGCCCCGACGTAGGGCTCCGTATCGCCCGACGCCATCGTCGACACCATGACCTTCGGCACGCCGACGGGCAGCGCCCGCATGGCCGCCGTCGCGATCGAGGTGTTTCCCGATCCGCCCAAGCCGAGGATGCCGTCGAGGGTGCCCGCATCGTAGAGCCGCTGGGCGATTTCGGTCGCGCCCTCCCCCATCGCCGCTATCGCCTCGCCGCGGTCGCCCTCCTCGCGAAGGTGCTCGAGCGTCGTTCCCGCTGCATCCGCGACCTCCGCCGCTGTCGTTGCCGGTTCGACCGCCGGTCCCGGTTCGCCCATCACGCCGGCGTCGACCACGTGAACGTCGACACCCTGGGCCTCGAGAACGTCCTTAGCGAAGCCGATCTCTTCGGCCTTCGTGTCCAGCGTTCCGATGATGACGACGCTCATTGTTCTGCCTCGCTCGAGACGGCGGTATCGCGGTCCTCAGTCGGCAGTTCTCCCGCGGGAACGATCTCACAGTCCGGCTGCTGACGCAGCTGTGTCTCCGGGCCCGGCGGCGCGTAGACGGCCAGCAGGAGCAGCGGCTCCCAGCCGGTGTTTTCCGTCCCGTGTTCGACGCCTTCGGGAATGAACACCAACTCGCCGGCTGCGATATCGCGCGTCTCGCCGCCGACTTCCTGTCTCCCCTCTCCCCGTAGGACGTAGAGGATTTCGTTGCTTTCGGGGTGGGTATGACGCTCGTGTCCCTTTCCCGGCTCGAGTCGAACGACGCCTGCACTGAATCGATCGCCGCCGGTGACCTCGGGCGTATGGAGCCACTTGAGGACGCCCCAGTCGAACGCCAAGCTTTCGACGTCGTCCGGTTCGACGAAGTGCGTGTCCGTCTCCGTCATGGTCAGACCTCGATCGATTTGAACTCGCGGGCCTGGTTCTCGATGGCCTCCTCCGTCGGCAATCGCTCGAGGCTGGACGCCCCGAAGAAGCCGACGACGCCCTCCGTCTCGTTCAGGACGTATTCGGCGTCGTCCGGCCAGGCGATCGGCCCGCCGTGGCAGATGACCAGTACATCGTCGTTGACGGCCGTGGCCGCGTCGTGGTGGGCCTGTACCCGTTCGGCGGCCGCGTCGAGATCGAGCGCCGTTTCGGCGCCGATGTCGCCCGACGTCGTCAGTCCCATGTGCGAGACGATCACGTCCGCGCCAGCTTCAGCCATCTCGCGGGCCTGCTCCTCGGTGAAGACGTACGGACACGTCAGCATGTCCTGGGCGGCGGCCTCCCGGATCATCTCGACTTCCTTGTCGTAGCCCATCCCCGTCTCCTCGAGGTTTTGGCGGAACTGGCTGTCTTCGTCGATGAGCCCGACGGTCGGGAAGTTCTGGACGCCGGCAAATCCGCGCCGCTTGAGATCCTCGATGAAGACGTCCATCTGCCGGAACGGATCGGTTCCGTTGACCCCCGCTAGTACGGGTGTGTCCTCCACGACCGGCAGTACCTGTCGTCCCATGTCGAGGACGATCTCGTTGGCGTCGCCGTACGGAAGCAAGCCGGCCAGCGAGCCCCGCCCGTTCATCCGATACCGACCGGAGTTGTAGATGATCAGCAGGTCGACGCCGCCGCGCTCGGCGAACTTCGCCGACATGCCCGTCCCGGCACCCGCGCCGATGATCGGCTCGCCGTTCGCAACCGTCTCCTCGAGTCGCCGTCTCGATTCGTCGTGTGCAAATTCCATGACAGATGATGTCAACCACACTTCTGCTCTTCAAGCTTTCCTCGATAGCGGCTCGTGACTGCAGTAGGTGGGCCCCGGATACGTGTATTCGTGTCTTTGATGGTTAGAGTAGACTGTCTTGGCGGAGCGGTACAGGCAATCTAGTTGCCAACCAACAGATCTACAACACTGACTGACCAAACAGTTAAACGCGAGGAGGACGGGGCGCTGCCCGATATTCCGTCGGCCCACCCCGTCCCCTTCGTCGACAGCGAATCAGCTATTCGTTGGCATCATCACCGGGTCTGGAGTCCGATCCAGGCCCGTCTCAGTTCAGCCGAGGTACTCCTCCTCTCGTGACTTGCGACTCCACAGAAACCACTTTGAGCCTCAATCGAGTGCACGACCCCTCAAGATATCGGTACAATAGACGAGGAGGGGCTGTCTTCGGGCCAAGACTGGCAGGCAACGACAGTATGTCCCCCACCCCCCTCGCCAGTATCTACTTACTCGGCCGAACGCATAGTTGGGGTCGCTGACCTGTAAGCCTCTCTCATAACTTACAGGAACCGCTGCGGATGGTCTCGAGTTACCTGCCACTGATCGAGAACCGGTACGCCGACGACCTCGACGAGGAGGGTCGCGAATTTCTGGACTTTGCGGTCGACGGTGCTGAACGGATGCGCGCGATGATCGACGGCCTGCTCGCGTCCTCTCGAGTCCAAACGCAGGGCGATTCGTTCGAGGCAGTCAATCTCAACGACGTTCTTGCAGAGGCACAACAGGATCTGCAGGTGAAAATCGACGACGCTGATGCAGCTATTACCGTCGAGGAACTCCCTCAGATCGAAGGCGATACGAACCAACTCCGCCAGGTCTTCCAGAATCTGCTCGAGAACGCGCTCGAGTACAGCGGCGAGGGGCCACCGCGAATCCGTGTGTCCGCCGAACGCGATGGTTCAGAGTGGGTTGTATCGGTTCAGAATAACGGAATCGGTATCGAGTCCGATGACGCTGAGCGTATCTTCCGCGTGTTTGAGCGACTCCATAGCCGCGACGAGCATTCGGGGACTGGAATTGGGCTCTCGTTGTGTGACCGTATCATCGACCGCCACGGTGGGGACATCTGGGTCGACTCTGAACCCGGCGATGGGACGATATTCTCGTTTACCCTGCCCCAGCGTCTGTGAGCTGCCGCTGTGATTTTACGTTAGTTCCGTGGTGAATAGGCTGTCACTGTATACTGATGCAGTAGCTGGTGACCGAACCGACGCTCGAGTCTGTTCGAAATGCTATTTCTTGCGCCCGTGGTCGGATCCGTTTGGTTCACAGAATGATGCCGTCAGTAGCCGTTTGTGAACACGGGCCCCCTATTTTTCGTAGAGTAGTGTCTGGATATTGTGTCACAGATCTCTGGAAGATGTTCTGAGTTGTCGCTGTAGTCGCTCACACGGTCTATTTTGATTGTGACCACGACAAGTCGATACTCGTGTACATATTCGGGAAACTAATTCTGTCGATGTACGACCACAGGGGGATCGGATAATATAATCAAAATAACGGACTGAAGAAAATATTCAGAAGCAGTACTGCTAATCCGCTTGCACCAATCAAGATGAAACCTAATACGATCAATATGAGCGGATCTATATCTATTTCCATAACTTTGTCTTTGACTTTATTATTTATAAGCATCAGGGTAGAAAATCCCCGTTAGTACCTATAATACCGCGGCGTATGATCGCAAAAAGTTGTGTGGAACAGCTAGTGTATAGGTTAAATATCTAACTCATGTATCGGTGATTTCTGGGAGGATTTCTGGAAGTTTTTGAACATCAAACTCAAACTCACCATCTTTCCGATTTATATCCCGAAGACAATCTAATTCTCCGATTATTTGCCATACAGTTGCCATATCTAGATTGTACTCTTCTATGAGCTCATTGACAGTTACTGTTGGAGAGTCAACTAATTCCGTTTCTGCTCCATATTGATGAGCTAAAAAGTATATTCTTATCTTTTGTTTTAGGGAGTACTTCTCGCTATCGGTTATATATAATTCTCCTTCATTCGAGAAACGGAACAAATCATCAACATCCGTTGAATACTCTGATAAAATCTCAGAATCTGATGTCTGGAAAAGTTCTTTGTCTAACTCTGTATTATTAGACTGAGCTTCATCAGTAGCTGATGAAGGTGTTACGTTATCTTCATCAAAAGATTTCCTTCGAAGGCTAAATAATACCGTTGCGGTCTCTTCTATCATTTCCGAATATTCATCTACATCACTTTTTGTCACCTTCTTTTCGATCGAATGAGCGCCTGCATTTCCTTGATAGCGAATCTCGTGAAGTTTATTGATTAATTCCATATCGACCGCATCAGACAACGGTTTGAAATGGTCTATTTCCTCCTTAAAATTATCAATCAACCCTCCGAATTGTACGAACTGTTTACGATCTTCATTGAAGAATAAGTGCATACCTTCTTCCATGGCAAATCTCGAACGTAATGTTTCTATCAAAGCATTTTCTAGTAACTTACGAGATAAAACCAAAGTAGCATTATAGGCTTCTGCTTGATAGCAAGTGTTTATTTCGCTTATTAGGCCAGGATAAAATGATTCGGGTGAGTTACTCACATTAATGAATGGGTCTGAATGATATGCGATATTTGGAGTTGTTAGTGATCCCTCGTCAACGCCCTCCTCAATCTGTTGGACCATGGGGTACTCATCGAGTTCATCTTGAGCTGCTCCATCGACTTTTTGATAAACTCGATTCATGATCGCTATCGCCAAATCCTTATCTTCGTCATGGACACTTTTCAAAAACTTCGCCGTCCTATTTGCTTTATCTTCATCGCCAAAATACCAACTTCTGAAAAATCTATCCGTGTTTTTGGCAATATCGTAAACACCAAACTCCATTGAGATAGTCTCCCATTCTTCTTTCGATATCTGTTTAGAAGAAATGAATCCGGAAAACTGTGCAATAAGTGCTTGGTTAGCATCAATAGACATTATCCAGTATCTCCTATTCAAATCAGATATATTTATTGAATATTCATAGATAGATTATTTTCATTATTCGTCCGGTCTACCTCCCCTGTTTCGTGAGCTTCAACTGGAGATTTTTCGCGCGGATACGGGCGGGGGCGCTGTAATTTTTTGGCGCTGTCGCCTTGGCGACACCCTCGAGACAGGAGACTCGAGTACGAAACCGACGGTCGAATCGCGTACCGGATCGGCGTTCCCTCTCGAGTGCAGCGGTGAGCCGCCTCGAGAAGCGATCGCACGCCCACACGAAGACGCGTATCACCGGATTCGGTCGGCGGCCGACGGCTGTCTGGGCGGCTCGTCTGGAGGGGTGATCGACGCATCGCCGCCTCCGTCTAGTCAGGACCCCACATTCGGAGCAGTCCGTTGAGAATCCACGCGAGACCGATCGAACGGTTCGAGGGGAACTCGAGTTAGGCCGCGTCGGTTTCGTCGTCTTCCGGGAGCACCTCGAACGGCCGCATCATGTCGTAGTCCTCGTGCTCGATCATGTGGCAGTGCCACATGTACTCGCCCGTCTGGTCGTTGAACAGCCCCTCGAACTCACCGAAGTGGACGATTATGTGTACCACCTCCGTGGGATCGACGGTCACGACGTCGTTCCACCCCAGTTCGTACGGCTCGGGCCCCTCGAGCGTCTCCGGATCGATGCCGTCCGTCTCCGGGTCGTAGTCGCTCAGCGGCTCCCGGCCCAGCACCTGGAAGTGGACGAGGTGGAGGTGCATCGGATGGGACATCGGCGTATTGTTGGCGATGCTCCAGATTTCGGTCGTTCCGACCGTCGGTTTCTCGGTGACGGGATCGTCGAGCGCGTACCCCGACGGCTGCGCTTGGTCCCCGAGGTGGTGTTTCATCCGTCCGTACTCGTCGGTCCCGCCGGCAAGCGTCAGATGGCGGTGAGTATCGACCGACTCTACGGGAAGCTCGGGCAGGGTCGTCAATTCGTCGGGTACCGACCCGGTTGCATCGCCAGTCGTCGAGTCCGCAACGTCGACGAGCATGATCTCCGGAAGCGGCTTCGTTTCGTCGCTGTCCTCGAGCGAGCCGCGGTACAGCGACGGTGCGTCGTTGTGCAGCAGCAACGTCTCGCCCGCGTAGTCGGAGAAGTCGACGACGACGTCTGCCCGCTGTCCTGCGCCGAGCTCGAGGCGGCCGTCGACCGCGACGGGCTCCGAGAGGAGGCCACCGTCGTTCCCGATCTGGACGAACGACGGGCCGTCGGTACCGGTCTCCCCGGCCGACTCGTCGTACGCGAGCAGTTTGAGAGTGTAGTAGCGACTGTTGGAGCCGTTGAGCAGGCGGAACCGGTACGACTCGGGGTCGACCGAGAGTCGCGGCCAGGCCGTTCCGTTGACGACCGGTGTATCCCCGTAGAACTCCGGCACGATGCTCGTCTCGGGATACGAATCGTCGCCACCGCGGTCCGCTGAAACGGCCGACGGATAGAACAGCGACCCGTCCTCGTTGAAACTCCGATCCTGTATGACGAGCGGGATTTCGTGCTCGCCGGCCGGCAGATCGAGTTCGCGCTCGTGGTCGCTCCGAAGAAGGTAGAACCCGGCGAGACCGGCGTAGACGTTCAGCCGCGTGATGCCGACCGAATGGTCGTGGTACCACAGCGTCGCCGGTGGCTGGTCGTTGACGTAGTAGTAGTCTTTGTTCTCGAATTTCGGCCCCGTCTCCGCGAAGTCGCGGGTAAACCATCCCTGAGCTTTGCCGTCGCTCGCGGATTCGACGTTCCCGCCGTGGAGGTGAGGGACGGTCCGAACGCCGTCGATGTCGTAGGGAATCATCTCGTCGTGGACCGTCGTGTCGACGGGCAAGAGGTGGTCGTCGGGCAGGCCGTTTTGCCACCGCACGTAGATCGGCTCGCCCTGTTCGGCCTCGATCGTCGGGCCGGGGAACTGCCCGCCGTACCCCCAGACGGTCGTCGGTGGAAGGTCGCTGTGGAGTTTCTGCTCGACCTCGCGCATTTCGATCTCGTAGTAGGGATGGCCGTCCTTCGTGCCGGTCGGCTCTACGACGCCGGGCCGGGGCACTTCGTCGACCCACTTCTCGAGGGCCGGCGAGGAGTGAGCCGCGACGGTCGTCGGAACCGTTGTCTCCGTTTCGGTACCGGTCGGCGCGATACAGCCTGCGATGGCCGAAACGCTCGAGGCGCCAGCCGCACGGAGAAGCGTCCGCCGCGAGAGACCGAGTCCGGACCGCTCAGTACGTTCGTTCATATACCGACATATGAATCCCCGTCGAATAGCGGGTCAGTCGATTCTTACCGGGTGGGAACCGACGGAATACCTTCGCTCCCAGAACTACGCCAGAACGACGTTGTACCCCGGACTCGAGAGCGAGAGTACGGGTGGGGCCGAAATATGTTCGGAACAACCGTTTACGTGATGTCGTCGTAAACGGATTCGATGAGCGATCTCAAACCACACGCCGTTCCCGACGACGTCGACCCCGACCGGTGGACGCTTCGGCTTACCGGAGCGGTCGATCAGTCGCTTCGGCTCACCGCCGAAGACCTCGTCGCATACCCGCTCGAGACGGCAGCCGACGACTTCGCGTGCGCCGAGGGGTGGGTCGCGAACGGGCTCTCGTGGCGCGGCGTCCGCGTTGGGCGACTCCTCGAGGACGCCGAACCGACCGAAGCGAGCGAGTACGGCCTCGTCCGCGCGATGGACGGCGAGTACGCCTGTTCGTTCCCGTTAGATCGACTCCGGGAGTCGATCCTCGCGCTCGAACTCGACGGCGAGTCGCTTCCGCTCGAGCACGGCGGTCCAGCACGGCTCGTCCCGCTCGATACCGACCGCGACTGTTGGGAGAGCATCAAGTGGGTCTCGGAGATCCGCATCGGCGAAACGCCGTTTGTAGGGGATGACACCGCGAAAGACCTCGCGCTGTCCCGGATCGAAGGGTAACACGAGTCGAACGGAAGGCAGAGTGAGACGTCTGATACATCCCCGAACGGGTTCGGCACAGGTGCCATCCCTCCGGCCGGAAAGTTTCTACTACGACGATGGCCACCGAGATCGACTTACGCGGGCGACCAGCCGACGAGTATCGGACCCGACTCTTCGATGCGTTGACCGAGGCCGAACGCGGCGACGTCTTCGAAATCGTCGCTGCGGAAGACGTCGATCCACACCTGGTTCAGTACCAGCTCGAGCACGAGCGCGCACTCGAGTGGGAGTACGATGATCCGGACGAAGAACCACGGGAGCTTCGAGTAACGGTGGGTGACCCGCTCGAGGACGAGCACGGGACGATCGACGTCCGGGACCTGAAACCGCAGCGTCGCCACGGGGTCCTCCTCGAAATCTTCGATACCCTCTCTGCCGGCGAGGGGTTCGTGCTCGTAAACGACCACGATCCCAAGCCGTTGTACCACGAACTCCGCTCGATGCACGGCGATATCGTCGACTGGCAGTACGCGAGCAAGGGCGACGGAGAATGGCGCGTCGAGATCGAGAAAACGGCCGATTCAGCGGCCGACAGCGAGGACGTCGTTACCCGGTACGACGTTCGCGAAATCCCGAAGCAGGAGCGCCATCCCACGATTCACCACCGGTACGGAATGCTCCCCGACGGTGCGACGATGGAACTCGTGGCGCCACACGAGCCGCGGCCGCTCCGCCGCGAGTTCCGCCAGCAGTACGGCGATACCTTCGACTGGGAGATCGTCGAACAGGAACCGGGCCGCTGTCGCGTCCAGATCACGAAACGAAGCGGTGGCGGCGAGGCGACCGCGAGCAACGCTGATGAAGTTGAAAACAGGGACGAGGACGCGGACGAGGCGACGACGGACGACGAATCGCTCGAGGTCGTCGATGAACTCGATGTTCGCGACCTGCCACCCGCCCAGCGTCACGAACGGATCTTTAAAGCGTACGCCGAACTGGACGGCGGTACGGGATTCGTGCTGGTGAACGATCACGATCCGAAACCGCTGTACCACCAGTTCGACGCCGAGGCCGGACCGGAGTTCCGGTGGACGTATCGCCGAAAAGAGCCCGACGAGTTCCGCGTGTTGATCGGAAAAGCGGAAACGGACGACGGCGTTCCCGGAACGGATGCGAGTGCGACGCAGGAAGAGACGGAGCCCGAGGCGCCGTTCTAACGACCACTGACGTCTCTGACCGCTGACCGGCGCTCGATCGTGCATTCGGGCGTTCCGGTCGAGCGGTTCGAACCGGACGAGATGGAAACTGGTGGACCCAGAACTCGAATGCCGTACGTCGATTGCAGGCCGAACCCCTATTTCACTGATCGCTGAATCGGCTCAATACAACTCGTTTGATGCGATCAATCCCGGAGGTCCGGGTTCCGGGATCGATACTATGCAAGAACTGAACATTGCGTTCGTCACGATCGGTGGGTTGACGCTGGTGTTGAGTCTCGTCGCGGGGTTTATGCGAAGTAAGGTGTACTTCCTCTCGGAGCCAATGGCAGCGGTACTGCTGGGGATTCTTATCGGTCCCCCGGGGCTCGGCCTGATTCGCCTGTCCGGCTGGGCGGATCCGTTTACGATCCTCGAGCAGTTCGCCCGGTTGACGGTCGGACTCGCCGTTATGGCGGCAGCGCTCCGGCTCCCGCAGCGATACTTTCGGGACCACGTGCGGTCGATGGCCGCCGTGCTCGTTCCCGGAATGATCGGGATGTGGCTTGTCAGCAGCGGACTCGTCTATCTCCTCGTCGATGCCCCGCTCTGGATAGCGCTGCTTATCGGCGCGATCGTCACGCCTACGGATCCAGTCCTCGCCGGAACGATCGTCACGGGCGACATGGCAACGCAGTATATCCCGTCACCGATTCGCAACCTCCTCACCGGTGAATCGGGTGCCAACGACGGATTAGCGTATCCGATCGTCTTCTTGCCGATGCTCGTCCTCCAGCATTCGCCCGAACGGGCGCTCACCGATTGGCTGCTCTCGACGCTTCTCTGGGAAGTCGGCGCTGCGATTCTCGTCGGCGCAGTTATCGGGGCGGCCGCCGGGTGGATCGAGAGCGAGTCTCGAACGCACGACTTCCTCGAGGAAACGTCGCTGCTGAGCGTGACCGTCGCCCTCACCGTCGCTGTGTTAGGCGGCGTCAAGTTGCTGGGAAGCGACGGCATTCTCGCCGCTTTCGTCGCTGGACTCCTGTTCAATCAGTTCGCCGATGCAACCGACGAAGCCGACGAGCAGAAGGTCCAAGAGACGGTGCTTCGCTTGTTTACGTTCCCGATCTTCGTGTTCTTCGGGATGGCGTTGCCGATCGATCAGTGGGTTTCGTTAGGATGGGCGGGAGTCGCTCTTGCAGCGGGCATCCTCCTCTTCCGACGGGCGCCGATGATGGTGGTGTTCCGCCAGACGGTTCCGTCAGTCGAGGACGACCGCGATGCACTGTTCGCAGGGTGGTTTGGTCCGATCGGGATCGCAGCGCTGTTCTACGCAACAGTTGCCCACCGGATACTGGGCAATGAATTCGTCTGGGGTGTAGCCAGCCTCGTCATCGCGAGTTCGGTGTTAATCCACGGGATCACGGCGACGCCCTTTACGAAACTATACGGAAGCGTAATCGACCGCGTCCAGTCGGAGTCGTCGGATGGAACTGACCAATCGTCGGTGTTCACGGACGGAGGATAACCGGGCAGTCGCTCTCGATGAGCGATCACACAAACGATCCATGCGCTGGTCTACGCCTATCGCTCGAAACCTCGGGCGAGTCTCGACTAGATTCGCCGCCGTGATCGTAAGCCTCGGCCCGTCTCGAATTCGTCAGGATCGGTCGCGGTTCCGATCGGGCGACCCCTGAGACTCGAGCAACTGCTGAATCCCCGCTCGGATCGCCGCACTTCGGGAGTGGTAGACGTCAGCCTCGACCAGCGATTCGAGGGCTGCGAGCTGCTCGTCGGTCGCTCGGAATGTGATGCGATTCAGCGTCCGACCGTTCTCGAGCCGGGAATGGCTGCCATCGGCTGTCCCGGCGTCGGAGGGTGAACGACGCGTCATCGAGCCCCACCTCGTTCGGGCTCAAGCTGGAACGATGGTCTGGTTGGATTTCGTCCGGTGACCATATCCCGGAAACGGGTTCGGCGTCAAAAAGGGCTCGCGTAGCGGAGTGAAAGTGAATTTGGAACGCTATCCGGACATCGAAATGACGGCCCGTTAGGGCCAGCTCGAGCAGCCTTCGATCAGGCGAAATTCGACCCCCGAGTAAGGTGGAATTCGACGGACGGCGTGACGGACAACGTTATCCTCGTCGGGGCCGTGTACGTGATGCGGGCAACCGCAGAAAACCACCATGCCCGAAGATACGCATTCATCACCCGAGCGCAGCGCAGTCGCACCCGATCGATTCGAACGACTCGAGCACGCCGACTACGACCGCGTCAACGACTTTCTCCGCGAGCGTGTCGCCTTTACGGCCCGCGAGTGGGCGATTGCACGCCTCTGTTCCGACTTCCGGACCGGTACTGGCGTCGAGATGACGAAGATCGGCGAGAACCTACCCGACCTCGTCCCGTTCATGGACGAACCGTACACGCGCCAGGCCGTCTACCAGTCGCGCCGCTCGTTCGAGGAGAAGGTTCGCACCGCCGGCGCGACGGTTCTCTACGGGGCCTACGCCGATTTCTTCACGGCCGACGAACTCGACGATATCATGTACGAGGCGACCGAGGTAGCGAGGTTCCTGATCGAAGTCGAAGGCGCATCGCTTTCGGCTACCGCAGAACGAGACGCGGAGGAGCGGATTCGCACGGCGATGGAAGCCGTCCATCGAGCGAGTCGCGACCTCCGCTACGACCACTGTCCGAACTGCGGAGCGAAACTCGACGCGGACGCGACCGACGCCGACGAGTCGTAATCGAGGTCGGTGCGGTAGCGGTGACTCGATCGACCAACCCTGCCGTGACGCCGGTCAGCGCGCAATCCGGATCAGTGGTACCGCACTCCTTATCCGGCTCACCCCTCGTCCGTTGGTGCCGTAACGAACTCCTCGAGAGCAACGAGGATCGACTTCCTTGCGAGTACACCGATCGCTCGAGTCGGGAGTAACGATATGTGACTCCTGTCCGAACACCCTGTATGATCGATTTCGTTCTCGTCCCTGTCGACGGCAGTGAGCCAGCGGCTGCCGCACTCGACTACGCTCTCGAGATCGCGGCCACCAACGGGGCGACGGTCCAGTTGCTGTACGTCGCGAACACGAACAAACCGAGTCTCACACAGCAAGCGGGATCCGTCGTCGACGCCCTCGAACAGGAGGGCGAAGACGTCATCGCGGATGCGCGCGAGCAAGCGACGCAGCAGGACGTTCCCGTCACCGACGATATCGTGCAGGGTGATCCGCGGGAGGCGATCGTCGAGGCGGCCGAACCGGAGTTCATCGATCTCGTCGTCATGGGGACACACGGCCGAGACAGCCTCGAGAACTACGTCCTCGGAAGCGTCACGGAACACGTCGTCAACGCGTGCGAGACTCCCGTCCTGGCGGTCCGGGCGGACGAGGACGCGAGGCAACCGTATCCCTACGATGATATTCTCGTCCCGACCGACGGGAGCGATAACGCGCGGAAAGCGATGGCGTTCGCCGCGGACGTTGCGACACAGTACGATGCAACGCTGCACCTGCTTTCGGTCGTCGACGAACCCGCACTCGGGGCTGCGGTCGGCTCCTCGCCAGTCCTCGATCGACTCGAGGAGAACGCACAGGAAATCGTCGCTGACGGCGCGGACACTGCGAGAGAAGCGGGCATCGACGATGTCGAGACAGCGGTCGAAACGGGTTCAGTGCCGGATACGGTTCGCTCGTTCGCGACCGACGTCGGTGCCGATCTGATCGTGATGGGGACGCACGGCCGACGGGGACTCGACGAGCGGTTGCTCGGGTCGACGACGGAGCGGGTGCTTCGAACGGCACCGGTCCCGGTCTTGACGATCGGCGCCGCGGCGGAGTGAGTTCCGTCGAGTGAGGGCGAACCGACCGAGATCGCTACGAGAGTCGTCCCTGGTCGATCGGATCCTCGATATCGCCCATAACCGCTTCTAAGAGGTCGGTCACGGTTATCAACCCAACCACCGCACCGTCCTCGATCACGAGCGCCAGTTCCTGCTGTTCCGTCTGGAACTGGTCGATCGCATCGCTGACGTCCGTATCAGGGGACATCGTCATCGGTGGGGCAGCGACTTCCGTGAAATCGATGCTGCCGTCGGTCATTTCCTCACGGTTTCTGACGAGGATCGGCGTATACACGATGCCGCGGAAGTCGGTAAGGTCGTCGCCGACGAGGGGGTATCGTGTTTGGGGCCGCTCCTCCATTTTCTGAAAGTTCGATTCCGGACGTGCTTCGGTAGACAGCGCGACGATCTCGTCCGGCGGGACCATCAGTTCACTAATGGGCTGTTCGCCGATCTGAAAGGCGTTCATCACCTCCTCGCGTCGTTCATCGGGAAGTTCGCCTTCCTCGAGAACCGACCCGAGCCGGTTGCGGAGATCGGCACGCGATTCGATAACCTCGCGTTCGGTCTCACGCCACGCACCGGTCATCTCGATGCCGAACAGTCGCAGCGTTCCCTTCGCGACCAGGTCGCCGAGTTTGATCGCCGGAGCGAGCACCTTCGCGAACCAGTACAACGGGCGTGCGCCGTACTTACAGACCTGCTTCGAGCGTTCGACGCCGAGATACGTCGGCGTCTGTTCGCCGTGCGTGAGGTGGATTAAGTTGATGAGTAAGAATCCCAGCAAGGAGCCGGCGCCGACCGACGCCAGCGCCGTATTCGCGAACAGCGGTTCGAACAGGGCCGCTAGCCCGGGCTCGGCGACGATCCCGAGTGCGATACTCGTGCCGGAGATCCAGATCTGACACGTCGTCAAGTAGAACTCGAGGTCGTCGGTCATCTTCCAGGCGAGCTCGAGACCCGGCGTGTTAAACTCCGACTTCGGGTATTGGCGGGCGCGTGTAAGGCCAAATTCGATCGCGACGAAGTAGGCGTTCAGGCCGATCAGGATGATACCAGCCAGTATTCGTCCGCCGATCTCGAGTGGGTCCATCACTGGTAAACTGTTGTCGTCTCATAAAGTAGTGAGTGAAACCACCGTACAGTACGTGGTCGATAACGACTCTTGAGTGAGACTCTGGTCAAGACGACTTAAACATCAACAAGAAAACAGTATTCGGAACCAAATTTGCTGTCTGGCGACGTCAGATCGCGAGGTCGCTTTCCGTCAGAGTCCGTAGATGAGTACGCGTTCAGATGACCGGTTTTCGATACCTATATCTGATTATCTTACCTATCTCGACTTGGACATGTATGATTTGACCGGATTCCAGCGTGACCTGCTGTACACGATTGCTGGTCAGGAGGAACCACACGGCCTGGCGATCAAGGAGGAACTCGAGAACTACTACGAAAAGGAGATCCACCACGGCCGGCTGTATCCGAATCTCGATACGCTCGTGGATAAAGGGCTCGTCGAGAAGGGACAGGCCGACCGTCGAACGAACTTCTATACCGTTACCAAGCGCGGCCAGCGCGAACTCGAGGCCCGCCGCGAATGGGAAGACCAGTACGTCGGCGACCTCCTCTCGTCGGAGTGAAGGTCACGCCGTACACTGAGCTCCTCGAGGACGGTTTCGGTCATAGCAGCGTCGCACGACCTCGTCATATTCCGTGAGCGTGTCGTCTCTGTATCCAGCGCTGTTGGCCCAGTATTCGTAGAACTGACGCTCATGTGGTCGGCTAGTCAACTGGATTGCACAGCAAATACTCTGTACCAGTCACCAATTATTTTCACCAAAAAGTATTAAGTAATGTATTGTGGTAAAGACGGTGGTGTTCGATACCAGTTGACGCCGTATCGGGCACGATCGCCGTTCACACGAACGGGGGGCGAGACCATGGCACCAGAGCAGATACACCAAGAGATCGAGGAGTACCTCGGGCAGGTACCGAGCTGGATGGAGATGCTGGCAGCGCCGGCCAGCGAGCACAGTTGGGGAATCTTTCGCGATCTCGGCCTCGGGGAAACCGAGCTGAGCCCACGCGAGAAAGCACTCATCGAACTAGGTGCAGCAGCGGCGATGAAGTGTCCGTACTGCACCTACTTCCACAAAGAAGAAGCGCGGCTGTCGGCGGTGACGGACGACGAACTCGAGGAAGCCGTGAACCTGGCCAGCGTTACCAGTTACTTCTCGACGATACTTCACGGAAACGAGGTTGACTACGACAACTTCGTCGCCGAAACGGACGAGATCATGGCGTACGTCGAAGAACAAGAAAGCGCAGCGCCGGCAGACGACTAACGTAATCGACACAGGGATCCCGTCCACTGTGTCGACGCTGCACTATTTCGCCGCAAATCCCAACCCGGCTCCGCTCCAAGTGACTCTCGTATGACAACCGACTCCGATAGTAGCGTTCGACTCGTGCGGAACGCTACCCTTCTCGTGACCATCGGCGAGACGACGTTCCTCGTCGATCCGATGTTTGCATCACCCGGTGATAATCCACCCGTACCGAATTCGCCGAACGAGCGAAGGAACCCGCTCGTCCCGATGCCCGATGTCGACCTGTCCCACGACGCCGTGGTCGTTACCCACCGTCACCCCGACCACTTCGACGAGGCGGCGATGGAAGAACTCGAGGCGGACGTTCCGCTGTTCTGCCAACCCGACGATGCGGACGCGTTCACCGACGAGGGGTTTACTGATGTGCGCCCCGTCGACGACGAGGTCTCGTTTGACGGCGTCACTATCCACCGGACGCCCGGTCGCCACGGACACGGACAGTTAGCCGAGGAGATGGGACCGGTTTCCGGATTCGTCTTCGAAAGCGACGAAACGCTGTACGTCGCCGGTGATACGATCTGGTATGAGCCGGTCGAGCAGACGCTCGGGGCGTTCGACCCGGACTTGGTCGTCCTCAACGGGGGCGAAGCACAGTTCGAACAGGGCGAACCGATTACGATGGGCGTCGAGGACGTCACCGCCGTCCGCGATGCGACCGACGCGGCGGTCGCAGTCGTTCACATGGAGGCCATCAATCACTGCCTGCTCTCGCGCGAGGAACTGCGCTCGGAGACGGAAGACGTTCTCGTTCCCGATGATGGATCGCAGGTCACTCTCTAGCGGGATCGCCGTAGCCGCCGAGCACCGGCGCCGGCTTTTCGGGGTCGATATAGCGTCGCAGCTATCGGAGTATAGTGGCGGCATGCACCGCTTCTCGAGCGAGGGTCAGACTAGATCGGATCCGGAACCGCACCTCGTTCGAGAGGACGGTGCCTGCCGAGTCACATATACCTAAGTAATGCCTCTACAAACCTATGTCTGCACCGTAAGGTGCCCCGGTATGCGAGAGTCGCCCCTACCATCGAAACCACCCTCGCATACCGCGCTTCCGTACCGGAAGCGAGTGGGTCTTTTGTGCCAACCTACTAAACGATATTGCCCGTCGCTGTTCGGGATACTCATACAACGGAGGCCGACGATATCCGCTGTCGTCTCAGTACCCAGGCCGGGTGACCAGTCGCGATCGCGGTCACCACTCGGCGATTCCGCCGTCTTCGTGACGCCAGACGGGGTTATACCACCTTACGTCACCACGTGACTGTTCGCGCACGTATGACCCATCAACGTCGATGCCAAGCCCTGGGTCGGTCGGTCGACTGACGTAGCCATCGTCAAAGTCGAACGTCTCTGGATCTTCCAGATACTGCAGTCCGACGCTCTCCGTCGGGTCGTGAAGCGAGAGATCCTGCTCCTGCATGACGGCGTTGTGCGAGCAAAAGACCACTTGCAGGTTCGCCGCGAAGGCGATCGGACTCAACGGACAGTAGGAAACGACGGCCACGTCGAACGCCTCGGCCATCGTCGAGATCTTCCGTAGTTCCGTGATGCCGCCGACGTGCGTTACGTCAGGCTGGATGACCGTCACCGCACCCTCAGTGAGAAGCGGTTTGAAATCGTACCGCGAGTGGACCCGTTCACCGGTGGCGATCGGGACGCCCGTCCGCTCAGTTAGCGTTGAGAGGAACTCCGAGTGTTCCGGTAACACCGGTTGATACATCCGTACGGTTCCAGCGCCTCGACGAGGCGGCGGCTCATCGACTTCGAAACCCGCCCGTGAAAATCCTCTTGCGAATCCGCGTCGCCGAATGAAACCGTCCTCGTGAACTAACTCCTCGAGTTCTCGATTTCGAACAGCGCTACCGAGGGAGTTAGGTATTAGTTGCACCACCACGGCCCGGAGCCGCATTTCCTACCGATGACTGGCCACCGACTTCGAACTTCTGAAGGAGTCGCTGGAGCCGTTCGGCGTGATCGGTAAGCGAACCGGCTTCGGCAGTCGCTTGCGATATCGCGGAGAGTTGGTCATCTGCGGCTGCGGAGACGCTGCTCGCTTCGTCGGCGGTCGTCCGGCTGATCGTCGCCACCGCCTCAACCATCGAGACGGTTTCCTCCGTACTCGCGGCCTGGTCGTCGGTCGCCTCGCTTATCTCACGAATGCCGTCGTTGGTTCGTGCAGTGTTTTCGGCGACGTCGGTGAACGCAGCAGCGGCCTCTTGAACGGCGTCAGCAGTGTTTTCCATATGCTTCTCCGCGGTACGGGCTTCCGCAACGGTTGCGGCCGTTTGCTCTTGAGTTCCGGCGATGATCTCTTCGATATCCTTCGCAGCTTCCTGCGTTTCTTCGGCCAACTGTTTGACCTCGTTGGCGACGACCGTGAACCCGTCGCTCGTTCCGCCGTCGCTTCCCGCTCTTGCGGCTTCGATGTTAGCGTTCAGTGCGAGTAGGTTGGTTTGCTCGGCGATGTCGCCGATCAGGTTGACGATTTCGCCGATATCACTCATCCGGTCGTCGAGTTCCTGGACCGTCGCCGCAGTAGAGTCGATCGCAGCCTGTGACTCGTCGACGCTCTCGATCGCGTTTCGCGCGGTCGCCTCGCCGGTTTCTGCAATGGTCGCCGTTTCCTGTGAGGTTTCGACGACGGTCACTGCGGACGAGGCAACCTCTTCGATCGTCGCAGAGAGGGTGTTCATCTCGCCGGAAACTTCCGCAAGCATCTCTCGCTGCTCGTCCGCACCGTCGGCGATTTCCGAAATAGACTGCGTGACGTTCTCGCTGAGTTCTTCAGCCGTCGTCGCGCCGTCCATCGTTTTCTCACTCGCCGCCGATACGTCGCGGGCGAACGACTGAATTTCCGCCATCGTCGCTTCGATGTCGTCCATCATGCCGTTGAACGTACGCCCGATCCGTTCCATCGCCTCGCTCTCGCTGTCGGCGTCGAGTCGAGCGGTAAGATCGCCATCGGCCGCCTGATTCATTACCGAACTGTACGCGCTGGCCTTCTGCTCGAGATGGTGATTGAGTCGCTCGACTTCCTCGCGGCGCTTTTCGGTCTGCGCTTTGGCCGCTTCGGCCTCTGCTTTGGCCGCTTCGGCCTCGGCTTTCGCCTCCTCAGCCTCAGCCTTCGCTTCCTCGGCGTCTTTGATTTCGGCCTTCTGCTCGGCGACCAACTCGAGTTGTCGTTGCGCTGCCTCGCGAGACTTCTCGATCGAATACCAGTTCACCATGAGCGCCCCCGCGAGGCCGGTGATGAACACGGCGTGAATGCCGCCCCAGACGATCGGGTTCGCGATCGCCGCCGAGTGGTTATAGACGAGGCTCGAGTCGATCAAGCTGAACGCACCGTGGCCGATCGCGACATACCCCATCCCGATCGCGAACGGAAGCCAGTCTTCGTACAGCGCGAGGATCGCGATGAAGACGAAAAAGTGGAAGTGCGCCTCGATGTAGCCGCCCGAAAACTTCACCAGCGCCATCGAGACGGACATCACACTGAACGCTGCGAGCGTGGTCCGTTGCCGTCGTCCGAACCGTGACCAACTCGAGAGCGCGGTAGTCGCGATGATAACCGTCAAAAGTCCACCGAGCATCCACGGTGGGGTGGCTGGAATCTCCGCTCCGGTAACGGATTCGGTCCCCTCGTAGCGGCCGAGTAGTAACAGCAGTGGCACCTGTACGGCGATCAGCAAGAGGATGTTCCGATGGCGGTTATTCCACATCTCCTCTGGTATCGACGTTCCGTCGGGTATGTATCTAATAAATTCGGTGACTTTTTCTCCCAATCCCCGCGGTTTCCCCTGATTCGTATCAGGGTTGGCTGTCGTCCCCATGCTAATCCTGAAAGTCCCTATAAGGAAAGTGTTGACTGTTTAAAATTCTTCTTTGCTATCTTATTTTTCGACCGTTCTGACGGATGTTTGTCGCGTGAAACCACAGTTAGAGACCAGTGCTCCCTGATCTACTGCTACCGATCGCTCCCTCACGCGAGCGGTGCTGTACAAATGTGGGTGTCTCGGTCCAACCCGTGTGATCGGTATCGCTACTCGAGGGGCAAACAGTGGTAATACCGACCCTCACTGCAGAATCTACGTTGACCACGTCGGCCGAGAAACGTCGGCCCTCACTGGACCGAGTTTCGACTTTCCAAAATAATTTCTAAGGCTCGGAAGGGATCGTCGTTCTCTAACTTTGAGACCGCGTCAACCCTAACCTCTTTTGAAACGAGGTCTCGGTCTAAAAACCCGGTGACGACCTCCGCTGCCCGATTTTTATCTTCTGCCTGAGAACTCCTCATGTATTACCATACGGAATCTCCGATAGATATACGTTCGGATTCGCTGGGAGGACAGCACGAAGTCCGAAAACGAGAACGAAACCCAGCGACGAGGCTAATCGTCGTGAATTCGAGCTTCCACTGAGGGGAACGGTTTCTCGAGAACGCAGAAGCGATCCGATAGCAGAGCTGTGATCGATACCACCCGCCGATCCGTGGAGTGACAGGTCCGTCTTACGCGATCTCGAAGCGTGACCTCCGATCAACATCCGCCGAGAGCGTCCGGACGGCCGTGAGCGTCTACACGATAGTGTCTGGGTCATCGATGCGCTGTACGCGTCGAACGCTCGTGAAACGAAGGTGAGCGACCACCTTGATACCGCGAGAACAACCGCACGGAACGGCAACTTACGACGATCGATGCGGAGACTCCTGTGGCGGCAAATAAAAGTACACCGTGTTTCCTCGCGGCGCTCGTCGTTCGAACGTGAGCTCACCGCCGAGCGATTCGATACACCACTTCATGACGAACAACCCGACGCCGGACCCGTGAGAGGTGTTCGTGACCTCGTTTCGCGTGTAGATGCTCTCGATCTCGGTCTCTGAAATCAGGGGGTTCCTGTCTTGAATCCGTATTTCGACGCGGCCCGTATTCGGCGAGGGACCGATTACGACCGTCACAACAGGCGCTTCCGTTTCGCTGTGAACGATAGCGTTCTCGAGGGCCTGCGTGAGCGCATATCTGAACCCCTCATCGACGGTGACCCACATCTGCTCCCGTTCTTCCAGCGAGATCTCCGCAGACGGGTAGGTGGCTGTCACCTCGTCGATAATCTCTCTTACGGCAGTGGTAGCATCTCGAGTGATTCGCTGAGAGTCGGCCTGTTCTACCGCATACTGGATCTGTTTGATCGACTCCGTAAGGGTGCCGAGTTCCGTCGCGCAGGATTCGATTTTTTCGGCGGCGTCGGACAGTTCATCGGTCTCCGCATTCACGGTGACGAACTCGCTATACCCCATGAGCGTATTCGCCTTGTTTCGGAGATTGTGTCGAAGGATACGCCAGAAGAGTTCTTCACGATGGCCGGTGTTGTAATCTTCAGTCACGTCCCTGATTTCTGCTAAGACGTACTCGTCGTCGTCGGATGTTTGAGACAGCTGGATCTGTACCCAAATTAACTCTCCGTCCGCCCGTTTGACTCGCCAGCTAAATTGGTGCGACGACCCCGCTGCACTCGTCCGAAGTCGATCGATGAAATCAGCTTCCGAAAGGGAGTAGGTGTTTGCAGAATACGTCTCGATGGAGAGTTCGCGGAGTTCAGCAGTCGCGTATCCGAACAGTGACTCCAATCGTTCGTTCGCGTCCAAAATCGTGCCGGACTCCGGATCGTACAGTGCAATTCCGATGTGCAGGTTTTCGTACTCCGTCGATAGTTTGCTGGTGATAGAATCAGGCATCTAGTACGGTGATTCCCGCCGTCTACTAGATATTCGCTACTAATAGCTCTATACTCGGCTATTTAGCGATCGAGAGCCGCCATCCGATTCAAGGGCCCTAACTGAACCAACGTACTCGACACCGACTGCTCCGCGGGCGCGCTGATCGGCGTGGAGCAGCGGTACCTGCTTCTGTCGTTCTTCACGACGGGGCGTTCTATCCGTCCTCACGCCGATCAACTGTCCCAGTTACCAACCTTTATTGTATTTTGATTCAGTGATTCGAAAGGACTTGTTGGGAAGTACAGGAATTGCCATCGCCGTCACCGTCGGCTCACTCGGTGCCGGAGTCGGGACCGTGGGCTTAATTTGGTATCTGAATCGCCACCGAGGCAGACCGGGTGCAGGGTGGTTTATGATCACACTCGGTGCACAGGCACTTTGGTGTCTCGCGTACGGCATCGGACTGTTCGTCTCGGATCCGACCTGGCGGGTGCTGTTCGAAGCGCTCGTGTGGGTCGGAATGATTTGGCTCGGCCCGACCTTCCTCGCCTTCGGGCTTGATTATACCGGCAGGGGACATCTCATCCAAACGCGGTCGTTTCGTTCGTTGTTGACCGTTTCCGGTCTCGTGACGGTTGTCACCTTCACGTATCCGTACTCAGATCTGCTATGGACTGACTTTCGGCTCGTTGGATCGCTGGGCATTTCGACGGTGCTGTATACGATCCAACCGTTGGGATACGCCACTATCTTCTTCGGCGTCGTCTGTGCCAGCGTCGGTATTCTCCTCTTGATCGAAACGGTGGTCAGTTACGGACCGCTGTACAGACGCGAAGCGGTTGCGATCACACTCAGTACGCTCCCGCCGGCGATCGGGTTCGCCATCTGGATGACTGGGGTGGGACCGTACCCGGACGTATTCCTCGTCCCACCCCTCTTTCTCGCTCACGTCGGACTCGATGCCTACGCGTTCGTGGGAACCAACATATTCGAGACGAATCCGACGACGATGCGGTCGGCCGAACGGACCGCGATCGACGACCTCCCGAATCCCATCGTCATCGTCGACACCGACGAACGGATCGTCGAACTCAACACTGAAGCCGAGGCCCTCTTCGACTGTGAAACGAACGACGTGCTCTACGAGCCGCTATCGGACCGATTCGACGTCGAAATCGGGCCCGACGGACGACCGACCGATGAAATTCAGACGATTCCGACACGCGGCGAACGGTCGGACCGCACGTTTTCGATCTCAACGACGGCGCTGACCGAACCCGCCGGAGCGACCGTCGGACGAACGATCGTCCTCCAAGACGTCACCACCGAACTCGAGCGAAAGCAGCAGTTGACCGTTCTCAACAGAATCCTCCGCCACAACCTCCGCAACGAAATGACCGTGATCATGGGCGCGGCCGATGTAATAGAGAGCGTTAGCGATCATACGGAGATCGAGTCCTGGCTCGGTCAGTTACGCGAGAGCGGGCGGGAACTGATCGAAATTGGCGAGCGAGCCCACGAGTTCGAACGCGTTCGACAACGGGACCTCCAGCTCGTCTCGATCGATATCGACGAAACGCTGTCCGGACTCGCACGTGATGTTCGCGACCGCTACCCGGACGCGACGACAGCCGTCGAACGGACGGAGTCGGCGACCGTTCGAACAGACCCCGAAATCCTCGAGGTCGTACTAACGAATCTCCTCGAGAACGCGCTCGTCCACAACGACGACGACGATCCGACCGTGGCCGTCCGCGGGTGCCGAAGTGACGACTCCCAGTACATAATCACGATCGAAGATAACGGCTCGGGGATCCCGGAGGACGAACTGGCGGTGCTCGACGAGGGAGCCGAAGACGCGCTCGATCACGGGAGCGGCCTCGGCCTCTGGATCGTCAGTTGGGGTATCGACGCGGTCGGCGGAGAGGTTCAGTTCGAGACGTCGCCGGCCGGAACGACCGTCACGGTCAGCGTTCCGACCTGAGAGGAGGTAGTGACAGCCATCGAAATACGGAATACGAAACACGAAACACGACTATCGGTGCTCAGGTCCCCGTCGATTCGCCGTCCCCGCTGAGCCGGCATCGGTCGGGCGGATCGAGTGCGGAGCGAGACCGATCCGACGGCCGCCCAGTTATACCCTCCGTGATCGTTTTATACATCTGCTCGGGGTACGTCCCGCTACGATGGTCTCGGTTCTCGTCCTCTACGGCACCGGCGAGGGGCAGACGGCGACCGTCGCCGGACGAATCGGTGATGCGCTCGAGGAGCGCGGCTACGAGGTGTCGACGCTCGAGGTGACGGAACTCCCGGCGGAGTTCGACGTCGGCGAGTTCGACGCGGCTCTCGTCGGCGCGTCGATCCACTTCGGCACGCACCAGTCCTCGGTGGTCGATTTCGCGCGGTCGAATCGGGCGGCTCTGAACGCGATGCCGACGGCGTTTTTCCAGGTATCGCTGTCGTCCGCGACCGAGGACGGACGGGCGCAGGCCGCGGGCTACTTCGAGGCGTTCGCCGACGAAACGGGGTGGCATCCCGATCGAATCGGATTCTTCGGCGGTGCGCTGCGGTACTCGAAATACGGGTTCCTCAAGCGACTGATGATGAAACAGATCGCTACGCGAACGATCTCGGACGTGCCCCCTGCCGACGACTCGGGGGACGTCGAGTTCACGGATTGGGACGAAGTCGAGGCGTTCGCCGCCGACGTGGCCGCGTTCGTCGAGGGGCGGCTCGGCGTCGCTCCCGGGACTGCCGCCGAATGAGCGGAATCGAGATTGCGGACTGAGACAGCGCCTTCCGGGCTGGCCCCTCCAACTCGCTGTTCGACCGCGGTGACTTCATGTTGAAAGAGCCGCTCGACGGCGGCGAAGCCGGGTTTCTGGACGGAGTTGACGCCGACGGAGCAGCTGTCCGCGATCCGACTCTTCACCAGCGGCGGGTGTGACTACGGAGAAACGCGGCGGGTGCGACTACGGAGACACCTCGAGCGCAGCCGCAGTCGTCCGCTCGAGCGTCTCGAGGTACGCTTCGGCGTCGAGCGCCGCCATGCTGCCGGTTCCGGCGGCGGTGATCGCCTGTTGATAGTCCGGATCGGCGACGTCGCCGGCGGCGAAGACGCCCTCGACCGTCGTCTCGGTCGTCGCGCGGCCGGCGTCGTCGGTTCGAGTGTAGAGGTAGCCGCGCTCGTCGCGTTCGACGGCGGTCCCCTCGAGGAACTCCGTGTTCGGCGTGTGACCGATCGCGTAGAACACGCCGCCGACCTCGACGGTCTCCCGATCCACGTCGACGCCGTTCGCGGCTTTCTCGCTGGGGTAGCCGTCGGGATGGGAGACGAGCGTCGCGCCGGTGACGCCCTCCTCCTGCGAGCCGCGGAGCGCCTCGAGTTCCGTGTTCCAGCGGAACTCGATAGCCTCGTGATTGCGGGCGCGGTCAGCCATGATCTCGGAGGCGCGCAGCTCCTCGCGGCGGTGAACGACCGTCACGCTGTCGGCGAACTTCGCGAGGAACAGCGCCTCTTCCATCGCCGAATCGCCGCCGCCGATCACGAGGACGTCGTCGCCGCGGTGGAACGCGCCGTCGCAGGTCGCACACGTCGAGAGGCCGTACCCCATCAGTTCGTCTTCGTTCTCGGCGCCGACCCAGCGAGCGCTCGCGCCGCTCGCGACGATCAGCGCGCGCGTTCGCAGCCGATCGCCGTTCGAGAGTTCGAGTTCGAACGGCCGTTCCTCGAGCGTCGCATTTTCGACGGTGCCGTGAGTGAACTCGGCGCCGAAACGCTCGGCCTGCTCCTTGCCGTTCTGGATCAGCTCCATCCCGCCGACGCCCTCGGGGAAGCCGAGGTAGTTCTCGACGTCCGTCGTCAGCGTCAGCTGGCCGCCCGGTTCGGGGCCTTCGAGTACCAGCGGCTCGAGGTCGGCTCGCGCGGCGTAGACGGCCGCCGAGAGCCCGGCGACGCCGGACCCCACGATCACCACGTTGCGAACGTCCGCGGTCGTTTCAGTTTCCTCGTTCATTCGGTGTACCTCTCGATCAGGGTGCGGAGTCGGTCTTCCGGCAGCGCGCCGGACTGCTGTTCGACCTGCTCGCCGTCCGCGAAGAGGACCAGCGTCGGCACGCCGCGAACGCCGAACGACCCCGCGAGCTGCTGGTGTTCGTCGACGTCGACCTTCGCGATCGCGGCCTCGGTCTCGCCCGCCAGTCGCTCGAGGACGGGATTGAGCATCTGACAGGGGCCACACCAGTCGGCGTAGAAGTCCACGAGGACGACGTCGTGTGCCGCCGTGACCTCCTCGAGGTGACTCCTCCCGTCGATGTAGATCGGTTCGTCGAGCGATCCCGCCGAAACGTCGTCGCGTGCATCAGTTGCCATCACCACCACGTACGGACCGACGCTGTTTAAAGGTTTTGTGAATATTGTACAATATAGTTGCGACGTCTATCGAGCGGTTCGTCATCGTATCGGAGGGGGGATTTGCTCAGGCCGTTTAAACCGGAAGTATGGTTAATTCGATCGCTGTGGGAAGTCTGAATCGGCGATTCGATCATCAGTACAGTCCAGTCAGTTTTGCACGAATCTATAACAACCACTTATTCGACGGGATCGGCCGACCGCTCCGAGGTGTCCGCGTCGAAGCGCGCGAAATACCCGGCTCGAGTCCCGACGCGCGCATCTAACGCCAATCCACGCCGTTCGACGCGGCGGCGTAACCGTTCGAACCCGACGAAGTGAGGGTCGGGGAGCGATTCGCCGACGACGAGTCGGCCGTCCGGCTTCAGGACCCGCTCGAGTTCGTCGAGCGCTCGCTGCTGATCGGGAATCTCGCCGAGGACGAGCACCAGATACGCGGCGTCGAACGTGTCGTCCGAATACGGAAGCGACCGTGCGTCGCCGCGGATCGCTTCGACGTTGGACCGTCCCTCCTCGCGCGTCCGCGTCCGGAGGTGCTCGACCATCTCCGATTGGACGTCGACGGCGTGTAGCGTTCCCGACGGGTCGATCGCCCGCGCGACCGTTCCGGTGTAGTGGCCCGTTCCCGGGCCAACCTCGAGAACCCGTTCGCCGGGACGGGGCTCGAGAACCTCGCGCAACCGCGAACGAGTGATGATCGGCCGCGGAAGGTCGATCGCGTAGCGCTGGGAGTACGGACACGGCGACGGATTCGATCGCCACCGGAGCGCGTAGCCGAGTATGGCGAGCGCGACGAGTCCGAGCAGTGCGGCGACCGCTCGCGACGTTCGGCGAGAGATCATGGCGACGCCTTCGCCGCGGACAGACTACAGTCTTCCCCGAAACCGGACCGTCGCGTCCGAAAACTCCGCGAAGCCAACTCGAGGGGACGGCCGTCTCCGACGAGCAACTCGATCCTCGAGCGAGGGACGCGGTTGCGGTGAGAGATACGGGGCTCGTCCGGCCCACCGCCGGCGGTGCCGACGGTCGTCACGACTCGTCGTCGGACGGCTGCCGGTCGAGAAGCGGGGTATCCGGATTCTCGCAGTCGGGCATTCCGCAGATACCGGCGTCGGCTCCCGCCCGTTCCACGCCGGCGGCGACGCGATCGATTTGCCAGTCGACGTCGTGTCCCGTTGACTCGTGATCGTCGAGCGCAACGCGCGCCCGCCGGAGGTTCGTGAACGACTCGCGGAACTCGCAGTCGCGACACTCGACGACGACGGTTTCCTCGCCCATACGAATCGATTGCCGCAAAGCGATGAAAACGCTCCGGTCGATAGGACCGTCAGAACTGCGCGGGGCACTTCCGCTCCGTCTCGGCGAGACGGGCCGCGCAGTTGTTCGGCCCGACCTCGAGTTCCGTCGCCTCGGACTCGTCCTCGAGCGCCTCCGTTCGGTGTCAATCTCGATAACGGGCTCGGAGTCGGCGCTTTTCGGGCGCGTTCTCGAGCGGGTGCGGGACGACCGCCGGGCATCGATTTACGTCCCCGCTCGGTGGAGTGTGACGGAGGACGGAACCATGAGACGCCATACGTTCACCGGCGGCGCATCGTCCGCTCCCGATTCGTCGATGCTGATCGACCGGTACCTGCCCGAGTACGACGTCACGGCGATTCGACACGCGGTCGTCGAGGCCGACCCCGAAACGACCTACGCGGCGATGCTGACCGCCGATCTGCTGGATACCGGGCCGATCGTTCGAGCGCTCGGCTGGTTGCGAACCCTCCCGACGGCAACGGCTCGTCGGTTCCGCGGGACCACCGGCGCGTCGCCGCCCGAGCGGCTGCGGTTCGCCGACGTTCCGGAGACCGACGAGTGGACGCTGCTCGAGGCGGCGCCGGGCGAGGAGTTCGTCTTCGGTGCGGTCGGGAAGTTCTGGCGGCCGGCGATCGAGTGGCGACGGGTCGATGCGGACGCGTTCGCGTCGTTCGACGAACCGGGGTACGCGAAGCTCGCGATTAGCCTGTCCGTCCGGCCGTACGGCGAGGGGCGGACGCTGGTGTCCTACGAGGCGCGCACGGCGACGACCGACGACCGCGCGCGCAGACGGTTCCGACGATACTGGCGAGTCATCGGTCCGTTCGCGGGCTACCTGATGTCGCGTGCGCTCGAGCGCATTCGGGCCGACGCGGCGGCTCGAGCGAGCACGGACTCGGCGGCGACAGGGATCGAAGGCGGAAACCGAGACCGTCCGAACGGAGCCGGCAAACGGATCGTCGCTGCGCTCGCGTTCCTCGTCGCGGGCGCGTACCACTTCGCGATTCGCCCCTGGCATCGTCGGTGGGGCGTGACGGTGGCCGAAGCGCGAGGTCCGCTCCCGGGAGACGATCTCCTCCCGGACGCAACGGATCAGGTCACCCACGCGATCGAGATCGACGCCCCCGCCGAGGCGATCTGGCCGTGGCTCGTCCAGATCGGACAGGATCGCGGCGGCTTCTACAGCTACGACTGGATCGAGCGGGCCGTCGGCGCCGACATTCACAACGTCGAACGGATCGTCCCGGAGTACCAGGACCTCGAGGAGGGCGACGTGGTCAGGTTGGCACCCGAGGACTATCCCGTCTCCTCGCCCGAATCCGCGCCGGAAGTCGCGCGGCTCGATCCCGGACGAGCGCTCGTCCTCAGGCCGCCCGGCGAGTCGCCGGCGTGGACGTGGGCGTTCGTGCTCGAGCCGAGCGGCGAGGGGCGGACGCGGCTGTTCGCCCGCACGCGGTCGAACCCGGAGCGGTCGTCGATCGGACCGCAGACGACGCTCCTCCGTACGGCGATCGACTACTGCGTCTGGGAGCCGGCCCATTTCGTCATGGAGCGGAAGATGCTCCGCGGGATCAAGCGCCGCGCCGAACGGGTCGGACGGACGACGGCGGACGCGAGCGTGTGACGCTATCGAGCGTAACTATCGCACCTTCGGCGCGTTACTCCGCCGGCCGGCCGGGGCTCGACAACAGCGAGTCGAACACCTTTCGCTGCGCCTTTCGAAGGTGCTGGTTGAACGTCGGCGGGGCGATGTCCAGCGACTCGGCGACGTCCTCGCCGGACGCGTCCCGCGGCCACTCGTAGTAGCCCGCGTGGTACGTCGCCTCGAGCGCCGCCCGCTGACGGTCGGTGAGATCCGCCTCGAGCACGTCGCGGACCCGTTCGGGCGTGTCGATCCGGAGTTGGCGTTGCTTCAGCAGCTTCGCATTGTGGTACGCTTCTTGCACGGTGTCGACGACCTGTCGGACGTCCGCCCCCGGCGCCGCGTGAAGCGTCATCAGGTAGTCGCCGTCCTCGATGACGGCTGTCTCGACGGAGCCACCGAGCGACGCGACCGTCGACAGGACCGGTGGCTCGGAGAGGCGAAGCTCGAATCCCCGCTCGTCGCCGCCGGTCCGGTACGTCACGCTCACCCAGTGTGGGAGCGTTTCGACGAGCGACTCGAGTCCGTCGACCGCGTCCGCGGTGACGTTCCCGTAGACGAGGTACTCGTCGTCCTCGATGGAAACCACGTGATCGAGCGTGATGGTGCCGGTCGTCGGCGTGTCGACGTCGAGTGCGGCGAAGACGTCCCGGATTCGAAACTGGAGCTCGACGACGGTGTCGCTCATCAGCGCTCGCTTGCGTTCGGCCGCCGCGATGGCGTGCCCGACAACCTCGCCGAGTTGACTAATCACGTCTCGCTCGCGACCCTCGAACGCTCTGGGTCGCTCGGCGTAGACGTTCAACACGCCGTAGACGGTCTCCTCGTGGACGATCGGGATCGCGGCCGACGATCGGAAGCCGTACTTCTCGATGTGGCTTCGCCAGGGGTCGTGCCTGTCGTCGGCGCGGATGTCCTGCGTGGTCTGGATCTCGCGTTCCAGAATCGCTCTCCCGGTCGGACCGTTGCTCCGTTCGTCGTCCGGGTCGACGGAAATCGAGATCCCGTCGAGGTAGCCCTCGACGCCGGCTTCCGTCCGCCCGACCACGGTCTGGGAGGTGACGTCGACGTCCCCGATCCAGGCGAAGAGGTACGACTCCGTCGCGGCCAGGTGCTCGCAGACGACCCGCTCGATCTCTCCTCGGGTCGACCGTTGGGTAATCGCGTCGATAATCTCTCGAACGACGTCGTTGAGGGTGTTGAGCGCCTCGAGTTGCTCGCGCTGGCGGCGGAGTCGATCCGCCGTCTCGCGGGGCGTCGTCTCCTGCTGCTCGGCCGCGTCTCGCAGGACCGCCGCGAACCCATCGAGGTTGCCACTGCCGTCGCGGATCGCCTCGACGATGCCAGCTGCCCGGTCCGTCGAACCGTCCCCTCGAACGCGCCACCGGTCCGTTTCGACCGCTCCCGCGTCCGCGGCGGTTTCGAGCGCCGCTTCGGGTCCTGTCGCCTGCCGGTCCGCTGCGGTGTAGAACGTCGAGACGTGTTCGCCCAGCGCGTCGCCGGTCGCGGAGCCCGTGATTCGCTCGGCGCCCGCGTTCCAAGTGCGGACGCGGCCGTTCGGATCGAGCAGACAGATCGCGAACCGCTCGAGCCCATCGACGATCGACCCGGACCGGTCCCGACTCGACCGGGTTTCCGCGTCGGACGCGGAATCGGGTGTCTCGGCCGACGACCGCGGGCGCCACCACACGCGGGCGCTCGCGCCGACGCGTTTGGTCTCGAGTTCGCCGCGCTCGACGAGTCGCTCGAGGCGCTCGTAGGTGCTCCGGCGACCGATCTCGAGGTCGTCAGCGAGCTCCGCGGTCGTCCGCGGCGTTCCCGAGCCGTCGAAGAGAGCGAGGGTCTCCCGAAGACTGTCGGTCAAGGATTGCCCGGCCATTAGAACGAGAGTGGGGCCGCACGGTTGTCAAGCCTCCGCCGGCGGAGGTCAGTCCGTGGCCCGCCGGTTCACTGCCAATTCAAGGCCGATAGGGCGGCTCCGTACTGCAGCACGGGCGACCACCTCACCGTGTCGACCCGAAGTGGTTTTACTGTGTCCTTACGGACGACCGAATTCTGAGTAACGGATACGGCTTCCAGATGAGTTCCCCTACACGCGAATCCGCCGGCGCGAACGAACCGACCGAGAGCGATTGGTGTCGGCTGCTCGGGAGCGACCGACGCAGAATGACGATCGACATCCTCTCGGGACAGGAGCCGCCCATCGAACTGACCGAACTCGCGTCCGGAATCGCCGCCCGCGAACGCGGCGCGGACGCGGTCGACGACGAGACCGTCGCCCGCGTGGCGTGTTCGCTTCACCACGTTCACCTCCCGATGATCGATTCGTTCGGCGTGATCGAGTACTCGCCGGAAACGACCCGTATCGGGTCGTGTCCGACCCGACTCGACGTTCGAATCGAGTGAGTCCCGCTCGGCCGCTTTCGTTCTACCACTCGCGCTCCAGCCCCTCGAGCAGTCGATCGACGTCCCCGGCGGTATTGACCGCGTGGACGGACGCGCGAACGGCGTTCGGTCGCGGGAGCGCACGAACGACGATCCCGTCGGCGGTGAGGCGTTCGACCGTCGCCGCCGGGTCGTCGACATCGATCGTTACCAGTCCGGATTCCGGCTCCGACGGACTCAGGAGTCGCCCGTCGGGAACGCCGTCCGCCAGCCGCCCGGCCAGTCGGCGGACGCGGTCCTCGATCCGGTCGATCCCGACGTCGCCGATCGCGTCGATCGCTTCCCGGAGCGCGACGTGCGGCGCCGGGTTCGCCGACCCGACTTCGAATCGGCGCGCGCCGGCGGCGTACTCGAACGGGTCCGCCGTCGGCGTCTCGACGCTCCGGTAGCCGACCGTCCGCGGCTCGAGGCCGGCGGCGGCGTCGCGGTCGACGTAGAGGAAGCCGCTGCCCCACAGCCCGAGGAGCCATTTGTGGCCGGCAGCGGCGACCGCATCGGCGCCCCACGCTCGAACGTCCATCGGTAGCTGTCCGGGCACCTGCACGGCGTCGACGAGCGCGAACGCGTCGTGCTCGTGGGCGATCTCGACCAGCTCCGCCACCGGGAGTTGCGTCCCGTGGGTCCACGTCACCGCGCTGAAACAGGCGAGCCTGGCGTCCGCGACGGCCTCGGCGAACCGCTCGAGGTCGATCCGGCCGCCCGTCGTCTCGACGACGCGAACCTCGACGCCCTCCCGCTGGAGGCGCTGCCACGGGAGCGTGCCGGCCGGATGCTCGAGATCCGTCCGGACGACGACGTCGCCGGGTTGCCAGTCGATCGCGGTGGCGACGGCGTTGATCCCGGCGGTCGTGCTCTCGGTGAGCGCGATCTCGTCCGGCTCGGCGCCGACGAACGACGCGACCGCCGCTCGAGTGCGGTCGAAGGCGCGAAACGCCGTCTCGTATGGATCGTCCGCCACCGGCGACTCGTACTCGTGTGTGCGGACGAACTCGTCGGCGGCGTCGACGACGTACTTGGGACTCGGCCCGTGTGCGCCGAAGTTGAGATAGGTTCCCTCCTGTAGCGCGGGGATATCCGCCCTGAGTTCGGTCGGGGTCATCGGCGTACTCGGTTGCATACGTTACGCTACGGCCCTAGAACACAATAGTCTTGGGAATACTATGAAATACTGGTGCGCCCGGAGCGAGCGAACGATTCGGTCGGTGGTGAAACGCAGTGAGTGGAGTGGGAAGGAGAGTCGGATAGCGGTCTGTCTGTAACGTGGGCGTTCGGTCGTCTGCGTCGACCCGATCGCTGCTGCGGGACACTCGGAGGGACAGCCGCTGTGAGTACGGCGCCGCGCCACACCACGACGGAGTCGGACTCGGAACCGCTACGGGTGACGCGGCGTACCGCCGGTCCCGGAGCGGGCGTCGCCTACGCGTTCGCGACGGGCATCGACGGTGCCGCTGCTCGCCGGCCCCGACGAAAGACGCCGGAAGGTGACGAGACGGTTCCGGTAACCGCGGAAAGCGACTTTTCGTTCAGTCCTCCGCGGCCGGTTCGGACGTTTCGCGCGTCGAACTTCGGGGTGAGTCGGGGCGGTCGGGTCGTTCGTCGGCCTCCGGGATCTGGCGCGGCAAGAATGTCGATGCGACGAGCAAGAGCAGCACGAACAGTACGAGGAGCAGCAGCGTCGCCCGTTGCGCGTCGAACATCGCAGCCTCGAAGATCCCCTCGAGCAACCGTCGCTGCGACGGGGTGAGTCCGTTCAGGAACTGTTGCTGCGTAGCTTCGGTCGCCGTCTCGGCTGCGTCCTCGAGAGCGAGCACTAGCTCGTTTCGTTGCTCCGTCGAAGCGGTCACGTGTTCCGCTCGCAGTACACCGTCGACGACGCTCCCGTAGAACCGTCCGAGAAAGAACGAGCCGACGACCGCCGTCCCCAGGGAAAATCCGATCGAACTGCTCACGTTCAGCACGCCGGACGCCTCGGGGGAGTCCGCGGTCGGGACGGCCGACATCGTCATATTGCCGATCTGAGCCACGATGAGTCCGACACCGGCTCCGTAAATCGCAACCGGAACGAGCATCGTGCCGATCGTCTGCCCGGGGCCCGTCTGCTCGTACAGTACCACCAGTCCGGAGCCCATACACACGATGCCGAGTTGGACGAGCGTCTTCGGCGAGATGTACTTCCGCCAACTGGTCGTCACCGTCGCAAAGAGGATCGACGCGATCGAATATGGTAACAACGCGAGCCCGGTTTCGAAGGCGGAGTATCCGAGTACCGCCTGGAGATAGACCGGGAAGATGAACATGAAGCCGGCCGAGACTATCGAGCGAATGTTGTACGTAATGATACCGGCTAAGAAGGGACGGTTCGCCAGTACGTGCAACGGAACGAGCGGCGACGTCCCGGCGCGTTCCATTCGACGTTCGTACTGAACGAACGCGGCGAACGCGAGCAGTCCGATCCCGAGAAACCAGATCGCCGGCGACGTCCCGAACGGATTGAACTGCAGCTCGCCGACGACGAACGGCCGCCGTTCGACTACCCACCCGTACTTCCCGGTAAGAAGGAATCCGGTGACGAGCGACGTTGCACCGACGACGGACAGCACTGTCCCGCCTTTGTCCAGCGAACTGCGCGTTTCAGACAGCGGCTTCGGAGTCACGTATCGGACGAAGAAGAGAATAACACCCACACCGACGATTTGGAGCGAAAACCCCCACCGCCAACTCGCGTAGGTAGTTAGGGCGCCACCGATAATCGGTCCGAGCGTCGATCCGACTCCGTGCACGCCGGCCAACAGTCCGAACGCCTTCGCCCGATCGTCGTCTTCGTAGCTGACCGTCAACACAGTGAACGTCAGGGGAAATAACACGGCAGCCGCGGCACCCTCGATGAGCGACCAGCCGAGATAGAGGATCGTCGTGTTCCAGCTAATCGACGCCACCAGCGTCCCGCCGGCGTAGACGATCAGGGCGACCGCCATTACACGCCTCGTACTGTGCCGAGACGGCAGCGTACCGGCTGGCAGAATCAGCGCCGCGATCACCAGCGAGTAGAGCGAAACGGCCCCCTGGATCACGGTGACCGTAGTATCGAACTCCGCCACCATCGTGGGGATCGCCACGTTCATCAGCGACGCATTGACGACCAGAACGAACGTCGTCAGACTCGCGGCGATCGCCGGCGCCCAGTACTGTACCCTCGTCTGTACTACCTCGGATATAGACGTATCCCCGTTCGAAGGAGGCTCGTCCGGGGTCATGAAGTAGCCTCACGCGTTTGCCCGTCAAATAACCGGGACGTGACCGACTGCGGCGGCTCGTCGGAGACCGATGAGACGAGCTGTGCGCTCGCACCCCCACGAACCCGATCGAAGGACGTGCGGAAACCGCCTCTCGAGCACCGTAGCATCTCGAGTCAGCCGACGAGATGTTGACGGTGATCGCGACGAAGACGAGGATCACGAGTTCGCTCACTGTACTCATGCAACCGTCGGTCGACACGCGTTCCACCGACATTATACCCCGATCCCGCGAAGGAGGGTGCGAGTCGCTACGGAACGCATGCGCGCCTACCGCCGTTGCTTCTATCAAACACCGGTAGTGTTGACAGAGCCGTGCTGAATAGGAGGCGCGAATGGGGCACGAACTACGGCCCGTGATCGCCCACTATACGTACAGATAGACAATCGAGAACTCAGAGATGTTTATCCATCTACCACTATCATCGTGCCGTGAAATTGTTCTCGAATCTCGTCACTGTATTATATGGGATGCAGGAGTGTGAACGTCTGAGTCGGTCCTAATCGCTGCTGTGGGCCACTCAGAGTGGCATGAGCCATGAGCAACGAAACACACCACACGACGCCAGAACCGGACTCCAAACCGCTTCAAGCAACCCGGCGAACCGCACTTCGCGGGGCGGGCCTCGCCGGACTGCTCGCGCTGGGTGGTGGCAGTGCCACTGCCCAGACGGATCCCCCGAGGCCTAACGCCTTAGAGGACCAGAACGAGCCGTTAGAAAGTGACGAGACAGTCCCAGTAACGTGGGAGAACTACCCGCGCGCCAACTGTCATGTCGTGTTCCAGTCAATCGTCGACGCTGGCGGGTTCGGACAGTTCTACCATCGCAGAAATGTCTCTCCCATCGAAGAGCAGGTTGCTATCGGGGAGGACCGGGACGTGCTCGCCTCGTTCGGTGTCTTCGATCTGACCGAGCCGGTCACCATCACGCTCCCAAACAGCGGTGACCGATACCGGTCGATGAACGTCCAGAACGAGGACCAGTACGTGAAGATGTTCGCCACCGACCCCGGCGAGTACACGATAACCCAAGAGCTCGTCGGCACCCGGTATGCTGGCGTCGTGATTCGTGCGTTCGTCGACCCGACCGATCCAGACGATCTGGAACAAGCCCGGCAACTCCAAGACGAGACCGACGCGGAGCAATCGTCGGCTGGCACGTTCGAGATACCCAACTGGGATCTGCGATCACACGAACAACTCACCGACGCGCTCGTAACGGTTGGACTCACATTTGACGACTACTCGGGCGCGTATGGCGACGTCGATGAGGTCGACCCAGTGAAGCATTTCATCGCCAGTACGGCAGGGTGGACCGGCGTTCCGAACCCATCAGAAGCGTTCGTTCTTCAACGGACTCCCGCCCAGAATGACGGCACGACGCCACACACACTTACCGTCGAGGACGTCCCCGTCGACGGGTTCTGGTCGATCAGCGTCTACAACAGCGACTTCTACTTCGAGGAGAACGAGTACGATGCCTATACTGTGAGTAACGCGACCGCAGAGCCAAACGACGACGGCAGTATCACGATTCACTTCGGTGGTGACCCAGACAAGCCGAACTTCCTCTATACACCAGCGGGATGGAACTACACGGTTCGGCTCTACCAGCCGCGCGAGCCCATCCTCGACGGGAGCTATCAGTTCCCCGAGGCCGAGCCGCTCGAGTGAGGCAAACGCGCTGATATCGGTCTTGACGCTTTAGACGACTGAATCGCCGCGATATCGAACATCGACTCGTCCGCCCCTTCTACCGACGGTCATATGCTGAACGTATGCTCTGTATCGGTCACGCCGATCCGACCAATTACTGGATAGATCGAGCGAGACGTGCTGAACGCAGAGCGCGAATATGTCACGCCTTCATACGTTCGGCTGTACCTGCGTGAAAACACTCACTACTCCATGCCAGCGAGAATTTTCCACCGCAGACAGGCGGCAGTATCACGTAGCCTTTCTCTCTTTTTCGTCCTTCTCGTGGTCTTTCTCGTCCGGGAGGGCATCCTCCGTGAGAAGGATCCCGAACGGCTCATCGGCGGGTGCCCCCTCCGTCTCGAGGTAGCCAATCGCGAACGCGGAGTAGACGGTTCCTCCGGCGAGTGAAACGTCGATTTCGAAGACGCTGGTCTCTCGATCACCCGTTGGATAGATGACGAGTGGATACTCGCCCTCCGGGACCTCGGTGTAGCCGGATTCACCGAACGCGACGTTCTCGAACAGCGCGTCCTCGTTTTCACCGGCAACGACGTCCACCGCAGGCGCATCGGGTGAGGCGTGGACGACGCGAACGCGAGCGGTACCCGGATCGACCGGGCTGTTGTCGTCGTCGAGGAACAGCGCCTCGAGGGGCTGGTTTTCGGCGGCCACTTCGCCGAGCACTGCGAGGAGTCCGTCGAGGGTGGGGTCCACGCCGGCCTCGACGGTCTCCTCGAGCACTGCTTCGGCCGGATCGTCACCGGCGGGAACGATCTGAATCCTGTACGTGCCAGGTGCGAGGTCGCGGTAGTCGGTGACCGTCCCGTATGGGATGCCCTCGCGGACCCGCTCTCCGTCGACGTAGACGTCGACGCTGGGTGCGTCAGGTGAGAGGTGTGCAACTCGAGTCCGGAAGCCAGTATCGGTTGGCTGGTCGTTCGTTTCGTGGTCGCTCGAGGCGGCCGTAGTACCTCCGACGCCGCTGACCACCACGAGGCCGCCACCGATCTGTATAGTTCGTCGTCGGCTCACGCCATTTCCAGTCATGCGATTGTCATCAACGGCGATGTCGGTAATAGTGCAACCACTTGCAGGCGTAGGTCGATGCCGTTCCGAGGCTCGATATCGAACGCGTTGGGCCTTCCGAGCCAACCACCCGCTATGGGAGAATTCGGACGTTCACGACCTGCCGTCGCCGTCAAGACGGAACGTGGCCTCGTCCTGACCGGCGTCGGCCCCGAGAGGACCCCGACGCCCTCGAGGTCAATCTCTCGGAGCTGGGCTACGGCCCCAAGGACATCTGGCTGGTGACCCTAATTCACCACGACGGGACCATGTCGGCGGGACCGAATCGATCCGTGCACGCGCCGATCTAAACGTCATCACCAACCCGGAAGAGACTGCGTTTCCCACGGGTGAACGTGAGCCGAGAACGGCGATCCACTCTCGTCTTCTAACACTGTCACTATGTCATGAAATCCTTCTCGAGCCTCGTCACTGTATTATATGGGATGCAGGAGTGCGAACGTGTGAGTCGGCCCCAACCGCTGCTATAGGCCACTCGGAGCGCCACGAGCCATGAGCAAGGAGACAAAACACGAGACACCAGTATCGGACTCCCAACCGCTGCGGGCAACCCGCCGAACCGCACTTCGCGGGGCGGGCCTCGCCGGACTGCTCGCGATGGGCAGTGCCAGCGCCCGCCAAAACTCCGGTCTGCAACTCCACTGGCACCGCCGGGACCTTCGTGTGACCGACAACCCGGCGCTGGCGGGCGACGATCGTCTACTCCCGGTGTTCGTCCACGATCCCGCGATATTCACCTACGGCGCGCCGCCCGTGGTGGCGTTCCTGCTCGATGCGCTCGACTCGTTGCGCGAGCAGTACCGCGAGCGTGGCGGCGAACTGCTCCTCGCTCGCGGCGACCCACGGGCGGTGCTTCCCGACCTCGCCGCGGCCTGCGACGCCGATACGGTCACTTGGAACCGCGACTACTCCGGATTGGCGGGTGAACGCGACCGTGCGGTCGCGGCGGCGCTCGCCGACGCCGGCGTCAGCGTCGACGTCGAGCGGTCCGGCGGCACGCTCCTTCACGAACCAGAGCAGGTTACGACGAACGACGGGAGCCACCACTCCGACTTCTCGGACTTCTGGCGGGAGTGGCGCAACCGGGAGAAGGCCGGCCCCGTCGCCGCGCCAGTTCGCGGTGACGTCGTCGATCCTCGCGACAGCCTCGACGAGGAGTGGCTCGGCGAGGCCTCCGAGACCGCCGGCGCGCTCCCGTCACTCGCCGACCTGGGCTTCGACGATCCCGAAGCCGACGTGCAGCCAGCGGGCACCGACGTCGCCTACGACCTACTCGACGACTTCCGCGAGGACACGATTTACCGCTACGGGGACGACCGCGAGTACCCCGCCCGGGAGTCGACCTCGCGCCTCTCGCCGCACCTGAAGTTCGGGACAATCGGCGTCCGGACGGTCTGGCAAGCCACCGAGGACGCGGCAGCCGCCGCCAGCAACGGGGACGCCCGGGAGTCGGTCGAGGCGTTCCGGCGACGGCTCGCCTGGCGGGAGTTCTACGCGCACGTCCTCGACGCGCGTCCCGACGTCGTTACCGAGAACTACCGCGAGTACCCGGACGAAATCCGGTGGCGCGACGATCCCGAGGGACTTCGGGCGTGGAAGGACGGCGAGACGGGATATCCGCTCGTCGACGCCGGGATGCGGCAGTTGCGCGCCGAGGCGTGGGTTCACAATCGCGTCCGGATGGTGGCCGCCTCGTTCCTCACGAAGGATCTGCTGATAGACTGGCGCGAGGGGTACGACTGGTATCGCCGAAAGCTCGTGGACCACGACACCGCCCACGCCGCCGGCGGCTGGCAGTGGGCCGCCTCGACGGGAGCGAACGCCCAGCCGGATTTCCGCGTCCTCGACCCCACAACACAGGCCGAGGAGTACGACCCAGACGGCGAGTACGTCAGGGAACACGTCCCCGAACTCCGGGATGCACCGACCGACGCTATCCACGAGTGGCCCACGCTGGACGACGAGACACGCGCCGCTATTGCGCCCGACTACCCCGCTCCCATCGTCGAGCTCGGCGAGTACCGCGATCGCGCAATCGGGGCGTTCGAGGCCGCGCGCGGCGACGGCTGACGGGGCACGCGAGAAGCGGCGCCGTCAGGAGCACAAGGACACGGCGGGGCTGGGTTCCGTGGGCGGGGATACTGAAGCGACGAAACTCCAACGCCAGGCCGAACACAACGGAACGGCCTTGTTGAAGCCCTCAATCGATGGCAGATCGTAGCGACCGTGCTGACTACAGCGCGCAAATGCAGCACGAGTTGATCTGTATGATCGCTCACTACAGGTACAGAGAGCTGATCAAGAATTCAGATATGGTCAGCTATCTATTACGGTCATCATGTCATGAAACCCTTCTCGAGTATCGTCACTGTATTATATGGGATACTGGAGTACGAGCGCGTGAGTCGGTAACAACTGCTGCTGTGGGCCACTCAGAGAGGCATGAGCCATGAGCAACGAGACAAATCACACGACGCCAGAATCGAGTTCCGAACTGCTGCGGGCAACACGCCGAAACGCACTTCGCGGGGCGGGCCTTGCCGGAATGCTCGCGCTGGGTGGTGGCAGTGCCACTGCCAGCCGAAACTCCTCGGAGGCGAACACCCAGGAGGCTGAAACCGAGACGTCAGCAGCTGACGAGTCAGTTCCGGTCACATGGGAGAACTTCCCACGGTCACAGATACATCTAATGATGGAGAACATCGTCGAACAAGGCGGGTTCGGCGAATTTTATCATTTCCCGACGATAGTCGGCCCCGAGGTGCGGATCGCGGCCTTGCCCAATCGCGACACGATCTATTCGATCGGCGTCTTCGACTTGACCGAGCCGGTCACCATTACCAAGCCGGACACCGGTGATCGTCACCAGTCGATGGTTGTCATGGATGAGGACGCGTACGTGAAAGAGGCGTACCAGGATTCCGGCGAGTACACGTTGACCCAGGACGGGGTCGGGACGCGGTACGTGTGGGTCATCGTCCGCACGTTCGTCGACCCGAACGATCCGGACGACGTAGCAACTGTCAATGAATTACAGGACGAACTCGCAGTGAGACAGAACTCAGCCGGCGCGTTCGAGATTCCCAACTGGGATCGTCAAGCACACGACGAACTCTTCGACGCGCTCGTCACCGTCATGAAAACGATGGAGGACTTCAGCGGCGCGATTGGCGACGTCGGGGAGGTCAACCCCGTGAAGTACTTGCTCGGTAGTGTGACACCGGGCGGCGTTCCGGAGCCAGAAACGATCTATTTGCAACGGATTCCCGACCAGAACGACGGTGACACGCCACACACGTTCACCGTCCAGGACGTCCCCGTCGACGGATTCTGGTCGGTCACCGTCTACAACAGCGACGGGTTTCTCGAGGAGAACGAGTACGACGCGTACTCGTTCAACAACGTGACTGCAGAGCCGAACGATGACGGGAGTGTCACGATCCATTTCGGCGGTGACCCCGATGAACCGAACTTCCTCTACACGCCAGCGGAGTGGTTCTACGTGGTCCGGCTCTACGGTCCGCGCGAGGAGATTCTCGATGGGAGCTATCAGTTCCCCGACGCCGAGCCGCTCGAGTGATACGGTCTCAAGTCACCACCTTAGACCCTCTGGCGACTGAATCGTGCGATATCGACCGTTGGCTCGACACCCGTTTGTACCCGTGATCGCGCTGAACGCACCCTCTCTACGCAGTGCGGCGGTTCTCTCCGTTCCAAATGGGTCGACAGCTCCGATCCGGGCTACCTACCCATTCGATCCGGAGAACGCCCGTGACGGACCGTAGTGGTTCCGAACGGTTCTCGAACCGACACTGGGCAATACTCGATAGCGGTCGGTTGTCGCTGAGTCTGCGGATATTTGTGACTGGATGTGGGAGCACGTCGCATGTCGGTCGTACGGGTCGAGAACTACCCGTGGAGCCGTCGCTCGTTGAGTGCGCGGTGCACGGATAGCCATACGTCCTCTCTTGGAGGTCGATAACCGGTGTCCATTCACGTCAGCCTCGACGCCGTCGCCCTCATTGCGGCCATCGTCGGCCTCGGTGTGACGGCGCAGTTTCTCGCCGCGAAGTACCGGGTGCCGAGCGTGTTGTTTCTACTTCTCATGGGCGTCGCCATCGGTCCCGAGGGCCTCGGGCTGATACCGCCCGACGTCGCCGGCGATACGCTCTCGACCATCGTCGGCGTGAGCGTCGCCATCATCATCTTCGAAGGCACGTTTCGCCTCGAGTACGGGGCCATCTGGAAGACGTCGAAGGCGGTCAGCCGGATGATCACGGTCGGAGCGGTCATCGCGTTCGTCGGGACGGCGCTGACCGTGCGCCTGTTACTGGGTGCGAGTTGGGATATCGCGTTTCTCATCGGCGCGCTGCTGGTCGCCACCGGACCGACGGTCGTCGCGCCGATTCTCGCGGTGGTTCCCGTTCGCCAGGAGGTCGCGACGACGCTCGAAGTCGAAGGGATCGTCAACGACGTCACGGCCGCGGTGCTGGCTGTCGTCCTCTTCAAGGCCATGACAGCCCGACAGCTCGCACCGGGCGAGTACGTGTGGCTCTTCGTCCAGCGTCTCGCGATAGGGGTGATCATCGGATCGGTGGTCGCCGGGGTCGTTTGGTACCTCCTTACGCAGGTCGAACACCCGTCGGAGACCGCGCCGCGGACGGCTCGACTGCTCGCGCTGGCCGGTGCCGTCATCGCGTTTGCTGCCGCTGACTCGGTGTTCTCGGAGGCCGGGATCGTAGCCGCCGCCACTGCGGGATTTACCCTCGGAACCCTCGAACTACCCCATCAGGAGGGGATCCTGCAGTTCATGCAGGATGTGACGTTGCTCGTGCTCTCGTTCGTCTTCATCACGCTGGCGGCGCTGCTCGAGTTCGCGGAACTCCTCGCGCTGGGAATCGCCGGGCTCGCCGTCGTCGCGGTCCTGATGGCCGTGATCCGTCCGCTGGCCGTTTTCGTCTCGACGGTCGGGGTCGGCTTCACGACGAGCGAACGGTTGTTCATGAGCTTTGTCGGTCCGCGCGGGATTATTCCGGCGTCGGTCGCGACGCTGTTCGCCGTCCGACTGCAGACGGAGGCACCTCCATCGGATCCGTCGGGGGCGCATTTACTGCTCGGTACGGTCTTTCTCGTCATTCTCGTCACGGTCGTCGTCGAAGCGGGCTTCGCGAGACGGATCGCCGGTGTGCTTGGGGTTACCGACTCGAAGCGATAAGTGCCGAGTCCGATCTGCGATCTGTGAGTGCCGCGTAGAGAATTGCAGCGTGGCGTGATTCGCGTACAACGTCAGCGGCGATCGAAGCGTCTGGATCGAACGAACGGACACACAATTCTCATCGGATCGCAACGATTCGAGGACTTCGTCACGGCGATCGACGAGACTTCCGACCGCTAGCTGTAGATCGATGCGATATCGTGGACGCTGCCCCTTTTCGGGCGACTAACTCGCTGAATAATGAAATCGTGTAGTCAACGACTGCTACGCGGTCTCGCACGTATCGACGCCCAGAAGTCGGTACGCGAGACAGGTTCGCGTCAGCGCCGTCCCGAGGAGGACGGCCCCGATCAACAGCGCGACGGCACCCGCCGCCGTTCCGAACTCGAGTGCGCCGATGAGAATCGCGATGCCGAGGACGGCCAGGACCGCACCGCCGACCGCGCGAACGTTTCGATCCGTCGAACCAATATTGTGTTCCATGCCCACAAGTACGCACACAGTCGAGTTAAGCGTTTCTCGAATTCCGACCGCCAGGGAGCTATCCCGACGCCACCGTCCTGTCGACTGCGGCCACCCATCGTTCAGGGAGGCGTGCGTATATCGTTGCGTTCCCCACGAGTGCGTCGACGGTCGTGTACTCGTCGACCGCGTGGACGGTGTCCGTTCCGAGCGCGAACTCGACGGTCGGAATCCCGGCGTTTCGAAGCTTCTTCGCGTCACCGCCGCCGGTCGCACTTCGGCGGTACACCCGTTCGCCGGTCGTCGCTTCGGCGCTCGAGGCCACGGCCTCGACGAGCGGACTCTCGATCGGTTCGGCGGTGCCGACGCTCCAGGAGACGTCGGCGACCGTGATCCCGTCGCAGTCGGCGACGCACTCCCGGATCTCCGAGAGGAGGTCGGGCGTCTGCACGTTCGCGGTTACTCGGATATCGATCTCCGCGCGGGCTGTCCGCGGGACGCTATTGATCGCCTCGCCCCCCTCGAGGACGCCGAGATTGATCGTCGGCGTCGCGAACAGTTCGCGGGCGGTCTCGGCACCCATCGTCGGCTCGTAGAACGCGACTGATTCGTCGAGGATCGGCTCGATCGCGGGATCGAGTTCGAGTCGCCGCGTTCCGAATCGCTCCCGCAGCGTCGCGACCGCCCCATAGAGCCGATCGATGGCGTTCTCGCCGAGCACGGGCCGCGAGCCGTGTACAGCCTCGCCCGTCGCCTCGAGGGTCAGCCAAATGCTGCCGCGATCGGCGACCGTCACCGAGTGGCGGTCGTTCTCGCAGGTCGGCTCGCCGATGACGCAGGCGTCGGCAGCGAGTCTATCGGCCTCGAGCAACGCGGGGAGCCCTGCGTCGCCGCCGACCTCCTCGTCGCTGACGAACGCAAATGCGAGGTCGACGGGCGGTTCAGTCGCTGTCGCTGCGAACGCGCGGATCGCGAACAGCATCGAGGCGACCGCACCCTTCATGTCCGTTGCGCCGCGCCCGTAGACCCGGTCATCGACTCGTTCTCCGAGCGGATCGAACGTCCACGCGTCAGCGTCGAACGGAACCGTATCGAGGTGGCCGTTGTACAACAGCGTCCGAGTTCCATCGCTAGCACCCGGTACCGTCACGAGCAGGTTCGGCTTCGCCGGATCGACGGCGAACCGGTCGACGCCGACCGGAAGCGGTGACAGGTACTCTTCGAGCAGCGAGACGATCTCTCGTGTATCGCCGGGCGGATTCGCTGTGTCGACCGCCAGCAGGTCGAGTGCGAGGTCGATCAGTTCCTCGCGGTGGTCGGCGACGTAGGTTTCGAGTTTACTGGAGTCGTCGGTCATGGTGGGTATCGCGTCTCACTCGAGTTTTCCGTTGAGCACCTTCGCCGCGGTCAGAATCGGATCCCAGACGGGACTAAAGGGCGGGGCGTACGCCAGGTCCGCGTTCTGCAGTTCCGCGACGGTCATGCCGGCAGTCAGCGCCGTCGCGACCGTATCGATCCGCTTCGCTCCGTCACGACCAACGACGGTACCGCCGAGCAGTTTCCCGCTCTCTCGATCGGCGACCAGCGTGACCGTAAGCTCCGCGCCGTCGGGGTAGTAGTGGGCGCGGGTCGACGCCGAAATCGTGACTGAGACGGGATCGAAGCCCGCTTCGCGGGCCCGGCCTTCGTCGACGATCCCCGTGCGTGCGGCCCCGAGGTCGAACGCCTTCACGATCGCGGTGCCCGCGGTGCCGCCGGTCGGCGTGGGATCGCCGGTGACGGTCTGGCCGATCGCCCGACCCGCGCGGTTAGCGGTCAGCGCCAGCGGGACGTGGTCGGGTTCGCCGGTCACGACGTTGGTCGCCTCCGCGCAATCGCCCGCCGCGTAGACGTGCTCGTCGTTCGTTCGACCGTACTGGTCGGTCGCGATCGCGCCGGTCGGCCCGAGTTCGATGCCCGCGCGCTCGGCGAGATCGGTGTTCGGCGTCACGCCGACGCCGACGATCGCGACGTCCGCGGGAACGGTCTCGTCCTCGAGTTCGACGGCCTCGATCCGCCCGTCGCCGACGAATCCGGAAACGGCCGTCTCGAGGTGTAGCTCGACGCCCTGTTCGCGAAGGTGGTCCTCGACGATTTCGGCCACGGCCTCGCCGAACGGCTGGAGGACGTGTGGGAGCATCTCGTAGAGGTGAACGTCGAACCCGCGGGCCGCCAGCGCCTCGGCCATCTCGATGCCGACGTACCCACCGCCGACGATCGCGGCGGTCTCGAGGTCGCGCTCGGAAACGTCGTCCTCGATGGCGTCGGCCTCGCCCATGTCGTGGATGGTGAACACGCCCTCGAGTTCGAACCCGTCGAACGGCGGTTCGATCGCGCTGGCGCCGGTCGCGACGAGAAGGTCGTCGTAGGGCTGCTCCTCGGTTCCCTCGCGCGTCTCGACCGTCACGGTCTTCGCCTCGCGATCGATGTCGACGACCTCGGCATTCGTTCGCAGGTCGATATCCCGTTTCTCACGGAACTCCTCGGGCGTCACGGTCACGAGATCGTCCAACTCGTCGACGTCGCCCTTGACGTAGTAGGGCATCCCGCAGGCTGCGTAGGAAACCCACTCGCCCTTCTCGAACACGATCACGTCCAGGTCCGGGTCCTCGCGTTTCGCCTTGCTCGCTGCGCTCATTCCCGCGGCGTCACCGCCGACGACGACGAACGTGTCGCTCATGCGTAATCATTGGCACGGTAACGACTAAAGTATTTCCCGAAATTCCCAATACTATGAAAACACAGTGTGTTCCGGACGGAACGACGTTAGTGTCCGGTGCTCGAGTCACCCGAGCGGCCTCGAGAGCGCGACACGGACCGTGGCGTCGGGTTCGGCAAAACCGGACGCAGAACGAGCGTACCACGACGAGACGAGAATACCGAGGCGTCGAGACGGCGCGTTCCTACGATCGTCCGAACTGTGTCGTGGGATCGGCCGACCTTCCGGCGGGCGCTCTCGAGTCCGTCGCGCGATCGGCGTCGAAAAACGCCTCGAAGACCTTCCGCTGGGCGGCCCGGAGGTGCTGGAGGTACGTCGACTGACAGACGCCCATGCGCTCGGCGAGGTCGTCGCCGCTGGACTCCCGGGGCCACTCGAAGAAGCCGCCGAAGTGAGCCAGCCGGAGCGCCTCGAGTTGGCGACCGGTGACGCGTTCGTCGACCGCCGACCGGAACTGCCCGTGCGTCTCCGGCGGCCGGTCACGCTCGCGTTGGCCGACGAGGGTTACCCCCGAGTGCGTCTCGGCGACGGCGTCGACGACGCTCCGGACGGCCCCCGTCTCGGCGAGGTCGGCGACGACCCGCCCGCCGTCCGCGTCGGCGGTGACCGATCGAACGACGGCGCCGTAATCGGCGAGGGTCGCGATGATCGACGCGTCCGATACCGCGAGTCGGACCAGCAGCGAGTCGCCCTCCCGAACCAGTTCGACCGGGCCTATGTCGTCGACCGCGTCGACGTACTCGCGAACGGCCTCGAGGGTCGTCTCGCGGAGGGTGACGAACGCGACGAGGTCCCCGTCTCCGTCGTCGGTCGCCGTGATCTGCTCGAGTTCGAGGTCGCACTCGAGCGCCGCTGCTAGTGACGGGAGCGGTGCGTCGGTGGGATCCACTTCGAACGTCAATTCGGTGACGCGGTCGGCCACCAGCGACCGCTGGCTCTCGACCGCAGTAATGGCGTACGCGATCGTCTCGCCGAGTTCGTCCAGGATCTCGCCGTCGATCACGTCTGGCGTCCCGGCGTCGCTCGCGTGGAGGACGAGGGCACCGTAGTGGGCGTCGCGGTAGGACAGTGGAATGGCGACCGTTGCAGCCGCGCCGCCGTAGGAGTGGCACTCACAGACCTTTCGTTCACATGCTGGTCGTTGTTCGCCGCAGGTCCGAACGGCGTGGGTCGTCTCGGTCTCGAGGGCCCGATCGACGACCGTCTCGTGGCCGGTGTCGTTGACGGCGTCGACGATTCCCGACAGCGTGTCCGCGTCGATTCCGGCGCTGGTCTGTGCGCGAACGGTGTCCGTGACGGCGTTCCGGGTAGCGAACCAGGCCGATTCGTAGGGGCCGGCGCTCGCGAATCGCTCGCAGGCGACCGCCTCGACTTCGGCTTTCGAATCCGCCTGAAGCAGTTCCCGGTTGACGTCGCGGATGACCTCGTTGGTCGTGTTCAACACCTCGAGTTCGGCGTGTTGTTCCCGGATTTGTAGTTCACGCTCCTTGCGCTCGGTGACGTCGGTGTCGACGGCGACGAAGCCGTCGACCGCCCCGGTCTCGTCGGTGATCGGCGCGATCGTCATGTCGACCCAGCACAGGTCGCCGTTTTTCCGTCGGTTGACGATCTCGCCGTCCCAGACGTCGCCGTCGGTAATGGTCTCCCACAGCTCCGCGTAGAACGCCTCGTCGTGTTCGCCCGATTTCCACAGGCGGGGCGTCTCTCCGACGGCTTCCGCCGGTGCGTAGCCCGTTACGTCCTCCGTCGCCGGGTTCGCGTACTCGATCGTCCCGTCGGCGTCGGTCAGAAAGATCGCGTGCCCGGCGTGTTCGACGGCTTTCCTGAAGCGTCGCAGTTGCTCGTTCGCGCTCGACAACTCGCTTTTGATGCGGTTCTCCTCCTCGACGTACGCCGCGAGATAGTGGACCGTCGCCACCGCCAATCCGCTCACGACGAGCCCGGGGAGTTCCTCGAGCCCGGTCGTGCCGGCGGTTGCGAACGTCCAGGCCTGCCGCGATGCCATCAGCCCGAGCATCACGGTCAGGAACGCGAACCGGTGGTCACCGCTGCGATACAGCAACACGAGCGAGTACCCGGTTCCAGCGAGCCGAAGCAGGATCGAACTGGCGAGGACCACGCTCATTGCCCCCACCTCCAGTCGTTCCCTCGCGCTCGCGCTTGCGCTCGGCCTCGCCCCCGTTCCCGCCGAGCGGTCGGCAATACCACCGGGTTCCCAAGCATAGGTAGCGGTTGCACCGCTCGGGACATATGAACTGGTTGGATTCCTATCCCGTAGGAAATAGCGTATAGATGGTCTGAAAACGCGATCAATACGACCTTTCCGACATTTCCCGGCGAGGATGGAGTTGCGGACCCCAACAGTATCGGTAGTCGGTTCATCCGGGGACAACCGGGGCGAAACCGGCCCCAAGAGTATCGGTAGAACGCTCAGTCCCCCGGGGCTCCTTTTACTATCTGTATGATCTCGAACCAGCCGAACGCGTCACGGGCGTCCCCCGGTGAGTCGCGATGAGCGCAGACGAGCCCCAGCCGTCCGTGCCGGACTCGTCCGCGCAGTCGTCGGCCGACGAGATGCTCGACGTCGAGAAGACGGATCCCGAGGAAGAGCTCGCGAAAACGACGTACCGGACCGACCTGGGCCTCGAGATGGCCGCGGACGCGCGTCGCGTCAGCCGCGGCGAGCTCTCGAGCGAGGCCTTCTGGGAGCGGTACGACGACGCCGCCGCGGCGGAGTTCGGCGACGACTACCGCGAGACGCCGAACCCCGCAGTCGATTCCGCCACCGGAGCGATCGCCGAGGAGACCGCGGCATCGCTCGGCTGCGCGGTGGGTTCGATGGCCAGCGTCGCGGCGGGGCTGTCGGAGGGTGGTACGGACGACGGAGACGCCGACGCGGCCGATGCGGACGACGAGCGGACGTGGGGAATGGTCATCGACCTCCAGAAGTGCATCGGTTGCGAGTCGTGTACGGTCGCGTGTAAGGCCGAGAATCGGACGCCGCCGGGCGTCTCGTACAATGTCGTCATGGAGCGCGAGAAGGGCGAATACCCGAACGTCACCCGGACGAACGTCCCCCGGCCGTGCATGCAGTGTGAGAAACCGCCCTGCGTACAGGTGTGTCCGGTCAGCGCGACCTACAAGATGGACAACGGCGTCGTCAACATCGACTACGACCGCTGTATCGGCTGTCGGTACTGCATGGTCGCCTGTCCGTACGACGCGCGCTACTTCGACTTCGGGGAGAACTACGACGGCGAGTTCGCGGAGAACGGCGAGGTGACCAGTCCCGAGTACGGGATGGATCGCGGCCCGCGCGAAGACGGCGAGTCGCCGATCGGCAACGTCCGGAAGTGTAACTTCTGTCACCACCGCTTGGAGCGCGGCGAGGAGCCGGCCTGCGTCGAGACCTGCGTCGGCGACGCCCGCTACATGGGCGACCTCGAGGACGACGACAGCGAGGTGAACGAACTGGCCGCTTCCTCCCGCGCGTTCCAGCTCAAGGAGAAGGAAGGGACCGATCCGAACGTGTACTACCTCAAGTGATCCTCATGGCAACCAACACACCGACCGTCACGAAACGAATCGGCGGGAACCGCCTCCGGATCGCCTGGTACGCGCTGCTCGTGGTCCTGCTCGGGATCGGCGCGTACGGCGGCTACCTGCGCGTCACCGAGGGACTCCGATCGACGAACCTCACGAGTACGGTCCCGTGGGGCGCGTGGGTCGCCTTCTACATCTACTTCGTCGGCCTGTCCGCGGGCGCGTTCCTCGTGAGCACGCTCTCGAACGTCTTCGACGTCGAGGGCATGCACGAGATCGAACGCGAGGCGCTGTTCGTCGCGATCGTCTCGATGATCGTCGCGCTGACGTTCGTCATGGTCGACCTCGGCCGGATGGGGCGGCTCTGGCACCCCTTCGCGTGGCGCCAGCCGCTGTCGGTCCTCTCCTGGGAGGTCCACGCGTACGTCCTCTACGTCGGGGTCCTGATGGGCGAACTGTACTTCTCGATGCGGCGCGACCTCGTCGCGCGGAGCGAGGAAGACGACGGCCTCCGCGGCCGGATCGCCGGCCTGCTGACGCTCGGCCGGACCGACACGAGCGACGAGGCCCTCGAGGCCGATCGCACGTGGCTGAAACGGCTCGGCATCGTCGGCATCCCGCTGGCGATCGTCTTCGTCCACGGCGGCACCGGGAACCTGTTCGCGGTCGCAGCCGCACGGAGTTACTGGTTTAGCGCCCTGTTCCCGGTGATCTTCATCACGTCGGCGGTCGTCAGCGGCATGGCGCTGATCGCCCTGCTGTACGTGCTCCGTGCGTGGCTGGGTGGTCGAACGCTCGAGACGCCACTGCTCGAGCGCATGGCGGCGCTGCTGGCGGGCTTTATCGTCCTCGACGCCTCGCTGAAGGTCCTCGAGGCGTTCGTCGGGCTGTACAGTCTCCACCCGGGACACGTCGAGTCGTGGCTGACGATCATGACCGGCGAGATGTGGTGGTCGTTCTGGCTGGTGATGGTCGGCATGGGATGGGTCGCTCCGGTCGTCCTCTTGTCCCGACGCGACTGGCGACGGCGACCGGCGTTCGTGGCCGCGGCGGGTGCGAGCGTCGTCCTCGGCGTGATCGGAACGCGGTTCAACATCGTTGTCCCCGCACAGATCGAGCCGACGCTGTACGGGTTGCCGACGGGCTATTACGTCCCGTCGATGCCGGAGTGGATCCTCTCCGCCGGCATCGTCGCTTTCGGCGTGCTCGTCTACACGATCGGCACGGAACTGCTGCCACTCGTTCCTCGAGGTGAGGCTCATGACTGATACGACTGATTCGAACACGACGACCGAGACGACGACGGATGCAGAATCGAGCGAGACCGAATCCGGCCCCCACCCCGAGCGTACCGACGACGGCATCGAACGCCGCGACTTCGTCAAGGCGGTCGGCGGCATCGGCGCGCTCTCGCTGTCCGGCGGCCTCGGGAGCACCGTCCTCGAGACCGGCGACTGGTTCGGCGACGACGGCCACGGCGTCGGGACCGAGTACGGCGACTACGAGGGTTCGGACGTCCTCTACACGACCTGCGGGCAGTGCAACACGTTCTGCCCGATCAAGGTTCGCCTGGCCGACGAGAGCGGGACCGGCGAGTACAGTTCGCTCGTGCGCAAGCTCGCGGGCAACCCGTACTCGTTTCTCAACACGCAGCCGAACGCGCAGGTCCCCTACGGGAGCGATCCCGAGGACGTCGCGACCGGCGATCTCGAGGGAACCGGCGACGTCGACGTGAGCAAGTGGTCGCTCTCAGGCGGGCGCATCTGCCTGAAGGGTCAGGCCGGCATCCAGACGGCTTTCGACACCTACCGGCTGCGCAAGCCGATGAAACGCGTCGGTCCGCGGGGCAGCGACGAGTGGAAGACCATCTCCTGGGAGCAGGCTATCGAGGAAATCGTCGAGGGCGACGACGAACTCGGCCACGACGGCCTTCGAAATATGTGGGCGTACGCGCCCGAAGACGAGGTGATGGACGACTGGGAGGCCGTCCAAGAGGGCGAGTTGAGCCGTGCTGAGTTCGACGAGCGATACGAGGACGTCCTGATCGATACCGACCATCCCGACCTCGGGCCGAAGGCCAACCAGATCGTCGACGTCGGCGGCTTCCGGCGAAACTTCATCCGGAATCGGCTCTGGCACCAGGGGCTGGGCTCGATCAACAGCATCCACCACGCGGGCGTTTGCGGCCTCTCGGGCGTCATGGGCTTCAACCGCTCGCACGACGGGCAGAAGAAACGCCAGTACCCCGATATCGAGAACTGCGAGTACCTGCTGGTCTGGGGCACCAACCCGATGGTCGCGAACAAGGGACCGACGTGGCTCGCCCCGAAACTGACGAACGCGATCGAGGACGGCATGCGGATGGACGTCGTCGACCCTCGCCTCTCGAAGACCGCCGAAAAGGCCGACGAGTGGGTCCCGGTCAAACCCGGCGCCGACGCCGCGCTCGCGCTCGGGATGGCCCGCTGGATCATCGAGCACGAACGCTACGACGAGACGTACCTCCGCAACCCCGGCGAGGACGCCGCGGCGGACGACGACGAACCGACCTGGAGCGACGCGACCCACCTCGTGCTCGTCGACGACGAGGAGCGTCCCAAAGCGCGGGCGTCGGATCTGGGCCTCGAGGCCGACGACCCCGAGTCGTTCGTCGCCGTCGACGCCGAAACCGGCGAATTGGGCCCCGCGAGCGACGTCACGGAGGGCACGCTCGAGGTCGATACCACCGTCGACGGACAGTCGGTCAAGAGCGTCTGGACGCTGTATCGCGAACGGGTCTTCGAGCACGACCTCGCGGAGTACGCCGAGATGGCCGGCGTCGACGTCGAGACGATCGATCGGCTCGCCGACGAGTTCACGAGCCACGGCAAGCGCGCGGCGATCATGGCCTACCGCGGCCCGGCCAAACACACGAACGGCTTCTACGCCACGCGGGCGATATCGACGCTGCAGCACCTGATCGGCAACTTCGACTGGAAGGGCGGGCAGATCACCCCCTACGCGGGCTACGAGACGATGAGCGGCCGGTACGAACTCGGCGCGGTCCCCGACGGTCACGAACCGTGGGGGATTCCGCTGCTCCGAGGTGGCGTCAACTACGAGGACACGTCGCTGTTCGAGCGCGACGACGGCTATCCGGCCAAACGGCCGTGGTTCCCGGTCGCACCGCCGATGGCGACCCAGGAACTCTACGCCAGCGCCGACGACGAGTACCCGTACGGCGTCGAGGCGCTGTTCATCCGCCCGTACTCGAACAACCACGTCATGTCCGCGGCCGGCGGGGACACGATCCCCGACGTGCTGAAAGACGAGGACGCCATCGGACTGATCGTCGCTTCCGATACCGTCCTCGGGGAGACCAGCCGCTACGCCGATTACGTCCTCCCCGAGCCGACCTACCTCGAGCGCTGGGAGAACTTCGGCACCTACCCGAACAAGCGCCTGGCCGACGAGAAGATCAGTCAGCCGACGATCAGCGTCGTTCCCGACGCGCGGCCGTTCGAGGAGGTGCTGATCGACATCTGGACGGAACTGGACCTGCCGGGCGTCGGTGAAGACGCGATCCCCGACGCCGACGGCGACCTGTGGCCGCTGGACACCGCCGAGGACTTCTACGTCAAGCTCGCGACGAACATCGCCTACGACCGCGACCCCGTCCCAGACGCCGACGACGAGGAACTCGAATTGTTCCGAGAGGCCCACGAAAAGGGCCTCGGCGAGCAGTTCGACCTCGAGAACTGGCGCGGCGCGGTGACCGACGAGGAGTGGCGCAAGGCCGTGACCGTCCTCAACCGGGGCGGCCGGTTCGAGGAGCCGATCGACGACTACGCGGAGACCTTCGCCGAGCGGGGCCACGACTACGATTACGCGGGCCGGCACCCGGACACGAACGCCTACGACGGCGATCACATGCGGTACAAACTCGCGAGTCGGGTGAACTTCTACGACGAAGTCGCCCCGAACGGGAAACACGCCTACGACGGCGAGCGGTTCGATCCACTGCCCCGCGTCGAGGACGTCGTCCACTTCGACGGCGAGGTGCAGGTCCCGGTGACGAGCGACGGCGAGCCGGACCACGACCGGCCGCTCCAGCTGACGAACTGGAAGCCCCGGACACAGGGGATGCACCGGACGACCGGTTCGGCGTGGCTCCGCGAGACCGAGCCCGGAAACGCCGTGTGGATCAACCCTCGAGATGCCGCCGAACGCGGCATCGAGAACGGCGATCTGATTCGGATCGACGCCGGCCGCCGCACCGTCCAGGCGACCGCTCGCGTCACCGGCGGGATCCGCCCCGGCGTAGTCGGCGCCGCCTGGGGATTCGGCCGCGCCGGCGGTGGTGCGACCGACACCACTATCGACGGCGAGCGCCGGACGGGTGCGACCGAGCGGTACGGCCACGCCGACCACGCGTTCGACACGCCGGGCGAGGACACGGGCGGCTACGCGACGGGCCGCGACGCCGGCTTCGCGGTCAACCACGTCCAGCCCCTCGATTCCGAACTCGGCGACGTCGGTCTGAGCGACCCCGTCGGCGGCAGCAACGCGCAGTTCGCCGCCTACGTCGAGATCGAACGGGTGAGCGATCGATGACACCGACAGATTCGAACTCGGAGCGCACGGGCGACGCGGAAGCCGCAGCGCCGTGCGGCGTCGACCCCGACTCCGAATCCGCGTCAGACTCCGGACCAGCACTCGAGCCCGGGGGCATCGCGGACGCTCGAGCCACCCTGTACGAACTGCTCGCAGCTGCGTTCGACGGCGAGGTCGACGTTCTCGCGACGGCGATCGAGGACGGTGCGCTAGTCGACGTCGCGGCGACGCTACCGATCGGCTCCGAACCGGACGCGCTCGGACGCACGGCAGTCGATGCGGACGCACTGTCGATCGCCTACGACAATCTGTTCGTCGTCCCGGGGCCGCGGTACGTCCCGCCGATCGCTTCCGCACACCGGGATCGGCCGTCGGAATCGTTCGAGTCCGACTCGCCGTTTCACGACGAGGGCGCGGCGGGCGAGTTGCTCGGCGATCCGGCCGCGGCGATGGCGTCGCTGTACGACCGGGCCGGATTCCGTCCGGAGCGCGGCGACTTCCCCGACCACGTCGCGGCGCAACTCGAGTTCCTCGCGGCGACGACCCGCGCGGCGGCGCTGCGGCGTGACCGCGGTGACGAAGACGCCGCCGAACGGTTCGAGCGCCTTCAGGACGAGACGTTGACGCAGCTGGGCTGGCTCGATTCGTTCCACGAGGCTGTTGCGGACGCCGACGGAGACGGCGTGTTCGCGGCGACGGCCGCGCTCGCCCGGACGGCGGCGGCGTGGCACGCGCGCGACCTCGACGGTGACGGAACGGACGCGGAAACCGGATGACGCGTCGCAGCCGTGGTCGGATTCGTTCGCTCCCGGTCGCAAACCGATTTCGAAATCGACGTTACGACCGTCGAGACCAGCGGAACAACCGCTCGTGGTGCCGTCTATCGAATGCGGTTAGGTATCGCAGGACGAGCAGTCGGACCGTCGTCGGAACAGCAACGCGACGGCACCGAGAACGACGAACACGACGAGTCCCTGTACGAGCCCGGCGACCAACCCGACGGTGGTGCCGCCGGTAACGGCAGCGGCGCCGGGTCCGACACAACAGAGGCTCGCGATACCTGCAACGCTGAGGAGCGTCCGCCGGGACGCAGCGTCCGAATCCATAGGGAAGTCTCCGCAAACGAGACGGATATGTATTCGGTCGATTTTCCGGGCCGGCGAAATGGCGACGTCGAGATCCGGAACTGACTTTCGTATACGGCCCAATACTCTACACGAACAATGCTTCCGATCGATCCCGCGCAACTAGACCCGGACGACATCGGTCAAACGCAGACCGTCCTCGAGATGGACCACGAGGAGGCGATCGAACGCGTACGCGAGGTGTTCACCGACGCCGGCTTCGGCGTTCCGGTCGAGTTTTCGCCCTCCGAGTTGCTCAACGAGAAGGTCGGCGCCGACCGCGATCCCTACTACGTCCTCGGCGCGTGTAACCCCGCGGTGGCCGACCGGGCGCTCGAGGTCACCGACGGAAAACTCGGCGCGCTGTTCCCGTGTAACGTCGTCATCTGGGAGGAGGAGCCGGGTCGACAGCGCGTCTACCACGTTTCGATCATGCGGATCGCGCGTCTCGTGGGGATGGCCCCCGACGACGATGAGATGGCGGACATCGTCGCGGAGACCGGCGAACTCGTCGATGAAGCCTTCGAGGAACTGTAACCATGGGCTACCATACCTTCGACGCGTCCCGAGCGGACAAACTGGAGGAAGCCGGACGGCGATACCGGTTCGTCTCGGCCGAGGAACTGCTGTGGGCGCTCTCGCCTTCGCCGGCCGACACCGTCGCCGACCTCGGCAGCGGGACCGGCTTCTTCACCGACGACGTCGCGCCCAACGCCGGCACGGTCTACGCGGTCGACGTCCAGGAGGAGATGCACGAGTACTACCGCGAGAAGGGCGTTCCGGAGAACGTCGACCTCGTGACCAGCGACGTGAGCGACCTGCCCTTCGAGGACGACGGCGTCGACGCCGCGTTTTCGACGATGACCTACCACGAGTTCGCGAGCGACGACGCGCTCGCGGAGATCCGACGGGTCCTCGCACCCGGCGGCCGCTTCGTCGTCGTCGACTGGGCGGCGACCGGCTCCGGCGAGGATGGGCCGCCGGTCGACGAGCGCTACAGCGCCGACGAAGCGGCTGACGCGCTCCGCGACGCCGGGTTCGCGATCGAACACCGGGCCGTCCGCCCGGAGACCTTTCTGCTGATCGCGACGCTCGAGTGAGGTCGTGTACGGCCTGTTCGAACGCAGTCGTGGTCTCCGGCAGGTCTCGAGATCACAGTTCTCGGACACGGGTCGAGATCTGCCCGCGCTGTCATGCCCCTCCTTTTTCGCGGCAGTCGTGGGCGATTCTGTGATGGACGAGAACGATCGAACCGTCCCGCGACGGCGGGCACTGCGCGCCGGCGCGACGCTGTTCGGGATCGCGGGACTATCGAGCGGAATCGGATCAGCCACCCTCGAGCGTCCTGCTCAGGAGGACGACGGCGGTACACAGGAGGAAACGCTGGCCGCCTCAAGCGGGGAAGTCGACGTCGGCGCGGACGAGAGCCGCGAGACGTGGCTGTACGAGGAGCAGTTCCCCGGGCCGGAGCTCCGGGTGAGCGAGGGAGAAACCCTCCGCGTCTCGCTCGAGAACGGGTTACCCGAGGGGACGACGATCCACTGGCACGGCGTCCCCGTGCCGAACCCGATGGACGGCGTTCCGGACGTTACGCAAGAGTCCGTCTCGACCGACGAGACGTTCGAGTACGAGTTCGAGGCGTCGCCGGCGGGAACGTACGTCTACCACAGCCACGTCGGGTTACAACTCGACAGGGGACTCTACGGACCGCTGATCGTCGAGGAGGAGTCGCCCCACGTCGAGTACGACCGCGAGTACGCGCTGCAACTCGACGACTACCTCGCCGAGGAACCGACGCTGGATTCGACCGAAGCGCCGCCGGGCGACGGTGACGGCGTGGGGCCCGGCGGCGGACCAGGGGGAGACGGAAACAGGACGGGCCCCGGCGATGGCGACGGACGGGGCGGCGGTCGCGGACCGGGTAACGGAATGGGTCCGGGCGGGAACGGCGACGGTACGGGACCGAGCGGCGACGGTGGACCAGATGGCGATTCCGGACCGGGCAGCGGAATGGGGCCTGGCGATGGGATGGGGCCCGGTGACGGCATGGTGCCGGATAATCAGATGATGAGCCAGCGACCGCCGTACGAGGGACTGCTCGTCAACGGCCGCCTTCCGTCGGACCCGCCGGTGTTCGACGTCGAAGCGGGCGAGCGCGTCCGACTACGATTTATTAACCCGAGCAGCGCCACGACCTATCGCGTCGGCGTCGGCGGCCACTCGCTGACAATCACGCACGCCGACGGTCGACCGGTCGAACCCGTCGAGGTGGATTCGTTCGTGATAAGCATGGGCGAGCGCTACGACGCGATCCTCGAGGCCGACTCCCCTGGCGAATGGGCCGTCGTTGCGGAACCAGTCGTCGGCAAGGAGGACCCCGCGGAGGCGAGACTCCGGTACGGGAACGGGTCCGAGAACGGATCCGCTGAAGGGCCGGAGTTCGACGGGCGAGAACTCGAGTACGGCGACCTGACGGCACTCGAACCGCTGGACGTAGACGGGGAACCGGATCGGACGTTCGATCTCACGCTGTCGGGCGGGATGATGAGCGGCGCCGACGCCGACGCGTGGACCATCGACGGCGAGGTGTACCCGGATGCCGATCCCCTCGAGATCAGCGAGGGCGACCACGTCCGCGTGCGGATGGTAAACCGCAGTCCGGCGATCCACCCGATGCACCTTCACGGCCACTTCTTTCAGGTCGGCGACGCGGTCAAGGACACCGTCCTCGTCGAACCGCACGGCGGTCGGGTGACGTTCGACTTCCGCGCGGACAACCCTGGCGACTGGCTCTTTCACTGCCACAACGTCTACCACCTCGAGCGGGGGATGGCTCGCGTGTTCGAATACCGGTGATCGACGTCGATCCGCGATCGCGTCGAGCGATCGGCCGTCTCGCTGTGGTCGATCCTGGCGTCCGCGCCGTCAGGGGACCAGCGTCCGTTCGAAGAATGTGAGCTGGCGATCGATGACGCGTTCGAACGCGTCGCCGCGGTAGACGTCGAAGTGACCGACCGGGAGTCTGAGTCGTTCGACGTCGTCGAGTTTCGAAACGAGTCGGTCGACTGTCCACGGCGGGACGATCGTGTCTCGCGCCGCCTCGACGACGAACGCCGGACAGGCGACGTCCGTAGCTGCGGTGATCGGACGATAGAAGGGGACGGTCGCGATGATCCGCCCCGGACACTCGTTGCGGACGTTCGCGTCAGCGGGTACGATCGACTCGAACCCGGGCTTCGCGTCGGGCGTGTTCAATACGGCGAACTCGTTCGAGTCGCCGACGAGCTGGATGTAGTGGGGATCGCGACCGACCGCTGCCCGCGCGAGATCGGTGATCGCGCCGAGGAGCGCACCGCGAGCGTAGGAGAGACCGCCCCGCCGGATCAGGTCGCCCGCCGTCGCGAGTCCGTCGGAGAACGGGACCTGTGCGACGACCGCCGCGACGTCGGGATCGCGAGCAGCGGTTGCGACGGCGTGGCCGCCGCTGAAGGACGTCCCCCAGAGCGCGACTCGCTCGTCGTCGATGTCGGGTCGAGACCGGACGGACGAGAGCGCAGCGCGCCAGTCCTCGAGGTGGCGCCGCGGGCTGATCAGATTCCGGGGAGTACCGTCGCTGTCGCCGAACGTGCGATAATCGAAGACGAACGTTGCGATACCGCGGTCGGCGAATCGGCGAGCGAACGCGGGGAGTCGCCACGAGCGTTCGCCGCCGAATCCGTGCGCCATCACGACGGCGGGGTACTCGCTGCCGTCGGCTGCATCGGCCGGCGCGTACTGCTCCCCGCGACACGTAACTCCTGCGCTACGAAACGAAAACGGGATCCGCTGAACCATCGTCCTGCACGGCGGTACCACCCAATCGACGATAAATCGTGACCGGTATCACGCGTCCTCGATCCGTTCGATCGCCTCGTCGAACCGTTCCAGCGGCTGTGCGCCGACGAGCGAGCCGGCGGCTTCGGTCTCCGGATCGAAGACGACGAACGTCGGCGTCCCCGTCACGCCGATCGAACGCGCTCGGTCCGCGTCCGCGCCGACCTCGTCCTCGAGTTCCGACCGTCGGTCCTCGAGACACGACTCGAGGGCGTCCGCGTCGACGCCGGAGACCGAACGGGTGTACTCGAGGAGGTTCTCGGCCGACGCCCACCCCGAATTCTTCTCGCCCTGTTCCTCGAAGATCGCCGCGTGCCAGTCCCAATAGGCGGAGAGCTCGTCGTCGCGAACCTGCTCCCAGACGCACTTGCTCGCGACCGCGGCGGTCATCGAGTCCGCGCCGAAGTACGGCACCGTAATCACCACGACGCGCACGTCGCCGGGCTCGACGTACTCCCGAACGAGATCGGGAAACGTCCCCCGTTCGAACCGCTCGCAGAACGGGCACTGGAAGTCCGTCCAGTAGTAGATCTCGAGCGGCGCGTCGGGCGACCCAACGATCGGCTTTCCGGCGAGGTCGACCCCCAGTGCGGACGTCTCGTCGCTCGAGTGAAGCGAGGGCGAGAGTTCGTGCGCGGTTTCGTCGGAACGCGTGAGGTAGTATGCGCCACCACCGAGCGTGACGACTGACCCGGCGAGGAAGGCGCGCCGGGACGGCTGATCGAGTGACATCGGTCGTTTTGGACGGTTTCACCCGATACCCGTAACGGAATCGTCGATTTGCTGGGTCAGCAAATCGGAGTCGGGGCTTTCCCACCTCCCGCCGTTTGACCGCCTAGATGGCTCCGCGCGACGTAATCGAGACGCACATCGTGAACCTCTCTGCGGCGGTATCGTATCCGTTCGAGACGTGGCGGGGAACGATCGGATTCGTGCTCGTCACGGTCGCCACGTACGCGCTGCTGATCCTGACTACGATGCCCGAGTTCTCGATCCAGATGCTCGGCGACGGCCTCCACTGGTTCGAGTACGTCCTCGTCTCCCTGACGGAAACGGTGTATCGCACCGACGGCTGGACGGGGCTCGCAGTCGTCGTCCTCTACGCCCTCCTCTCGGGCGTCGCCGTCGTCAACGCCGTCGCCCAGTTCCGATTCGTCGGCACCTCGAGTCTCGCCGACCTCACCGGCATCGTTCCGGGGCTCCTCGCGTCGGGCTGTGCGAGCTGCGGCGCGGGGCTGCTCGGCGTTCTCGGGTTCGCCGGCGGACTCGCTGTGCTCCCCTACGACGGCGCCTTGCTCCGCGTCGGCGGTCTCGGCCTGTTGCTGTTCTTCCTCGGACGGGCGGGCCATCCCGAACGGTGTGGGGTCGCGACGGAGGGGGCGAAATGAGGGGACGCGAGTTCGTCCGACCGATCCTGTCGGATCGGCAGGCGATGGCGTACGGTGGGGCCGCCGGAGTCGGCGTGTTCCTACTGTTCGGGCTCGTTACCGGCTTGATTCCGAACCCGCTGTACGTTCGTATGGTTCCGCGGACGCCGGTGGACTACCTGTTGCTGACGCTAACCGCACTGCTGGCGGGCGTCTACACCGCACAGCGGCTGGCGACCCGGGTGGTCGGTGCCGACTCCGATCACGACGCCGATGCCGGGAACGCCGACGGGAGCGGAACGGTCGGCGACTTCGGCGAGGATCGCTTGGCTATCGGCGGCCTCGTCGGCGGGTTCCTGGCCGTCGGGTGTCCGATCTGTAACGTCGTCCTGCTGGCGCTGTTCAGTTCGTCCGCGCTCATGACCTACTTCGATCCGTTGCGGCCGGTCCTCGGCGTCCTCTCGGTGACGCTGCTGGCGGGGCTGATATACGTCCGTCACAGTCGGTCGTGTCCGACCTGTGCGCCGTGATTCGCGTCACTCGCCGCCGGATCGTGAGGAGAGCGATTCAGCTCGACACCCCTTCATACAGTCGGCCCACGTAGCTCGGTAGGACGCCGGCAAATCGGCCACGTCAGCTCTCCCCCGTCAACAATCCGAACGCCGAGGACGCCCGGCGCTTTCTCGAGGGTCTCGAGACGGCCGGGGCGATACCGTGTGAGTGCGCCGAGCGACGAACCGGGCGGGGAAGATCGGCGGCGCGACGGGGATACAAGACGTTCGCGGCGATTTGCTGAGTCAGCAAATCGTGGCCTATTTGCCGGTGAACGACGGGGTATATCGTGTGCAACAGGGAGGCGCTTCGGACTCGGCGGAAATCTTTCAGATCCTCGCGGACGAGTACGCGCGGAAGATACTCCTCGCCGCGGATCACGGGCCGAAGACCGCGAAAACCCTCAGCGAGGAGTGCGACGCGTCGCTCACGACGGTTTACCGCCGCGTCTCGAGGTTACAAGCGCTCGGTCTCGTCGAGGAACACAACACCGTCGACGAGGACGGCTCCCACCGAAGCAAGTTCGAAACGTCGCTCGAGGAACTCCACGTCGAGATTTCCGACGGCCAACTCTCGCTGACGCTGGAGACGCGCGACGAGCTCGCGGACAACTTTACGTCCCTCTGGAGCGATCTCCGGGGTGAGGACTGATGGAGACGTCGTTCCTGCTCGCCAAGCTGATCACGCTCGTTCTCAGCCTCGTGGTCGCATATCTGGCGTATCACGGCTACCGCCGGAGCGGGCAAACGCCGATGCTGTACGTCTCCGGCGGGTTCGTCTTCATCGGCGCCGGCGCGATCTGCGAGGGACTCATCTACCACGTGTTCGGGACGACGATCGCGTCCGCCGCGCTCGTACAGGCGGTCATCGTCTCGAGCGGGATGGTGCTCGTGCTCCTGTCGCTGACGAAGTGATCGCGTCGTCGGCTGGCGGACGATCCTGCCGACGACGATCGAGGGTGGGAAAACCCGTCCGACCGCCTCGCAGTTCGCCCCGATTTTCCGACTCGAGGAATCGCCGTCTCGGATTTAGGTGTGGAACCGAAACGCTGACCCGTGAACCGACGACTGTATCTCCGATCGATCGCCGCCTCGAGCGTCGCCGCCACTGCGGGGTGTTTAGATACCCTCTCTTTCGCAGGAGCCGGTACCGACGACGTGATCCTCGAGCCGCCGGAACGCGACCTGAGCGAGGCGAGCCATCCCAGTTACGGTGACGAATTTCCCGCGGCGAGCGTCCCGAACCCCCTGACCGGTGAGACCGTTTCGACCGATCAGTTCGAGGGCGAGCGAGCGATGCTAGTGACGTTCTTCTACACGTCGTGTCCCGACGGCGTCTGCCCGGCGCTGATACTCCGGTTACGACGCGCACAGGAAGTCGCGGCCGAGAACGGGTACGGCGACGACGCGGCGTTCCTCGCGATGACGTTCGATCCCGAACGGGACACCGAAGACGTGTTGCGAACGTACGCCGGTCAACGGGGCGTCGACCTCGAAGCCGGAAACTGGCACTTCCTGCGCCCGGAGCGCTACGAGGACGCCAAATCGATCGTCGCCGACCGGTACGGACTCCCGCTCGAGAAGCGAGACGCCGAGGAGTACGACGATCTCGAGTACATGTTTCCGCACTTCGCCTACATCTTCCTCGTCAACAAGCGCGGACTGGTCGAACGCGCGTATCCGAACGGCGCGACCATCGCGACGTCGACGGTCGTCGACGACGTCGAGACGGTGGCGACGTCGTAACCGAGACGGAGGCGAACGCTGGGCGGAATCCAGCGCCGATCGACGCCCGGCTAAAAGAACAGCGCCGGAACGGTGTTCCGGAAGATATTGAGCGAGATCACGAAGAGCAGTCCCACGACGAACCGGTTGAACGTCCGCTCGTCGAACTCGAGGCGCCGAAGGTATGTACCGAGCAGCAATCCGACGATGGTGACGACGGCGATGACGGACCCGAGCCAGAGCCGGTAGGTCGTCAGGAGGTCGGTGAACAGCGCCATCTGGACGATTCGAACCGTGAATATCGTCCCGAGTACCATCGACAGGCCGCCGATGTATCGTTCGGCGTCCCGCTCGAAGGTGTGGAAGTACGCCGGGAGCAGCGGCCCGAGATTCGCGAACGCAAGCAGGAACCCCTGGGAGAACCCGGCGGCGCCGAGGGCGAACGGGTGGTGTGCTTCCTCGACCGTGACGAAGTTCTGTACGAGTTGGAAGGCCACGTAACCGAGGAGGACGAGGCCGATCGCGAACGCGACGACCGGACCGGCGCGAAACGTCGCCAGCGCCGCGACGCCGATGACGGTCCCGACGATCGCGAGCACCAACAGCGGCCACTCCTCGCGAACGAACGCCCGTCCCGTTCCGGTTTCGGCGATCTGGAACATGTTGAGCATCCACGGCGGGATCGCTAAGACGACGACGGCGATGGTCGGATCGATCACCGACGCGACGATCGGCGTCATGATGAGCGAGTAGCCGAAACCGGTCATCCCCTTGACGGCGCCGGCGACGATCGCGACGAGGACGACCCCGGCGAGCAACCCGCTCGAGAGATCAGACTGGACGCCGTTCCCGACGTTCTCGAAACCGGGGAAAAACGCGACCGAGGCGACGAGGACGGCCAGCGTCGCACCGACCATCGTCACTTCGCGGTAGCGAAGCTCACGGAGATTGGCGAAGAACTGTTCGACGTCGACTCTGGATTCTGTGGTGCTCATACTGGTTCGAATAGGGAGAGACGACACGCCGTCGCCGTTTCGATGGGATTGCCGCTCCGTACGTATTTCCCTGTACGAGTCGGCGAAAATCCGCTCGTCTCGAGTCGCCGGCAGTTCGTAAGACCGTCGATTGCGGACCTCTTGTGCCGGCTTAGTAGACTCTATTCCAAAACGAACCGTCACAGATACCAGTAATAGTTTCCGGTATGCTCCGCGGGAATCACGCTGTTGGTCTCGGCTTTCGATCTCGTCCGATTTCGGTCGCTGCAGCCGCAGTCTCACGGGCGGTTCGATGGTCCGCCTCGTGTGAATTCTGTGACCGAAACCGTCGGCGGGCGGATTGGACACGTTCGTACCTTCAGTAGCCGCATAAACCGTGGTGGGGAGATAGTGAGAGCGCCCGGCGTTCAGTCATCCAGTCATCACTGTCGTCGTTCGGCTACGAGCGCGGCGATATTGTGTAATTCGCACAAAACACTCATGTGCGCTCGAGCCCTACAGACGACGATGACCGAATCGACCGCTTCGGAGCCGACCGACGGCCAGCCACCGCGAAAGCCCGTTCAGTTGACCGACGTCGCCGACTACGAGGACTTGCTGGAGGAACAGGACCTCGTCCTCCTCGAGTTCGTCACGTCCGGCTGTGGCATCTGCGCGTCGATGGAGCCGGTGCTCGGAACCGTCGCCCGCAGCGCGCCGGGCGCCGTCGCGACGGTGAACGCCGGTCTCGTCCCCGACCTCGCCGCCGAGTTCGACGTCCGGAGCGTCCCGACGCTCGTCGTCCTGCGAGACGGCGAGGAAGTCGCTCGCTTCGACGACGGGTTCCAGCCAGCCGAATCGCTCGTGGACGCGCTCGAGGCGCACGCGGCCGAGTAACGCGCCCGCGCTGAACCGCGTCTGCCGACTCTCGTTCCGCGCTCTGTTATCCCCGATCGAGCCGCCGGACGGCGCTTCCCTCATTCGTGATCGTGGTCGTGCTCGCCGTGGCCGTGGTGTTCGTGCTCGTGTTGATGGTGATGGTCGTGGTCGTGGTCGTGCTCGTGTCCGCCCGCGCCGCGTCGGGTGAACCGCCCGGAGAACGCCCGATCGACCACTTCCGACAGCGCGGGATGAATGTGAACCGACTCACGTACGTCCCAGACGGTTCCCGTTCCCGCTTTCATCGCGACGACGACCTCCTCGATCAGGTTCGACGCCTCGGGGCCGAGGATGTGACAGCCCAGAATTTCGCCGTTCGGCTCGACCAGGACCTTCACGAACCCTTCCGTCTTCATCGCCTTGCCGCGGGCCGTGTCCTCGTACCGGTAGGTCGCGGTGGCGTACTCGCGGTCGGCGTCGCGGAGCTCCTGTTCGCGCGCGCCGACGCCCGCGACCTCCGGCGAGCCGAAGACGGCAAACGGCATCGCGGTGTAGTCGACCGCCTCGAGTTCGTCGCCGAATAGGTTCCCAACGACGGTGCGAGCCTCGTGGTTCGCGTTGTGTTTCAGCAGGTACTCGCCGACGATATCCCCGAGCGCCCAGACGCCGTCGGCCGTGGTCCGGAGGTACGCGTCGGTCTCGACGAAGCCTCGCTCGTCGGTCTCGACGCCGGTCGCCTCGAGGTTCAGTCGGTCGGAATTCGGTCGGCGGCCCGCCGCGACGAGCAGGGTGTCGCCGGTCACGGTTACGTCGTCGCGGCCGGACGAATCGTCCCACGCCGGCGGGTACGGGCGCGACTCGACGGTCACCGTTCCGTCGGCTTCCTCGACCGCGACGGCCTCGTAGCCCGTGTGGACGTCGAACCGATCGGCGTAGCGCTCGGTGAACGCGGCCGCGACGGCCTCGTCGGCCGTCGGGAGGAGTTGTGGGCGACGGCCGACGATCGACACGTCGCTGCCGAACGTCCCGAAGAAGTGCGCGAGTTCGGCCGCGATGTAGCCGCCGCCGACGATCACGAGTTCGTCCGGCGGCGTTTCTAACTGGAGCGCCTCCCTGCTGGTGAGGTAGTCCACGGTCTCGATTCCGTCGATCGGCGGAATCGCCGGTCGTGTCCCTGCTGCCACGAGAACCGTCTCGGCCCGTGCGCGCTTCCCCGCGTCGAGTCCGTCGACGATTTCGATCGTCCGGTCGTCGACGAACCGGCCTTCGCCCTCGAGCAGCGTGTGCTGACTCGAGGTCCGCAACCCGTGGTGGATCGACTCGGCGCTGCTCGAGACGTCCTCGTTGACCTCGCGGACGATGTCGGCGAAGTCGACGCCGGTCACGTCGGCGCGGATGCCGAACTCGTCGGCGCGCTCGACGGTTTCCATCACTTCGGCGTGGTACAGCAGTTGCTTCGAGGGAATGCAGCCGCGATTGAGACAGGTGCCGCCGAGCGGGCCCTTCTCGACGACGGCGACCGACTGACCGCGACTCGCGGCGGCGCTCGCGACGTCGAGACCGGACCCCGAGCCGATAACGAGGAAGTCGAACTCCGCAGTGCCTGCGTCCATGCGTCGATCGACTACGGCCAGCCCGATTAAACTCACACCGACGGCCGGTTCGCTCGTCGGTGAATCGGGTCGTTCCCGAAGCGCTCGAGCCGGCCGTCCGTTTCGCTCGCGAGACCCCGTCGAAACACCGGTTACACGAACAGGACGGGTAACATCGCCACGACGCCCGCGCCGAATCCGGCGAGGAGTTCGCGGCGGCCGCCGCCCGGCAGATCCGCGCCGGTTGCCAGCGCTTCGGGAATGAACTCCGTCGCGACCAGATAGACCATCGCGCCGGCCGCGAAGCCGAAGCCGAACGGCAGGAACGCCTCGGCCCACGAGACGAACGCGAACGCGATGACGGCGCCGATCGGCTGCGGGAGACTCGAGAAGACCGCCGCGCCGACCATCCGCCAGTTGGACAGCCCCATCGCTCGCATCGGGATGGCGATGGCGGTCCCCTCCGGAACGTTGTGGATCGAGATGGCGATCGTCATGAACACCGCGAGCAGCGGGATCGAAACCCCGAGTATCGACGCGCCGCCGGCCAGTCCCAGTTCGGCGAACGAGACGCCGACGGCTACGCCCTCGGGGAAACTGTGAACCGTGAGGATGCCCAGAATGAGAACGAGTTTCTTCAGGTCGCCCTCGGCGAACGCCGTCGCCTCGATCGGCGGCCCGTCGTGACCGTGCCCGTGACCGGCGCCGTTCGCGCGGACCGCTTCGGAATCTGTCGCCTCGTGCTCGGTATCGTGATCGTGGTCGTGGTCGTGGTCCCGTTCGCCTCTGTCCTCGTGATCCGCGTCGGTCCCGACATCGACGCGATCGAGTACCCGATCGGAGACTTCGACCAGGACGATCCCCGCAAGTAATCCCCCGACCAGCAGCGTCGGAAACCCGCTCGAGGCGTACGCGAGCCCCTCGTCGGCCAGACCGAAGACGGATACCGTCACCATGATGCCCGACGCGATTCCCCACAGTCCGACGTTCCATCGGTCGCTGAAGTCGTCGACGAAGAAAAACGGCAACGCGCCGATTCCCGTCGCCAGCGCGGTGATAAACCCCGCGATGAACACGATGGCGAGGTTTTCCACGAGTACCATACGCCCTGTATGAACGGAAAGGTAAAGTAATTTTCCGAAACTGGAAAATTGTTTTGGTTAACCTAAATCATTTCGGGACCGCTCGCGGGCTTCCCCTGAGGCCACGCCACAGACGGCGTCAGTTGGCCGCGCAGTTGTTCGGCCCCAGTTCGAGCGCCGCTACGTCGCCGTCCGGCTGTTCCCTCCCCCAGTTGATCTGCTTGATCTCGTTGTAGTTGGCCGGTTCGTCCGCGAGGCTCTCGACGATCGTCTCGACGAACGCCGCCTCGTCGCCGCCCTCGACGTAACTCAGGAGTTCGTTGGTGGACTCCGTCCGGAGGTCGCCGAGTTCGGTCGCGAGGGGACGAACCGATTCGTCGCTAAAGTGGCCAGGTAACACAACGGTCTCGTCCTCGAGGTCGGTCAGCCGATCGAGACTGGCGAACAGTCGGCCGGCGGCCTCGCGGACGGTTTCCGTCGCGCCGTCCTCGAGGTCGGGGCGGCCCACGCTGCGGAGGAACAGCGTGTCGCCGGCCAGCAGCGCGTCGCCGATCCGGAACGAGACGCTGCCCGGCGTGTGTCCCGGCGTGTGGAGAACGTCGAGTTCGCGATCGCCGACGGAAATCGTCTCGCCGTCCGCGAGTTCCGTCATCCGCTCGAGGTCACCGGCGTCGTCGCCGTGAAGGTAGTACGGCACGTCGAGTTCCCCGGCGAGTCGGCGAGCGCCCGAGACGTGGTCCGCGTGGGCGTGGGTATCCGCGACGCCGACTATCTCGAGGTCGCGCTCGTCGGCCGCGTTCAGGTACTGATCGACGTACTGGCTCGGATCGACGACGATCGCCTCGTCGCCGTCGTGCGCGAGGTACGAAACGCAGCCCGTTCCGGGACGGACGATCTGGACGACGCCCTCGACGCCCGCCGACTCCTCGAGGTCGTACTGCCGGTGGACGCGTCCCCAGCCGTTCATTCCGTCCTCGATCGATTTCGCGTCGAACCCCCGTTCGCGGAGGAATTCCGCGGCCCGTGCGGACGTAACGCCCGCGACGCAGACGACCGCGATCTCCGTATCCGCGGGGAGCTCGTCCAGACGCTCCTCGAGCGTCGAATAATCGTAGTCCAACAGCTCGTCGTAGATGGGGACGTTTACGCTGCCGTCGATCCGCCACTCCTCGTAGTCGTCCTCGTTCCGGACATCGAGGACGAAGAGGTCCGCCGTATCGTCCGTCTCGAGACGACGAGCGACGTCCGCCGGGTCGAATCTAGTATTGCTCATTACACCCAATTCTATACGACACCCGCTTGTAAGTCCACTGCCGGAGTATGCGCAGATCGACGTCTCAGCCAGCGGTAATAGTTGCCTCGTCCGGCACTCCGGAAAGGAGGACTAGAGAAGAGACGCAGCGTCGGGAGCGCCGTCGAACGGCGGTCCGAATCGGAAACTCGAGAGTTCTCCGAGGGTGGCGCGGGTCGATCGGTTACTGGGCGGGAATTTCGGTGTCGGCTTGGGCGTGGTCGTACTTGTCCTCGAACTCCTGGATGAGTTGGCCCATCTTCGCGTACCAGTCGTTCAGCATTCGCTGCATATCGTTCGCGATATCGGTGGGATCGGTCGGGTAGTAGACGTGGTAGTAGCCACCCTGTTCGTAGTTGATCTGTTCCTTCTGGATGAAACCGCTCTGGAGCAGTCGCTGGATCGAGCGGTACGCCGTCGAGCGTTCGCGGTCGACCTGCTCGGCGACCTCGTCGATCGTCAGCGCCTCCTCGGTCTCGACGAGCACCCGGAAGCACTCCTTGTCGAGTTGCTTGAGTCCGTGGATACACTCCAACAGCCCTTCACACTCCATGTCCTGCTGCAGTTGTTCTGCCATCGAGTTAGCCATTTTACTAGCTCACGATAGGGACCGCACCGGTATAAGGGTTGTGTGGATAATGCGCAATCTCGATGGCCGACGGCCGCGGAAAACGGGAGGCGGCGTCAGTCGGCCGACGGTGCAGTCGCGCTCGAGCGCTTTCGCATCGTCGTGATCGTGCTGTAGATCACGGCGCCGCTGACCAGGAGCGCGGAGAGCATGATCAGCGCGAAGGCGACCGTCTCGAGCACGGGCATTCCGAGGGGGCCGGCGGCCTGTCGGAAGGCGACCGCGATCGAGCCGCCGAGGAGCATCAGTCCGAAGTAGATCTTGATGTCGTCTTCGTTGACGATGCTGGTCGCCGCCGAGCCGATGCGGGCGCCGAGGGCGCTGCCGGCCAGCAGGGGTGCGACGATCGAGAGGTTGACGCCGCCTTCCATCCCGTAGATGTAGGAGCCGACCCCGCCCGAGATGACGATCTCGAACAGGTCGGTCCCGACCGCGATGGGAACCGGGACGCCGATCAGGTAGAACAGCGCGGGCATGCGGATGAAGCCGCCGCCGACGCCGAGGAAGCCCGAGAGGAGTCCCGTGGCGAACGCGACCCCGAGGATCATCCACAGCGAGACCTGAATGCCCCCGGAGAGGGTCATCATCGGCGGCACCCTGTAGGACTGGATTTTCTTGGCGACGTCAGGGATGTCGTCCGGATCGATCTCCTGGTCGGCTCCTTCGTGGTGGCCGCCACCGCCGTCGTCCGATTCCCCGGACGTGAGCGCGTTGTAGGTGACGAACAGCCCGATCGCACCCAGCAGGAAGACGTACGTGACGCCGATGACGCTCCCCGCGAGACCGAGGTCCTCGAGGTAGTACACCAGCATGCTACCCACTTCGATACCGACGGTCGTCCCGAGGACCATCAGGGCGCCGAGTTTGTAGTCGACCTGTCCGAGATCGCGGTGTTTCAGCGTCGCGATCACGGCCGTCCCGAAAACGAACGCCATGCCGCTCCCGACGGCGACGCTGGTGTCGTACCCCATCACGAGCAACGCGGGCGTGACGAGGAAGGAGCCGCCCATGCCGAAGAAGCCGAACAGCACGCCGACCATGAAGCCGAAGCTCACGAACAGTGCGAGCGTCGTCAGTGCGATTCCAAAGAGCTCCATCTATGCGTGTTTGATCCGTTCGACGACTGGCGTTGCGACCCGCTCGAGCGCGCCGTAGCCCACGTAGAGGACGATCGCCTCGAGGAGGACGGCGCCGACGAGCGCGGCGGCCTGTACGGTTGAAGAGTACGCTGCGAGGTCGATCATCGGTCTCGACCTCCGACGTTCGGTTGTGTGCGAATCATGGGTTTCTGCTCAGTATCGACTACCCGGAGGATGGGTATAACGCTTTTGGGACTAGCGTACAATATTACTGCGATCTATCCCACCGCTATCCAACGAGAATATTCCGATAAGTTATGGAGATACGGAGCGTCGATCGACTCCCGATCGATACCTCTGGGACGCGTCCGACGGGCGTGGCGCGCGATTCGCGTTGAACAGTATCTCGTGTGACGAGTTGTCGATTCGAACGGGCTTTTGGTCACGTCGGTGATCTACGAGCATATACTGACTCAGTATTGATTTACCCAAACAATATTATGCTAGCGGCGCCTACGGGGAGTATGAAAGCGATCTGTGCGACCGACCTCTCCGCCGCCAGCGAGGCGACGATCGAGAGCGAGACCTGCCTCGAGTGCCTCGGTCGAATCGGCGTCGAGGAGATTCACCTCGTGACCGTGATCCCGTCGAACGTCCACGCGGGCATGCCCGGAATGGACTTCGAGGAACGGCGCGAGCAAGCGCTGTCGCGCTACCGCCGCGTCATCGAGGAGGCCGGCTTCGATGTCGAGGCCCACGTCGTCCGCGGCACGCCTCACCGGCGAATCAACGGGGTCGCGGAGGCGGTCGGGGCGAGCCTGACGGTGGTCGGTTCGCGCGGGAAGAGCCCGCTCGAGAACCGTATCATCGGCTCGACCGCGCGCAACCTCGCGCGAACGACTGTCGTGCCGCTGCTGGTCAATCGGATCGAGCGCGAGGCCGACGATCCGGCCGTCGTTCGCGAGCACCTGTTCCGGCGGATGCTGTACGCGACGGACTTCTCGGAGAACGCCGAGCGAGCCTTCGAAGCGTTCTCGTACCTGCGACACGCCACGCAGGAGGCGACGCTGGTCCACGTCGAAACGCCGAAGGACCCGTCGCTTCCGGACGATGCCGATCCCGAGGCACGACTCGCGGACCTGGCCGCACAGCTCGAGGACTGGGGTATCGAGACGCGAACCGAGGTCCGCAGCGGCGATCCGGCGGACGAGATCCTCGCCGCCGAAGCGTCGTACGAACCGACGACGATTCTGGTCGGTTCGCGCGGTCACAGCAGGCTGCGCCGCCTGTTGCTGGGCAGTGTCTCCGAAGATATCGTCGCGCAGGCGAGCGGAAACGTCATGCTCGTCCCGCCGGACCGGACGGCCTGAACCCGTCGCCGGTTTCGAACACTACTCTGAGTAAACGGCGAAGGCGGCCCGCCGTCCGGTCGAACGTGATTACCTCGAGCGACGTCCCGACGATTGCCGCGGCGAGTGTCCGGTCACGGTTCCGATCGAAATCACCGATCTCGCGACGCGGGAAGCGTAAACGAGAACGTCGATCCCTCCCCGGGTTCGGACTCGACCCGAATCTCCCCGTCGTGGCGTTCGACGATCCGCCGGCAGAGCGCGAGTCCGATTCCCGTCCCGTCGTGTTCCTCGCGGCTGTGGAGCCGTTCGAACACCTCGAAGATACGATCGGTATCGTCCGGATCGATACCGATTCCTTTGTCCCGAACCGAGACTATCCACTTCGGACCGTCTCGCTCGGCGGTGACGTCGATCCGCGGCCGCTCGTCCCCGCTGTACGTGATCGCGTTCGAGAGCAGATTTTGGAGGACTTGCCGGATCTGGCTGGCGTCGCCTTCGACTCGAGGGAGCCCCTCCGCAGTGATTTCGGCGTCGGTCTCCTCGATCCGAAACTGAAGGTCCGCACACACCTCCTCGACGAGACGCATCAGATCGACGGACTCGAACGGATCACCGCGCGTTTCGATCCGCGAGTACTCGAGGAGACCGTCGATCATCCGCCGCATTCGTTCGGCACCGTTGACGGCATAGTCGATGAACTCCTCGCCGTCGCCGTCGAGCGCGTCGCCGTACCGATTCTCCAGCAACTGGAGATAGCTGGTCACCATCCGAAGCGGCTCCTGGAGATCGTGGGAGACGGCGTAGGCGAACTGCTCCAGACGCTCGTTCGACTCCTCGAGTCGCCGCTGGTACTCCGTTCGCTCGGTGATATCCTGTATCACGAGCATTCCGGCGGCGATCTCGTCGTCGGCCCCTCGAACGGGAAGAGTATACGCTAACAGCTGTCGATCGCGGTACGCCACCTCGAACGAGTTCGATTTCCCGTCGAAAACGGCACGGAAGTACGGTTCGATTGCCGCGACGAGATCGTCGGGATAGCGTTCAGAGACGGTGGTACCGACGATCTCGTCCGATGAGACCCCGATGGTCTCGAGGTACTCGCCGCCGGCGACGGTGTACGTCAGTTCGTCGTCGTAGAGACCGACCGCACCGTTCGGGAAGTTCTCCGCGAGCGTCCGGTAGCGGCGCTCCGATTCCTCTAACGCTCGTTCGCGCTCGACGCGGTCGGAGATATCACGGACCACGCCACAGCGCCCGTACTCGTCACCGATCGGGAACGGGGCAAGCCGACTCTCCGCGGGAATCGTCTCGCCCGAACTCGTCTGGATATCGAGGTCGATCTTTGCTACGTCGCGCTCGCCTTCGACGGCCTCGGTAACGAGCCTCTCGGCTCGAGGCGTGATTTCGTCGGCGTGGACGGTCGTAGCGTGGCTTCCGAGCAGTTCGTCGCGGTCGTAGCCGGTCATCTCGCAGAACGCCTCGTTGACCGTGACGAACCGGGCGTCGGGATCGACCGCATAGACCCCGTCGTCGACGGTTTCCACGATCGTCTCGTACTGCTCGAGTTCGCGCTCGCGGGCTTTTCGCTCGGTGATATCGGCGAAATAGATCGAGAGGCCGGACTCCGAGGGGTAGACTCTGACGGTCTCCCAGATTCCGAGCGGCTCCGAGAACCGTTCGAAACTCGCGGCCGTCTGCGTGGCCATCGCCGTCTCAAACCTGTCTCGGATGGGGTCGTCGTCGGCTACAGACAGCGCCTCCCAGACGGTGCATCCGAGGAGTTCGGCTTCGGTGCGTCCGAGGAGTTCCTCCGCCCGGTCGTTGACGTAGGTAAACCGGAACTCGCCGTCGATCGCGTAGAACGCGTCGTCGACTCGCTCGAATACGTCCTCGAGTTCGCTCTCGAGTTCGTCGCGCTGGCGCTCGAGTTGACGCTCCTTCTGCTTCAGTTCCGTGACGTCGTTGCCGGCGACCACGATCCGATCGAGTTGCTCGTCTTCATCGAACAGCGGGGTCGCGGTGAGCGAAACCCATCGACGCCGTCCGTCGGGCCGTTCCTGCTGGACCATCCGATCGAAGACCGGCTCTCGCGTCTCGAGTACCGCCGAAACCGGATGGTCTTCCACCGCGATCGGATTTCCGTCGACGTCGGAGAGGTTCAAATCCTCGATACTGAACTCGGCGACTGCCGATTCGTCGATGCCGAGTTGTCGTCTGGCCTGCGAGTTCATACGTTCGATCGAGCCGTCGGTCCGAAAGACCGCGAGTCTGACCGGTGCGATTTCCAAAAGCTGCTCCGTCAGGTTGCGCTCGCGCCGCAACTGACGTTCGCGCTCACGCTGCTCGGTCATGTCCTGCGTGACCTTCGCGTACCCCTCGAGTTCGCCGTCGGCGCCGCGAATGGCCGTAATAGTGACGTTCGACCGAAATCGCGACCCGTCGCTCCGAACGCGCCACCCCTCGTCCTGGGCCGATCCCGTTTCGGCCGCGACCGCGAGGTTCGTTTCGGGGACGCCGGCCTCCCGATCGTCCTCGGTGTAGAACATCGAGACGTGTTCGCCCAGAACATCGTCGGGCGCGTACCCCTTGATTTGCTCAGCGCCCGTGTTCCAACTCCGAACGCGGCCGTCCGTATCGAGCATGCAGATCGCGTACTCTTCGACCGCCTCGACCAGCGATTCGAACCGCGTTTGATCGTACCGATGTGCGCGTTCCGATTGCTTCTGCTCGGTGATATCGTAATAGAGTTCGATCCGGCCACCGGCGTAAGCGCCGGACGTAATCGGCCTGCTTCGGTGTTCGAGCCAGCGCGCCTCGCGTTCCTCGCCGGCCGTCACGCGACACTCGAACCGTTCGGCGTACGTGTTGTCGTCGTACGTCGCCGAGACGGTCTTCGCGAACGACGCTTCCGCCTCGACTACGGGAGCGATCTGCTCTTCGATGAGCGTCCGCTTGTCCTGCCCGAGAACCCGTTCGTCAGAGAGACCGAAGTACCGCTCGGTGGCGTCGTTGACCCACACCACCTCGAAGTCGGCATCGAGGACGAACATCCCGACCTCGGCGTCGTCGAGGACGCCGATCAGGGACTCGGCGACGGCCGGCCAGTCGCTAGCGTCGGAAACCCGATCGGTCGGTCGCGGACGCGGCCGCCACCAGACCCGGCCGCTCGAGCCCGCTTTCTTCGTCTCGAGTTCGCCGTGGTCGACGAGTCGATCGAGGCGTTCGTACGTGGCCCGGCGGCCGAGATCGAGCCGATCTGCAACCTCGGTCGTCGTCCGTGGTGCTCCGGAGTCTCCGAAGAGCGCAAGCGTTTCCCGGAGATTATCGGATAACGAGCGAGTGACCATTAGCTGTACAAGAGCTAGGTCCGAGTTATAAGCCCTCCGCCCCGGGAGCAAACGGAAATGGGAATGGACCGATCGGGCGGAACATCGTTCGATGCCGCCTATTCCGTTGAGTGGCGGTACGTCCGTTCGACCGTACCGCCGTGGTACCTGCGAAGCGATCGGTCGGCATCGTCGAGGCTCCAACGGGGTCGGAATCAGCGAGGAACTCCGACTCGATCAGATCGGGGATATTCAAATACCCAAAGTCGCTCATCGACCGTGCGAACCGGAACTGATTCGTTCCTCGGCGAACCACCGTGCGATCTTCGCTTCGGCACGGTGCAGGACGTCACTACAGGTTGACTTCGTCACGCCGAGCGCCGATGCGACGTCCGTCAGCGTCGCTTCGCGCGGAACCTCGTAGTACCCCGACTCGAGCGCGGTCAGGAAAACCTCGCGTTGCCGATCCGTCAGCAGATCCGCCGTGCGACTCGCGTCGGCGGCACGGACGTACTCGAGGCGGTAGTCGATACCCCGCTCGTCGAACGCGTTGCCGAGCGTCGACAATCGGTCGGCGCTGGTCGTCAGCTCCCAGGTCACCACGCCGTCTTCGACCTCGAACGGCGTCTCCATCGGAACGCCCGCCCGCTGCATCGGGGCGAGCACCGACGGGTTCGACGTCTCGACCTGCAGCAGCGCCGTCTCGTCGTGTTTCCAGAGCAACTCGAGGTTCCGGACGTCGCTTCGGTCGTCGATCTCGGCGAGTATCGGGACCGGATTCGACGACGCCAGTTCGATGACGCCGATCGCGGCGTCCGTGCCCGGCAGCACCGAACTGACGCGAAACGTGGCGCCGGGGTGGGCCGTCGAGATTTCGTGGATCCAGATCGATTCGGGGAGGGAGACCGTGAGTTTGGCCCGTGGCATCAGTATCGATAGTTGGAATTCGAACGCCGTAGCATAGGCTTCGAACATGTTCGAAGTGGGCACCGATGTTCGCAACAACGGCTACGCGACGGCCGAGCGAACGAACGTGTATGGTCGATACAAATCCGCGTGAGCAGCATCCGATCGACGCCGATTCCGAGGCGGCCCACCGTCCGGCCGCCGGACCGCCGCTCACGATGACGCCGTTTCACGCGGCCGGTATCGCGTTCCTGTTCGTCGGGTTCGCGCTCGCGCTCTATCAGGGCCTCCAGCAGTTCGAACTCGTTCCGCAGGTGTCGTGGGTCACGTGGACGCACATCCACTTCGTCACGATCGGCGCGTTCACCCAGCTGCTTTTCGGCACGCTGCCGCAACTGACGGCGAGAAAGCTCGAGCGGCCGGGACCGTCTCGGCTGACGCTCTGGGCCGTCTTCCTCGGGTTGAACGGCGCCCTGCTGCTGGCCTGGTACGGGCGGGCCTTCGGCGAGCCGCTGTGGTTCGACGTCGGTCTCGGGACGATCTGGCTGCTCACGGGCTGGCTGTTCGCTACCGTCCTCGCGATGACGTTCCGGACGCTCCGAGGCGACACCGCTCGAGTGCGCGACCCGACCGTCGGCTTCTACCTCCTGTCACCGGCGATCTACCTGATCGGGCTGACGTTCGCGTTCGGGCTGTACAGCCGCGGCTGGGACGTCCCCGGCGGCTGGTACGGTCTTCGGGAGGCCCACGTCCACGCCAACGCGTGGGGCTTTCTGGGACTCGCAGCGATCGGGACGCTGTACGATCTCTTCCCCCGGCTCGTGGACGCGGAGCTGTACAGCGAACGACTGAAACGCTATTCGTTCCCCCTGTTCGCGCTCGGGATCGTCCCGCTCATCGTCGGGCCGGTGCTCGGTATGGGGAAGACGGTGACTGCGGTCGGACTGGTGCTGTACGCCGCCGGCTACGTCCTGTACGTCTACACCCTCGCGCGGACCTACCGGGCCGGCACGCCGAACGGCACGGCGCTCTCGGTGTTCGTCGCGCAACTGTGGATCCTCGGTCCGGCTAGCTTCGCGCCGTTCATTTTGTTCGGCGTCCCGCTGGGAATCCCGGAACCGTTGATCGAGACCGGCGCGTTGCACTTCTTCTTCCTGGGCTGGGCGCTCCCGGTCGCGCTGGCGGGTTCGTTGCTCGCCGCTCGCGCGCTCGAGTGGCCGGCTGGAACGACTCGTGCTGGTACCGGTGACGATCGCGGGCACGTCGACGGGCTCGTTCCTGCCGAGGATCGACCGTCGGCGGTCGGGCCGGGATCGGTTCTCGCCTGGAACCTCGCGGTGCTCGCCGTCGGGATCGGGTTCTTCTACCAGGATCAGTCGTGGTCGGCGTTCCTGCACGGCACGGGATACGCGGTCGTCCTCTCGATCTGGAGCTTCTACCTGGTCAAAATCGTCACACAGCGGCGAAGCGTCCGTGCACTGGGTCAGTCCGAACGGTCCTCGGCCGACTGAGGGTCGTCGGTGGCGTTCCCTTCCAGTTGGCGGACGAGATTCAAGTGCATAAGGTGCAGGTGCATCCCGATACCGTACAGTATGAGTCCCAACCCGACGAAAATGAGCGGGAGCAGTATCGACTCGATCGCCTGCGAGACGCTATCGAGGTTCGCCGGAAGGACGCCACCGACCGCGAGGAGGAACGCGATCAGGATGACGAGGTACCCGGCGCGAACCGCACGGGAGTAGGTCCCGACCTGTCGAATTCGATCCTCGATCTCGTCTCGGGTGGGGTGAGAGTCCTCCGTAGACATAGCCGTGTGTATGTTACTACATATCCGGCGGAATAATCGTTCAACTTGCAACGCTTCGACCGGCCGCACCTTCCGAATTCGGTATTCTGGAAGGGGAGTTCCAGACGGCGAACTGGAGTACTATGCGGAGTTGACATCCTCCTCCGCCTGAAGGCGGAGGAATCCCGAGCGTTGGGATATTACGGTTTGCAGACTTCCTGTTCTCTCGGTGTGAACCGTCCGCTCTCGCGGTCGAACAGGAAGACTCCGGGCTGTGCCAACCAGCCGTTACTCATATCCCCCGTTGGGGGACTCTGAGTTATCTTTCTGCGGATGTTCACCCGCCATTCACGTCTGCGTTCATCGTCGTCTCACATGAGTCACAGACGTACAGACCGCGCTCCACACGGTTGCTGTCCCGAATCTGCCCACAACACGAACACGTCTTCGAGGTGTTCTCCTCGTCTACACGGTCAACGAGGATTCCATGTTCCTCAGCCTTGTATTCAAGCAGACGAACGAATCGGTCGAATTCCCATCCGTGGAGTTTCTTGTTCCCCGACTGGCCCCAGTTCCGCGAGTCGCCGTTCTCGTCTTCGCGGATGTCGCTGAGGTCGCCAACCGCTATCTTCTCCACACCTTCGTCTGTACACCGTTGAACGATGTGTTTCGAGAGGGTGTGGAGGAAGTGGTCTTTGCGCCGGGAGAGTTTCCGTCGGGCTTTCCGCGCGCGTTTCGATGGCCCGTTCTCGCCTTCGGTCTGGTACTCCTCGCGGGTGAAGTAGTGCTTGTCCTGTTTCAGTACGTTCCCCGGATACAGTTCACTCGCCCCGTCTTCGTAGTCGATGGCAAGGTAGTTGTTGATACCGAGGTCAATACCCGCTGTCTTTTCGCCGGGTGCGTCCTCGACGGGAATCTCTTTCTTGCAGACGAGGTGGAGTTCCCACTCGTCGCCGTTCCAGACGGCACGCACCTGCTGGATGTTCTCGACTTCTACGTCGGGACGGGTTTCGTACTCTGCGAGGATGAAGTCAGACCGTCCGTCTTTCAGATTCCAACCTTTCGAGAGGCGAACACGGTTGTGCTTGTCGTCGTGCTTGATGCCTTTCTGCTTCCACGTCACGGTGGAGCGCGGGTGTTGGTCGCCACGTTTCCGGTAACCCGGTGGGTTATTGCCGTCGTCGGAGTTATACCAGCCGGTGAACGCCTCAGCAAGCTCTTCGAGAACTCGCTGTGCTCAATGAGCAAAGCTCATTGGCATCACGAGACGGCGAAGCCGTCTCGAACGAACTTGACTGAGAATGCAGGTCACTATAGCGTTCATGGTCTTTCAACTCCGATTTCAGTTCGGCTTCGTCAGGAATCTCACCGCCTTCATCCCACCGTTGTTGGATGTAGTAGCGTCCGACGTTCCACAGTTTGGATGCGGAGAACCCGCATTGGTCAAGGTCGCCACGAACCTGACTGTGGTTCGTGATGCGTGCGACGTAAGTGCGGGTTGTCTCCAGCATCGTACTGTGTTCATAACCAGTTATGGAATATCGGGTATTAAAGCTGTATTTGGCGTGGAATATCCAGCCCTGTCGATCTCGGTGGAAGGCGTCACTGTATGACGGCGCGTATCCACGGCCTGAAGGCCGTGGTATTGCGCCTGTTCAGCGTATAACCGACGCGGTGTCTGCGGGAATGGTCGAACGGAATACCGGGGTGGCGAAACACCCGGCGGTGCGACGCGCGTCTCCAACTCGCGGTGAAAGAGGAATCGAGCTGCAGTTCATTTGGAACGTTGCGTCCAAAGATACCGCAGACAGCCAAGCCCCTCGCTCGAAACGCCACCTTCGATGTACTGATTCCCGAGCGTCGTTATCCGGTACTTTCCGCGCTCGACTTTCGAGACGAAACCTCGAGATTCGAGTTCGACTAACCGGCGGTTCACTTCCTCGCGGCTGTAGTCGATGTTGTACGCGATGATGGCCGGCGTTAGAACGAGGTCTTTCGAGTGGAAGAGCCCGAGAATCGCGTCGTCGATGGGGTGCATCCACTCGTCCGACTGCCGAACCCGTTCCGGATTCCGGAGGAGGACGTCGGCCCAAGCGTCCTGACGGAGCTCGCTTTTCACCGGACTGTACAGACCGATCACGACGAGCACCGATGCGGCACCGTGGATCCAGTGGACCGCCGTCGGGACCAGCAGCTCCGTCAGTGGTCCGCCGACGAGAAACAGTAGTAGTCCCGAGATCGTCAACAGCAAGTGGCGGTGGTAGTCGACGACGGTCGGCCTGAAGAAGAGGAAGTAGAGTAATCCGACGGCCGTGACGACGCCGACCGCGAGATTGTAGACGGCGAACGGAGGGAGTTCGAGCATCGCTTCTCACCCCCCTGCGACGCTCCGTTGGATCTGTTCGCGGGTGGCGATCACCAACCAGAGGAAGATCGCGACGACGGTATGCATCCCACTCCGAAGCGTCTCGAGGAACGCCGATTCTCCGCCGACGATAAACAGGACGACGTGATAGCAAATCACGCCAGAGAGCGTCAACGAGAGGAGCCCGACTACCGTTCCAAACGGCGTTTCACGGAGAACGTTCCAGAGAAGGAGAGAGAGGACGCCGGCGGCCGTCCCGCCGATTATGGAGAACAGGATGCTCGCCGTCCGCAGCGTTGCATCGAACATACCGAAACGTACAATAGCGACCACCTTCAACGCCGTTGCCTTCAGCCGAAAGCAGTGACGGTGCGATAATCGACGTTTGTGATGTCTCCCACGAAGGAACAGCGGAATCCTAGCGCCGTTTCGCGCGGATAATACCGTATTAGGTTCGTCCTCATCCGTTATCTGTGCACCGTCAACCGATGTTACCGCCACCTCACGGATTATTCTCGCGGTTTGGGCGACCGATAACAAAGTCCGTTCCAGCCGACTAGAGACCTGCGATGGCACTGACCCAAATCGATCACATGTCCGACGAGATGGCAGAGTGTACGGATAATTGCTTCGAGGCGGCACAAGCCTGCGAGTGGTGTGCCGACGAGTGTATCGGCATGGGCGAAGAGATGGCCCGTTGTATCCGTCTCTGTCGGGACGTCGCCGATATCACGACGCTACACGCCCGTTTCATGGCTCGCAACTCCGCGTACCACAGCGGACTCGCGGAGATGTGTGCGGATGCCTGCGAAGAGTGCGCCGACGAGTGCGAGCAGCACGACCACGACCATTGCCAAGTGTGTGCTGACGTGCTGCGCGAGTGCGCGGAGTCCTGTCGGAACATGGCGTCTGCCTAACTCACCGGCGACACGAGACGCACGAAATCGAGTTCCGGCGATCGACTCCGTATCGCTCCGAGGATGTTACCGAGAACCGTTTCGACGGCTACGATGGTCTTCGGACTCTGGGTGATCGCCGCGCCGCTCGTTCTCGGTGCACCGACTGCCTTCCGGTGGACCGTCGCAGTTACCGGTATCCTGATCGGAACGCTGTCCAGTTCCGTTCACTGGCTCGAGCGGGGTGACTGGGCGATCGTTCGGACCGTCGCGGGAATGACGACCATCCTCGGAGTCTGGCTGCTAACTACGCCGTTTCTCTTTCGGGTCGGCGGACTCCACCGTTGGAACGCCGTATGCGTCGGCGTCCTGGTCGCTTCGCTGGCCGGGTACAATTACTATCTCGCGGGGCGACTGCACGACGGCGGATCACCCGCCGAACCGAATACGAATGGCCCGTAACCCGAACGTGGATCAAAATGAACGCTGTCTATCTCGCGCTCGGTATCGTTCTTCTCGCGGTCGCAGTCGTCGACCTCCTCTGGACGACGCTCTGGGTCGAAGGGGGCGCCGGGCCACTCACCTCGCGACTGATGGCGAGGGCGTGGCGCGCACTGCGACGGATCGGTGCTCAGAATTCGCGACTGCTCAGCCTCTCTGGACCGCTGCTATTCGTGATTACTCTCGCGCTCTGGATCGCACTGCTCTGGGTCGGGTGGACGCTCGTCTTCGCCGGTGCCGAAACCGTCCTCGTCGACACGCTCGGTCGCGGGACCATCTCCTGGTCCGATCGGCTCTATTTCACCGGGTACACGATCTTCACGCTAGGTATCGGGGACTTCGCTCCCAAAGCGGGACGCTGGCAACTCGTTACGATACTCGCCACCGGGAGCGGCCTGCTTTTCGTTACGCTGATCGTCACCTATACGCTCTCGGTTCTCGATGCGGTCACCCAGAAGCGCGCGTTCGCCAGTAGCGTGAGCGGGTTCGGTACCCACGGCGAGGAAATCGTCCGAACGAGCTGGACCGACGGGGAGTTTCGCGGACTCGAGCTCCCGCTGCACTCCGTCGTAACGCAGCTCGCGGTCCTTACGGAGAATCACAAGGCCTACCCGATCCTCCACTACTTTCATAGCGGTCAGCCGGATCAAGCGCCGACGAAGAGCATCGCCATCTTCGACGACGCGCTGACGCTCTACAGGTTCGGCGTTCCGCAACGGGCCCGCCCGAGCGCGCTCGTCGTCACGAACGCACGCTCGAGCGTCGAGAACTACCTCGAGACGCTTCGGGAGGGGTTCGTCGTACCCGCAGACAGATCGCCGCCACCGCCAGCTCTCCCGGCAATACGCGAGGCGGGTATTCCGACGGTCTCGGACGAGGCGTTCGAGTCCGCCCTCGACGAATTGGAGACGCGCCGGCGACTGCTGTACGGGCTCGTCGAATCGGACGCTCGAGAGTGGCCGTCGAGCGAATCCGACGATCCCCTTGACGCAGACGAATGACTGGTTCCCAGTAACCGGTACCCTGCCGTCTGTTCAATACTCTAGCGACCGAAGGATGAGATATGGCAACCGACGATCCACTGATACGGACGCTGTTGCTCGTTATCGTCGCGATACTTCTGCTGCCGGTACTCATGATGGCGTTCGCGATGCCGATGATGGGCGTCTGGGGCGGCCACATGTGGAACGGCGGCGCGTGGGGCGGGACCGGAGCGACGTGGATGTGGGTCCTTATGGCGGCGATTCCGCTCCTGGTGGTTCTCGGGCTCGGATATCTCCTGTACGGCGCGTTTCGCCGGTCCAGCGGCCAGCGGACGGACCCCGCACTCGAGGAGCTGCGAGCCGCCTACGCTCGCGGTGATCTCACCGACGAGGAGTTCGAGAGACGGCGCGAACGCTTACAGCGGGAGGAATCGTCGGAAGAATAGTGCCAGATGAACGCGGGTGGTCCGGGCCGCGCGTCCGAGATAGACGCGTCGCCGGTTATCTCGTCGTCCGCCCCAGCGCCTTCGCGAACGAGAGGAAGAAACCCAGTCCGGCCTTGACCTCCGGATCGCGCAGCGCTTTCGCGACGCCGACCGCTCCGACGGGCTCCGCCGGTTCGGAGCCGGCCTCGCCGACGGCCTCGAGGAGGCCCTCGAGCGTCCGAACGACGTCTTCGTCGGCCGCCGTATCGGCCACTTCGCCGAGGCTCGTCCCGGTTGCGGCGAGGTCGGTCACCATGTCGTCGTCCATCGCGTTCGAGGCCAGCGCGGCGAGATCAGCCAGCGCAGCGAGGTCGTCGAGCGTGCCCGATCGCTGTAGCCGAGCGAGCGTCTCGAGTCCGTCCGCGAGGTCCGCGGCGTTCTCGCCGGCCGCCTCGCCCAGTCGAGCGGCCTCCGCGGTCGCCAGCCCATCGGCCGCGGCACCGAGGTTCGTCGCTGTCCCGGACAGTTCCTGCACCATCCGATCGTCCATCGCGGCGGTCGCCAGGTCCGCGGTGTCGAGCAAGTCGTTGACGACGCCGAGGCGATCGAGGAACCGCGCGACTTCGTCGGGGTTCTCGGCGACGAGTTCCTCGAGCGCCGCTGTCTGCTCGATGGATTCCGCCGCGGAGTCGGATTCCGTTTCGGACATCTTAGAGTAACCCCCGTGCGGTGAGCCAGTAGGACTCGTTGTAACCGAGCTTCGCCCAGTGGAGCGGTTTCGACGGTTCGCGGACGTAGGGCTCCTCGCCGTACTCGAACTCGATGAACGTCGCTTCGTCCATCCCGGCCTCGAGGAAGCAGACGGTCTTGCCGTCGTAGGTCGCCGTCGGCGTCTGCCCGCGGGCGCGGCTGGCGATCCGGTCGGCCACGACGCCGGCCTCGTAGTGGGCGACGCTACCGGCCTTGCTCGTCGGCACGTCCGCGGCGTCGCCGATCGCGTAGACGTCTTCGGTCGCGGTCGCCTCGAGCGTGTGCCTGTCGACGTCGACCCAGCCGTCATCGCCCAGTCCCGCATCGGCGACGAGGTCGCTGCCCCGGTGGGGCGGGATCGCCACGAACAGGTCGTACTCGAGTTCCGTCCCTTCGACGGTCTCGACGACTTCCGACTCCGGGTCGATTTCGTCGACGTTGAAGAACGTCTCGACGTCGATCCCGCGTTCCTCGAACCGGTCGGTCGCCCAGTCGGCGATCGACTCGAGGCCGTGGGCGCGGTTGATCGGGTACGTGTAGGTGATGTCGACGTCCGCGCGGCGACCGCGCTCGCGGAGCCAGTCGTCGACCATCAGCGTGAACTCGACGGGCGCGGCCGGGCACATGTGCGGGACGCCGACGACGCTCAGCACGAGGTGGCCCTCGGTGAACTCGGCGAGTTCGTCCCGCAGCGCCTCGGCGCCGTCGGGCCCGTAGAAGTGGTGGCCGCCCTCGGCCAGACCGGGAACGGCCTCGGGCTCGAGGGTCGCGCCGGTCGCAAGCACGAGCTGGTCGTAGCGCAGTGAGGTCGTCCGGTCGGCCAGCGAGAGCCGGTTCCGGTCCGTATTGACGTCGGTGACTTCGTCGATCGTCAGGGTGACTCGGGAGTCGATCAGCTCCTCGATCGGCCGTGTCGCGTCGTCGACCGTCTTCTTCCCGAAGGGCACGTACAGGAACGTCGGTTTGTAGACGTGGTTCGGATCGGCCGTGATCAGCCGGACCTCGACCTCGCCGTCCTCGATCTCCGTCCGTAATTCGCTCGCGAGTCGATTCGCGAGGACCGTCCCGCCCGTTCCGCCGCCGACGATCGCGATTCGGTGCATCTCAGTTGACCTCCAGGTAAATACTCCAGTACTCGTCGCGCTCCTCGATCTCGAGCAGTTCGTGGCCGGCTTCCTCGAGCCACTCCGGAACGTCGGTCGTGGAGTTGCGCTCGGTGGTCTGGAGTTCGACCACGGTGCCAGAGTCGAGGGTCTTCACCTTCCCGATGAGGTCCATCAGCGGGCCGGGACACGATGCGTCCTTCGAGTCGATCGTCACGTCAGAGGTGGGTGTATCGGTCATTGGTCTAGGTTTGTAGGGTTCGTCGTCGCCGTTCGAACTCTTCCTCGGAGAGGTCTCCGCGGGCGTAGCGCTCGCGGAGTTCCTCGAGCGCCCGATCGTCGCGGTCGGATCGGCCGGCGCGTGCGGCGCGGGCATCCAGACGCCGGCTTCCGACCCAGACGACCAGCAGGGCGAGCAGGCCGAGCAACAGGACCGGCCAGAGGGACATCCAGCTGCCGAATCCACCCCAGCTTCCCATCCCTCCGCCACCACCGCCGTGAGGCTGGGCGGACGCCGTCGCCGTCGCGGCAACGAGGAAGACGGTACCGGACACCGTCGATCCATTCGCGACTCGTTCGAGCGTGGCGCGTCGGTCGGTCATCAGTGGATCACACTCGAACAGTAGTATTGTGTAGTAAAGACATTTCTACAAAATACATGGGATCGGGAAGTAGCGACAGATACATACGATCGAGAGCACAGCCGATCAGATTGCTGTCTGTCGAATGACGCACTCTGAGAGGAGTTCAGCCGATTGAACCGATTTCAACCACTGATCGTGTTCATTCGTAGCCGATACGGCGCCAATTTCCGTTCAAAGTTCACCGATACCGGCGCCGCCATCGATCGACCGCGCCGGCGTCCACTCTGATGAAGCGTCCGAAACAGTTCGGTACTATTGATACAACACCGCAAAATTATTATGGCCGTGGAGTTCTTACGGTCGCACGATGAGCAACACCACGGACGACGAACGGCAGCGGATCCGCGAGCGGAAAAAGCGAGAGTTGCAGCAACGCCTCGAGAACGGCGGGAGCCTTGACGGGAGCGACGCCGACGAGGCGGACACTGCGCCCGGCGAGCCGATCGAGGTTACGGGACAGGATCACCTCGAGGAGGTCGTGGACGAGCATGATGTCGTCCTCGTGGACTGCTACGCCGACTGGTGTGGCCCTTGCCAGATGCTCGAGCCGACGATCGAGGCGCTGGCCGCCGAGACCGACGCCGCGGTCGCGAAGGTCGACGTCGACGTTCACCAGCGCCTCGCCCAGCAGTTGGGTGCTCGTGGAGTCCCGACGCTAGTCCTCTACGCCGACGGCGAACCGGTCGAGCGGATGGTCGGTGCACAGGACCGGGCGACTCTCGAAGGACTCGTCGACCAGCACACATAGCGCCGGCGTTCGACGCGTCAGTTGACTCCCCTTCCCTTGCGGACTTTTCTAGCACGTCCGGCCCGTCCGGTCTCGAGATCGGCTGGGATGCCTCTCTAATGACTGCGACAGTCACTTCGTCACCCTCACGCGGGAACCACGGGGACAGTCGCCGGGGAGCAACCTCGCGGTGAACTCGGTGCCACGAACGGATCGCGTCGACGAGGTGAGTCAAGGATCGCCTTCGATTTCGATGTCGCCGCGCTTCGACCAATCGGCGTGTATTTCGCATACGTACTCCGCCATCTCGTCTCGAGCCTCGATCTCCAGGGATTGCGTTTCGTCTTTTTCATCCATCAGTTCGGTCTCGTAGCCGTCGAGGACCGATTCGGATTCGTCCCAGATCTCGATATTGTGCGGCTGTCCGTCGTCGTTCCGCCAGGTGATGACGTACTCCGCACCCGCTTCCAGAACGAGTGTCGGGTTTTTCTCGCCCTCGATGGCCGCGGGGGCAATTCCCTCCCAACCGGCTGTCGTCGCACTCAACACGATCTCGCCGACGTTCTCCCAATCGGCGGACACATCCGTACCGTCGTCGGTCGCTCCGTTGTCGTTTTCATCCGCTGCATCGTCACCCTCGTTCTCCGCTTCGTTGCCTTCAGGCGCCGATTCGTCGCCTGTCCCGACGTCAGGTGTTTCGTTGGGCTCCGATTCGTCTGTCTCCCCACGGCTATCTTCGTTGCTCAGACAGCCAGCTACGGGGAGCGTCGCCAACGTTCCACCCATAAGTCGCAGTAGTTGTCGTCGACGGGTCGGATCGGTTCGTCCCATCGCGATCCCGTTCGAGACGACCGGACAAAGGTACGGAGCCCATACTATCAGTAAGTAGCGACTATCATGGTACGTTATACGATCAATGGGGCGGGTCGAAATGCCATTACGTCCGACTCGAGGCCGCGTAGAACGCCTCTTGTGTCGGTAGCGCGTTACCGCATCAGTCCGTCGAGTCCGAGAAGTCGGTCCCAGGTCAGGTTCCGGAGCCGTCGGGTTTGAGAAGGCGGCCAGACCAGCGGGCTTCCGACGACGAGTACGACGATCAGGACCGTCTCGAGGACGGACAGTTCGATATCGTTCCAGAACAGTACTCTCCGTAAAACGAATCATGAACCGTGAACCGTCGGGGTCAAGCCCCGAGGCGTCCGGCCTGCTCCGCCTGTAGAGTATGCACGGTCGAGCGATGAGAGGACGGGAGCGGGCCCTACGTTCAAGATGGTTGCAGTCGTACAACCGGCAATGTACGGCGATATTCTCGTCGCGACCGACGGCAGCGACATTGCAGCGACGGCCGTCGACCAGGGGCTAGACGTTGCCCGGGCGGTCGGCGCGACCGTCCACGTCGTCTCGGTCGTCGAACGAACGGATACCGATGGCGAGCGTGTCGACAAATCGCGTCATCAGGAAATCGTCGAGCGCGTCGAAGCCGACGCCGTTGACGAGGGTCTCTCGGTCGTCACGAGCGTCCGAACGGGCCGACCGAGCCGCGAATTACTCGCGTACGCTGACGAGCACGACATCGCGTTGAGCGTTCTTGGAACCCACGGCCGAACGGGCGTTCGACGCTGGCTGATGGGTAGTGTCGCGACGGCGGTCGTTCGCGAGGCTCGATGTCCAGTTCTCACCGTCAACGCCGCCGTATCGACCTCGTCCGGCGATATCGACAACGTTCTCATCGCGACGGACGGACGGCCGGGAGCCGAGGCGGCTATCGAGGAGGGACTCGATCTCGCCGAGACGTACGGTGCAACCGTCCACTCGATGTACGTCGTCAACGACGTTCACTCGCACATGGACGTCGTCCTCGAGGCGTTCGAAGAACTCGGCGAGCGGTCGACGAGTACGATCGCCGAACGCGGTGCGAAACGCGGCCTCGACACCGAGCGAGCGATCGAGCGAGGGGTACCACACCGAGAGATCGTCTCCTACGCGGCCGACCACGACATCGACCTCATCGTCGTGGGGACGGAGAGTCGAGCCGGGCTCGATCGGGTGGTCGCTGGCAGCGTCTCTCAGCGTGTGATCAGTGCGGCATCGGTTCCCGTTCTCTCCGTCCGAACGCTCGAGCGGTGACGCAGTCGCTTCGAACCCGCGAGGATTCCCGCGAGTGAATATTCGGCGTGCGCATGCCCGTTCTCAAGTACGTTGTAGAATCGTCGCGACCGACGAGCAGTCCCGTTTTCACACAGAGACAGCGCGAAAGCCCACGACTGAAGTCGTGGGGGACGTCAGGCGCCGACGAGCAGCATCGACCCGTAGCCGAGTCCGAACGCGAGGACAAACGAGCCGATCCAGGCGGCCACGGTGTAGCCCAACTTTCGCGGACTGACACCGGCGCCGCCGGCGACCGCGGCGCCGCTGCCGACGATGGCGCTGACGATGATCTCGTTGAACGAGACCGGCACTCCCAACAGGACCGCCGTCTGAGCGATGAGAAACGAGGGAACGAGCGTCGCGATCGATCGGCGCGGTCCCAGCGACGCGTACTCCTGCGAGATCGACTTGATCATCCGCGGCGCGCTCGTCCACGAGCCGGCGAGAATCCCGACGCCGCCGCCGAGCAACACCGCGAACGGCGACACCATCGGCAACTCCTCGAGTAACGGGAACAGCGGTCCGACGGCTAGACCGACCTGACTCGCGCCCGCCGAGAACGCGACCAGAGCGCCGAGCGAGAGCACGAACCGCCGCAGTCCGCCCGCCTGATCGCGGTCGATGTCCCAGCGGACAGCGGCTGCGACGACGATGCCGAATCCGAGCGAGACCGCGGCCGTAGCGCCAGCACCAGCGACCGGAATCACGGTGGTACCAGCAGCAGCGAGCGTCCCGCCGAACGACGAGAGGAACGTGAATTTGAGGTTCGCGACGATAGTACCGACGATACCGGCGAGTATCGGAATACTGACCGTCTCCGGGACGTCGGGCCGGGGAAGGAAGCTCGCGATGGTGTAGGCGATCCCGCCGCCGATGACGGGAGTCAACACCCACACGGCTCCGATTTCGACGTATTTCGACCAGACGGGATCGCCCCCGAGCGCGAATCCGACGCCAACGACCGATCCGGTGACGGTGAACGCGGTCGCGATCGGATAGCCGGTGTAGATGCCGATCGCCATCAGCCCGGCGCCGATCAACAGCACGATGATGACGCCGCTGACCGGAAGACTGATTCCACCGACGAGACCTTTGCCAACCGCTTCCGAGACGTTTCCGCCCTGAGTCACCGCGCCAGCGAAGCCGAGCACGCCGACGAAAAACGCCGCGCGCATCGTCGAAATCGCATTAGCGCCGACGGCCGGGGCGAACGGCGTCGCGCCGCTCGAGCCCGCGCCGATCACCCAGGCCATAAACAGGCTGGCGAGTGCGGCGGTCCCGAACAACGCTATCGTTGCGAGTTCCATTGGAAGCTGATAAACTGGGTTTCGGTGCTCGAAGGTCGAGGGGCGTTAGTCGGCACTCGTCGGGTCGGAGTTGGATGCAACGCGTTGGCTGCGCCACCGTCCCTGTAGGTAGGCGCCGACGAACATGCCGCCGAGCGCCCACAGGATGGTGACGTTGCCGACGCCGAGGCTGGCGTAGGCCGCACCGGGACAGATCCCCGACAGTCCCCAGCCGACGCCGAAGATCGCGCCGCCGATCAGGACGTTTCGGTCGAACGGCTTCAGCCGGCGTTCGTACCGATCGCCGGTCAGCGGCGCGCTGTCTCGAATTCGGGGCATCACGGCGAAGGCGATCCCGGAAACGATCGCCGCGCCGAACATGACGAACAGCAGCCCGAAGTCCTCGAACTGGAGGAAGTCCAGTACGACTTCCGGTCGCGCCATCTGGCTGAACCCGAGACCGAACCCGAAGATCAGCCCCCCGACGAGGATCAACGGCATGAACAGGGGATGTCGGTCCCGGCTCACGGCTCGTCACCTCCCCGTTCGCGGTTCCGAGATCCTCCCGTCGGTCGCATCTCGTCCATCACGGACTCACCCCCAGTGCTGCAACGATCTGGGCAGTCACGATGGCGACGAACAGGAACGTCACCACGCCGACGAGCGAAGTCTTCGACGCCGAACCGACGCCACAGACTCCGTGGCCGGACGTACACCCTTTGCCGATCCGGGTACCGATCCCGACCAGGATGCCGCCCAGGAACAACCGCCACGGCTGGACGCCCGTCGACCAGAGCGTCACGCCGCCGACCTCGTACAGTTCCCCGGTCGTTCCGGGCTGGTAGAGCGACGTCGTGATCACGCCGGACTGGACCGTCGCCGCGAACGCCAGTGCGCCGAGGATGATCCCGAGCGTGAAGACGACGCGCCAGTCGCGAGACGAGACGTACCGCTGGAATCGCGGCTGGTCCGAGACGTACGACAGCGTCGACTCGAGGAACGTGCTCGCTCCGGCCGGGATGCCGGTGCCGACGTAGATCACGACCGCGCCGAGACCGACGAGGAGCCCGCCGACGGCATAGCGACTGATTCCGTTGGGAAACAGCTCGGCGGCCAACTGTAGCGGTACCGGATCGACTACCATCGGTCGGATTAGTCACCCGCCAGCGATTCCTGGCTGGCTGCGCAGTTGTTCGGCCCGAGCTCGAGTTCGAAGGCTTCCTCGTCGTCGGCCTCCTGTTGGCCGAGGTTCGTCGGGATGATGTCCTCGTAGTTGGCCGGCCGGGGCGGCATGTCCGAGAGGATCAGCTCGATGAACTCGTCTTCGTCCATCGTCAGGGCGTCCATCTCGTCCTCGAGTTGACCGATCGGCGCCGTGTAGGTGCCGTCGTCGGCGGGCTCGGCGGCGTCGCTGAAGTGCGCACCCCCGATGAGGGTGTCGTCGGGCAGGGTCAGCACGCGCTCCTGCAGCGACTCGTAGAGCTGTGCGGCAGCTTCGGGCGCGCCGTCGTCGCCCTCCTCGAGGTCGGGGCGGGCGACGCTTTCGACGAACAGCCCGTCACCGGTCGCGAGCAGTGAGCCGTCGATCAGGTACGACGTCATCCCGGAGGTGTGGCCGGGCGTGTAAACCGTCTCGATCGTAGCCGATCCGACCTCGAACTCGTCGCCGTCTTCGGCCAGCGTCAGCTCGTCGGCGTAGGTAACCCCGCGGTCGACCGACGCCTCGGGAACGACGCCCTCGGCGCCTTCGTCGTCGAGTTCGCGGACGCCCGAGATGTGGTCCGCGTGGATGTGCGTGTCGATCGCGTACGTCAGATCGGCGCCGAGTTCGGCGGCGTCCTCGAGGTAGCGGTCGGTGAACGCGCGCAGCGGATCGATCACGGCCGCCTCGTCGCCGTCGACGAGGAGGTAGCCGAGACAACCGCTCGAGGGACGCTGGTACTGGTAGAGCGTCCCGGACCCGTCGTAGCGCTCGACCTCGACGCGTTCGTAGATGCGCGCCCAGCCGTTCATCCCGTCCTCGAGGTGATCGACGTCGTAGCCGCGCTCTTTCAGCGTCCCAGCGACGTACTCGCTCGAGCCGCCCTTCGCACAGAGGACCGTGATTTCTCGATCGTCGGGAATCCGTGCAAGAACGTCGTCGTCGATCTCGTCCTCGAGGAATTCGAAGTAGGGAATATTGATCGATTCGACGGTCTCGCCGTCGATGCGCCACTCCTCGAAATCCGATTCCATCCGGGTGTCGAGGAGCGTGACCGCCTCGCCGGCGTCAATCCGTGCCTTCAGTTCTTCGGCACTGACCGATTCGATCTCGACGTCTGGTGTTGGAAAGTCCGTGTCGTCCATGTTGTACATCCCTCAGTACCGCCTTCGCGCACTTAAGGCTTTGCATGGTAATTCCCTGACCACACAATACTGATTCTCGGACCGATTCGGGTTATGTAACTCGTATATGCGTTATACTGTATCCTTGAACGCTCACGGGTGAGAACGACCTGCTAATACGACACGGACTGTGGAACGGATGTTCGAATATTGCACAATAACCGATGGGTTTTTATGGGCGCAGTTGGTATTGTGTGATAGCTCCAATACAGAGCACAGCAATAAACATGAGTTCAGAATACACCGTTACGGAGACGCTCGACGTGAAAGGACAGTCCTGCCCGATGCCGATCGTCAAAACCAAACAGGCGATCGACGACCTCGAGGCCGGCGACGTCCTCGAAGTAGTCGCGACGGACTCGGGCAGCATGAGCGACATTCAGGGGTGGGCCGACGGCACCGACGGCGTCGAACTCCTCGAGCAAGAGGAGGGCGACGGCCGCTACACGCACTACGTGAAGAAAACGGAATAATGAGTACGGACAACCCAACGGCGTCGGTCGACGGCGACGGCGAATTCGACGCCGCCGAGTTACAGGCCCTGCGCGAGCGCGTCGACGAACTCGAGGCATCGATCGCGGAGGCGGACGCGGGCGACGATCAAAAGAAGATGACGATCGTCGCGACGCAGGGGAGCTTCGACATGGCGTATCCGCCGTTGATCCTCGCGAGCACGGCCGCCGCGTTCGGCTGGGACGTCGTCGTCTTCCACACGTTCTGGGGGCTCGACATCCTCCACGAGGAGAAGTCGAAGAACCTCAAGCTGAGCGCCGTCGGCAACCCGAACATGCCGGTTCCGAACGCCGTCGCCGCGCTCCCCGGGATGGACACGATGGCCACGAAGCTGATGCAGAAGAAAATCGACGACAACGGGACCGCCACCATCGAGGAGTTGATCGACCTCTCGCTGGAAAGCGGCGTCGACCTGCAGGCCTGTCAGATGACGATCGAGCTGATGGATTACGACGAGGACGACTTCTACGACGGCGTCACCACCGGCGTCGGCGCGGCCACCGCACTGCAACACATGGCCGAATCGGACATCCAGCTGCTGGTCTAAGTCGTAACCGACCTCGAGTCCGGCGTCAGTGCTCTCCCGGCCGTCGCACGCGTCCTCGAGGCGGCCGGCGACGCTTCGCCTGACCGATCGGTATCGCGCAGTTCAGTACTCCGGCCGCTGTGCGCGGATGACGTCCGCAAGCTGGTGTTCCTCGTCGGCGATGAGTTCCGTCAGGTCGTCGGCGGTGATGATTCCGACGAGCTCGTCACCGTCGCAGACCGGCAGTCGTCGAATGCCGTGGTCGGCCATCAGGTTCGTCGCCTCGTAGAACCCCTCGCTTCGATCGATCGTCTGGGGGTCGTCGGTCATCACGTCTTCGGCCGGTAATCCCGACGAGTCCGCATCCTCGGCGAGAACGCGCACGGTTAAGTCACGATCGGTGACGATGCCGACCGGCGAATCGCCGTCGGTGATCACGATGCTACCGACGTCTTCCTCGTTCTAATTGATTGCCACGTGCGTCAACAATCCGGAACGATCTGCGGCCCCGACAGCGGACCGACCCGAGAACCTTCTTTTCGGAGAGCCGCGTCTAGAGCGTCGATGACTCGACTCAGTAACTGGGTCCGCACGCGTTCAGACCGCCGAATTCGACGGCCATCCGGAGGGAGTCGATGATCTCGAACGATTCAGAACGGGCCGGCCGGCGAGCAAAGCAGTTCGGGCGGCCGCTGTCTCGGCTGGCGCTACCGACTGTCCTCGCCCTCGCCCTCGCTACGGCTTCCACCGTCGTCCTCGCAGTCGTCGCCAAGAGAACTCGAGCCTTCGAGCGACGGGTCGACGACCGCGTTGACGACCTCCTCGCGGACGCTCGATCGGCGCCGGGTGGCCGAACGCGGGTCGCGAGCGCCGACCTCGAGGACCTGCCGGCACCCGTCGAACGGTACTTCCGGACCGTCCTCGCGGACGACCAGCGGTACGCCCGGACCGTTCGCATCCGCCAGCGCGGCGAGTTCCGCCTCGGCGGCCAGGGCGGGAAGTGGCGCCCGTTCGAGGCGACCCAGCACGTGGCGACGCGGCCGCCCGGCTTCGTCTGGGACGCCGAGATCGACGTCGCACCCCTGCTCTCGGTCCGGGTTCTCGATCAGTACGGGCGCGGCGAGGGACTGTTGCGAGCGAGACTTCGCGGCGCGATCCCGGTCGCCAGCGCCGGGCCGTCGCCGGAGATGAACGAGGGCGAACTCGTCCGCTACCTCGCCGAAGCCGTGTGGTATCCCACCGCCCTCCTGCCCGCTCGAGGCGTCCACTGGGAACCGATCGACGATCGAACCGCGAAAGCGACCCTCGAGCACCGGAACGCGACCGCGTCGCTCGTCTTTTACTTCAACGATCGGGACGAGGTCGAGCGCGTGACGACCGAGCGCTATCGACAGGAGGCGGACGCCACCGCACCCTGGACCGGCCGCTTCCGCGACTACGAGGTTCGAAGCGGACGCCGGGTTCCGACCCGTGCGACGGTCGAGTGGACGCTCCCGGACGGCGACCTGCCGTACTGGCGAGCGACGATCGACGCGATCGAGTACGACGAGGCCGGCGACGGAAGCCGCTGAGCGGATCGCTCCGGCGGTTACGGGCCCAGTGCAGGCGGTCGCACCGACGAGTCGGTCCCGTCCTGAGAGAGTTCGGCCGCCGCGGTTATCGCGTCCGCCGCGGGGGCGGGCGGGGGACGGCGTCGACACCGCGCAGGGTCTTCGGACCCCAGACAGCGGTGAGTGCGACCGCGAGGGCGATCCAAAGAAGGATCGTGAACGCGTCCGCCCGTTGTGTGACAGCAACGAGTTCGCTGGTGAAGTTGACCATCCCGTGAAACAGGATGACGGCGAGGATGCTGCGCGACGTGTTGTTGTACAGCCACGTGAACGCCACCGAGAGCGGAACGATCCCGATCGTGAACAACCAGAACGCAGCCGTTCCCACGCCGAGGCCGTGCTGATAGGAGCCTTCGACGAAGAACAGCGGGAGGTGCCAGACCGACCAGACGATCCCGAGGAGCAGACTAGCGCCGAGCGCGGACCAGGTCAGTTGCAGTCGATCCAGTACGTAGCCCCGCCAGCCCAGTTCCTCGAGCAGCGGCGGCAGCGTCGCAAAGAACATCGCCGGGAGAATCGAGAGCGGACTCGAGGCGACTCCCGCTACTGCGTCACCCCACGTCGCGCCGGCACCCCCTAGCAGGATGTCCAGCCCGGCCGCGATAACGGTCAGGACGAGCGTGAGAAACAGGATCACGAGCGCCCACGGACCGCCGATGCGACGGACGTCCCGAACGCGGTCCCAGTAGTCCCGTCGTCCCCGTTCGTCGTAGACCAGATACGTGAATCCGATACCGGCGATCCCGGGACCGAACAGCCCCGCTAGCAGCACCACGAATCCCGCCGCGCTGTCGAACCGAAGACCGAAGACGATCGCCCCCAGCCAGAACGACCACGTGATCGCGAACGTCACGGCGAAAAACAGCAACGGACTCGCGACTGAGACCGTCGGTTTCCGGATTCGCGGGTGCGACGTCTCGTTCATCCCATCGCCGCTCCGGAATCGTCGTCACCGACGGCCGTTCCGGCAGCCGTCGACCCGCCGGTCGTCCCGCGGGGCTTTCGACGAACGGCGTGGAAGCCGATCGCCGCGTTTCGTCCTCGAGTGGGAGCGTCGTCTGCGTACATTAGATAGGACTCATAAGACGGGGGCGGCAATAAGCAACGCTCCGAGAAGCAGGTCGTCGTATCGATCGTCAGGCGGTGCGTGTCCGACGGATAGACCGCGTCTACACCGAGCGCAGCAGCCGCGAACCCGAGTCGGCAGGATTACGCGACCGGAGGGGCGGTCTCACCCCGACGCTCGCGGTCGCCCTCGACGTCGTAGCCCAGTCGGCCGTGGGTGAGTACGACCAGAGCGAGCACGGCGACGAGGAGGACGCCGATCTGGACCGTCAGGAGCGTCGTGTACGTCGGTCCGAAGACGAGTTCGTCCGCGAACGGCACGAGGTGGACCGTTCCGGTGTTGAATCCGCCGTGAAGGAACATCATCAGGAGGACGCTTCGGGTGTGGTTGTAGATCCAGGTGTAGAAGAACGAGTAGAGGACGATGCCGACGGCGGTGAGAAGCACCATCCCGACGAGGACGAGCGGATCGGTAATCCCGTGGGACGACCGCGGATCGACGAAGAACACCGGCAAGTGCCAGCACGCCCAGACGGTCCCGAGCAGGAGCGTCGCCCCCAGCGGGCTGTACCGCTCCTGAAGGCGAGACAGCGCGAATCCGCGCCACCCCGGCTCTTCGCCCAACCCGGCCAGAAGCGTGAGGCCGACGAGTGTCGGGAGATAGGTTCGCAGCGGGTCGGGCACCCGCGAGAGTTGCGGTTCGTACCCCAGCAGCGCGAAGCCGACGCCCGCGGCGCCGAAGACGACGATCGGGATCGCGATGGTCGCGGCCCACCAGCGCAGCGGGACGCGCCAGCGACCGACGCGGCCGACCCACTCTCGGATCGACCCGCCGGTGTACCACAGGACGAGGCCGCCGGCGATCGCCGGCCCGAACTGAGCGAGCAGCAGGTTCAGCCCGCCGAACGCACCGCCACGTCCGAGTATCGTCGGGAGAAATCCGAGCCACGAAATGGCGTAGGCGAGGACGAAAAACGCGACGACCGGACGACGGGCGACGCGTTCGCGGACGAAAACCCGACTCATAGCCGTACAATGGTCGCGATCGGCGATAGCCTCGTCGGTGATTCCCGCGGCGTGAACGCACCGTAACGCGCCGACGGGCGGACGGTAGCTCGATATACGACGGCGTACTACGGACGCCCATGGGTGACCGAGAGCCCTCCCGACCGTCGCCGAGGGAATCCGGTGCCGAGACGCCGGCGTTGACCGCACTCGAGAACCGGTACGGCTTCGACGTCTGGGGATTCCTGTTGTTCTCCCACGGCTGGACCTGGTGCTGGTGGAGCGTGCCGATCCTCGCCGGGTGGCACGTCTTTCGATTTCCGGGACTCGTCTTTCTGCTCGTCGGCGGTCTCGGCGTCACGATCGGTGGCGTCGCCATGGCCTGGCTGGTCGGCGGCCGCACGGGGCTCGAAGACCTGTGGCGGCGCCTCGTCGACGTCCGACGAATCCCGGTGCGTTGGGGAGTGGTGACGATCGGTCTCTTCCCGGCGCTCGCGCTGACCGGTGCCGGCATCGCGATCGGCGTCGATGGCGCGACGCAGGCGTTGAGTGCGGCACCCCTTCGATCCTTGCTCGGCGATCCGGTCGCGCTCGTCGGAACGCTGACGGTGATCTTCCTGCTCGGCCCGCTCCACGAGGAGATCGGCTGGCGGGGCTACTGGCTCGATCGCCTCCAATTGCGCTGGAGCGCGCTGACTGCCAGCCTCCTCCTCGGCGGCGCGTGGGCTGCCTGGCACGCGCCGCTGTTCCTGATGGTCGGTTACTTCAGCAGCTGGGACTTCGCCCCGGAACCGACGTGGTTCGCGGTCAACATCCTCGTCGGCGCCGTCCTCTATACCTGGCTGTACAACAACGCGAATCGCAGCGTCCTCGCGGTGATCCTGTTTCACTTCGTCGGGAACGCAACCGGCCAACTCCTCGAGCTCTCGCCGGCCGCGGACCGGTATCAGACGATCGTCACCGCAGCGCTCGTTCTCGCGGTCGTCCGTTGGTGGGGCTCAACTGCGCTCCGTCGTGATGACGAGCAGCCGCGACCGCCGTACTAATTGCCGGCGCCGATCGCAAGACCGCATCGATCTCACGACGTGCGCGCAGTGCCGCCGTCGCGAGCGAGCCGGTCGCATCCCACGTCGCCGACACCCGTACGCGGTTCGCCAGAACGGTATCCGTCACGTCCGTTTGGGACTTCGTAGGGTCCCGAGTGCGATAAAACGGGTGTCGTCGCTCGAGACGGCGTCGAATCGAGGTCGAGAGACCGGCGTCCGTTTCAGTCGTCGGTCGCCGCGCCGCGAGACGTCTCCGGGGCCGGTGCCGGCGGTTCGTGTGTGCCGAATTCGGGATGGGTTTCCTCCATCCAGAGATAGACGACGGCGCCGGAGAGGACCATCGAGACGCCGGTCAGGTAGAACGCGGCCTCGAGGGTCACGAATTCCATCGAGAGTCCGATGAGGATCGCACCGACGCCGTAGCCGGCGTCGCGCCACATCCGGTAGACGCCCATGCCAGTCGACCGCCACGTCGGATGGGCCGCGTCGCTGGGGACGGTCATCAGGTTCGGATAGAGCAGCGCCATTCCGAGCCCGGAGAGTCCGGCGAGAATCGCCCACGCGACGTAGCCGTCGACGAACACCATTCCGAGGACGCCTGCTCCGGCGAGGAACATCCCCGTGACGACCGGCGGACGGCGTCCGATGCGGTCGGCCAGTCCGCCGGTCCCGATCTGGAGGAAGTACATCGCGCTGTGAACCCCGACGACGACCCCGACGGCTTCGATCGCCAATCCCTGACTCGTGAGGTAGAGCGGGACGGCGATCCAGAACAGCGTGTCCACGAAGTTCTCGACGTGGCCAGCCTGGGCCGCTGCGAACAGCGTTCTGTCGCCGTAGGTCGCCCGCTTCAGCACTTCGTCGAACGGAAGGTTTGCGTCGCGGTGGTCGTCGTCGCCCTCGAGCTGTGCGAACTGCACCGTCTCCCCGATGAGAAAGACCGAGATCAGGAACGCAAGCACCACCACGGCGGCGAGGAAGTAGAACGGCTCCGGGCGGAGGCTCGTCTGCCCGGCGATAACGCCCGTGATCCACGCGCCGGCGGCGACGCCGGTGTAGCCGAACGCCTCGTCGATGCCGACGGCGAGCCCGCGCTGTTCGGGGCCGGCGAGATCGATCTTGGCGTTGATCGCCATGCTCCAGGTCAGCGCCTGGTTGATCCCCAACAGCACGTTCCCGACGGTGATCCAACTCCAGCTCGGCGCGAAGATCAGGATCACCGGAATCGGCAGCGCGGTGAGCCAACCGAGGACGAGTACCGGTTTCCGCCCGTACTCCTCGCCCCACTTGCCGGCGTAGAGGTTGAGCAGCGCCTTGACGAAGCCGAAAGAGACGACGAACGAGCCGATGACCAGAAACGACTCGACGCCGAGAACGTCCCCGCCTAAGACCGGAACGACGGTTCGCTCCGATCCGATCGTTAGGCCGGTCGCAAACACCAGCAGAACGTGCAGCGAGAACTGCCCGAGGTGTTCGTGGATGCCCTGACTCAGTTCCGTTCGCTCGCTCATCGGTCGCTCGTACGATCGGTACCCGAATAGGAATGGTGCGGGACATGACCGGTACCGTTAATCACGCCGAGAGCGAACGGCGGTGTATGGGTCTGTACGAGGCTTCGTTTCGGTTGAAACACGAGTGTCCCTACCGAGCGATCTCGGAGCGGTATCCGGACCTCACGATTCGGGAGTGGTATCTAAGCGACTGCCAGGTGCTCGAGATCACCTCGGCGACGGCGCCGACCGACGAGTTACTGGCGGAGATCGAACGGATCGGCACGGTCCTTCATGAGTCGATCGACGACGACGGTCTTCAGGTCGTCACCCGAGCATGTCTCTGCTCGCTCGAGGGGTCGATTCTGGAGCGGTTCGAGGAGCACGACTGCCTGTACCAGCCGCCGACGATTCACCGGCAGGGATGGGAACACTACACGGTGATCGCGTTCGACGAGGCCGACGTCCGGGCTCTGCTTCGGGACCTGGAGGGAGATCGAGACATTGAACTGCTCTCCAAGACCGCCGTCACGGAGCAAGCGATTCCCCACAGTATGCTGGCGCCGGTCGATCAACTGTTCGAGGGACTTACCGACCGCCAGCTGGCGGCGCTACAGTTGGCGCTGGAACACGGCTACTACGAGCAGCCACGAGGGACATCGCTCCGGGAGTTGGCATCGCAGACGTCGATAGCCCGCTCGACCTACGAAGAACACCTGCGGAAAGCGGAGAACAAGCTCATGGCGAACGCCGGCACGTACCTGCGATTGGTGACGTCGCGGACCGGCACGGATCCGCTGGATGCGGGGCGGGCGGAGTCGGCCGGACGGTACGCCGACTGATGTTCAGACAATTCGGTGCTGCAACTTCCGCTCATTCAGCCTGTACCGTCGACTACGGGGACCACCGCAATCGGTGATCAAATCGGACGGAGACGCCGACCGTTACCGAACCACGAGGACGGGAACCGGTGATCGGCGAACGACCTTCTCAGCGACGCTTCCGAGCAGCAGCCGCGAGATATTCGCTTGTCCGTGACTCCCGATAACGATCAGATCGGCCGATTGCTCTTCTGCCTGCGCGACGATACGGTGATCGGGTTCGCCGGTGACGATCTCCGTGTCGAGACGCCGGTCGCGCTCGTCTGCGATTTCGGTCGCCGACTCGAGGATGTCCGATGCGTACTCCTCCGCTCGCTCGTTGACAGACAGTTGCAGTTCGGGGCCGATGGCCTGCGCCCAGCGACTGTCCGGGATCTCGACAACGTAGAGCGCTACAACGGCCGCATCCGGGAAGTTCTCGAACGCGTACTCGAGCGCGTCGGTTGCCGGTGGCGATCCGTCGTACGGAACGAGAATTCGGTCGGCCATACCGAACGGATTCCGTCACCTACTATAAATGTATCACAGTGCACTGAGGCCGTCGGTGCGTAGACGCTGCCGCGTACCGTCTTTGACAGTATGCCGGCCGGAACAGTCGGTCTTTCGCGACGGTCTCGGTGTATAGAACGTTCGCTTCGCCGTGAGAGGGGATTTTTTACCGAAACGATGTACGAGGGGTATGCAGGGACTGCGCTGGCTGCAAATGAGCGAGGAAGAGATGAACGAGTTCCTCGGACGCGGCGGGACGGGCGTACTATCGTTTTCCACGGAGTCGAACGAGCCGCCCGTTTCGATTCCCGTCTCGTACGGCTACAACGCCGATGAGAAATTGCTCTACTACCGGCTCTCGTTCCAGGAGGACAGTCGGAAAGAGGCGCTCGTGGGAAAGTCGGTCACGTTCGTCACGTACGGGCAATCCGACGGCGGCTGGCGAAGCGTCGTCGCGACGGGACGGCTCGAGGAAATAGACGAAGCGCCGTACGAATCACCTCAAGTACAAGGGATGTGGGCGATTCGAATTCCGCTCGTCGACATCTTCGAACGGCCGCCGAAGGAAACGACGTTCCGGTATTTCAGTTTCGATCCCGACACCATGACCGGGCGAAAGGAGGTGACGACCGACGCGTAGTGTGACCCGATACCGCCACGGCTTTCGGAATCCGAAACGCCGGTAGCAGGGAGCCGCTCTCGACCCGAGAACGCCGGTCCCGCGTCCAGATATCGACCGGACTAGCCCCAGAAAGAAGCGTTCCCCAGACAGTAGAGAAACGCGACCCACCCGAGAAACAGCCCGGCGAGTATCACCAGAAAGTCCGCTAACTTCGTCCCGACCAGGAAGTCGTACCCGATGCCGATCGTCAGGAGAACTAACGAGAGACCGATTAACAGATGACACCGCCGCTCCACCTGCGGTTTCATAGTCGGTCTATCACCCACTAGTATAAATAGCGATATCGCTGACAGTCCGTATTGTATCCGTTCCGGTACCGTCAGTCAAACTGAACTCGAACGGTAGTGCCGGCGTGTTTCGACTCTCGACCGCTCGAACGGAGACGACTCTCCGTTACCGGCCTCGAGTCGATCTCGAGTACGTGCTGTGAAATGGGACCACCGTCATCGCGGGAGCGGACGCGTTTCGCAACCCGATCGGTCACCGATTGATCGTCGTACCTGAAACTGGGAGGGACCGGACTGTAGCCACACAACTATACCCGTCAGTGTCGAACGACGGACATGGATCGAGACCCGTCATTTGAGGTACAAACGGCTGGCACTACCGATTTCGGTGACGTAATGCTGATCGGCCTCGCCGACGTCGGCGCGGCGAGTCTGACGGCTATCGACTATCTCGTCGCGAACCTCGAGACGACGCAAGTCGGCCACATCGCGACCCGAAATCTTCCGAGCGTTACGCCGGTCGAAGCGGGACGACCGCGGCAGCCGATCCGACTGTATCGGGTCGACGACGAACCGATAACGATCCTCGTGAGCGAGGTATTTATCCCCGTCTCCGTAGCAGAGCGGTTCGCCCAAACCGTTATGCGCTGGTCGGATACCCTCGACATCGAGGAAATCGGGGTACTTCACGGCACTCCGTTCCCCCACAGCGAGGACGAACACCGCGTTTTCTACGCCGCCACGCCGGACTTTCGGGAAACACACTTCAGCGACGAGACTGGCACCGGCATCGAACCGCTCCCCGGCGGTGTGGTAGACGGAACGACTGGAGCCGTGCTTCGGTACGGACTCGAGACCGGGTCGTCACCGGCGGCCGGGGCCTTCATCACGCCCGCACACGTCCCCGGTCCCGATCTCGAGGCGGCCCTCCAACTCCTCGAAGGCGTCGAATCCTGTTATTCGGTCGACGTCGACGAGCGACGGCTTCGCGAACGGGCGGAGGAGATGAACCGGTACTACGAGGAACTCGCGAATCGGCTCGCGACGCTGCAACAGGAGGACCAACCGATCGATCGACGCGACTTCCCTGAAGATCGAATGTATATGTGAGTCGTTGCTTTCGAACGCGAAACTGAGACCGGCGGAAACGAGCCGGATCTATACACCCGTCCGCGCTATTCGAGGAGCAGACGATACGAAAGGGCGTGCGAATGCGTGTCCGCGTCTCTCCGTGCCCAGCGGACGAGTCACCCGGAGAGGTCGCGGCGTTCGAAATATTCGCTGCTGACGACGACGAGGACGACGACGGCGAGGCAGAGAACCGCGAGATCCGACCACGCGATTTCGCCCTCGACGAGAATCGCTCCGGGGTCGAAGTACCGGGAGAAGGCGATATCCCCGAGCCATTCGTAGTCGGTATCGAACGTGAACGTATCGAGCAAGAACAGCCCGAACACGGCTCCCGCGCCGACGGTCTGTGCGCGACGAATGGAATCGAACGCGACGGAGGCAAGCAGACCGAGCCCGGCGCAGGCGAGCAAATAGACGCTCGAGTACGCGTGGACCGCAAACAGGTCGATGACGTCGATCGACTCGTCGACCGCTCTCACACCGAGAACGACCGCGAGAAACGTGATCGCGTTGACGAGGACGACGCTCGGAACGAGCGAGAGGAACTTGGCGACGACCACTCGCGTCCGCGTCACCGGGAGCGACAGCGTCAGTCCGATCGTCCCCCGCTCGACCTCGCCGGCGAGCGTCGACGCCGCAGCGTACGCGTAATAGATCGCGAGCAACAGCACCCACCCGAACTGGTACAGCTGAGAGACGAGATAGCCCTCGATGGTCGTCAGCGTCGTGACGTTTCCGACGAACGCCCGCGACGCTTCGGGCGGCAGGGACTCGAGGTAGGCGTCGAGATCGACCCCCGTCTCCTGAATCGACGGAAAGAGCGCGACCGTGAGCACGATCAGGGCGACCATCGCACCGGCGAGTAACAGCGACCCGCGGAGTCGACGACCGGCTTCGAACGAGGTGACCTCGAGCATCGGGCGGACGTCAATTCTCGACGCGTGCCGACTCCTTATAGGTACACTGGGGGTCCTCGAGCCCGCTCGCAGTAAGACCCGGTTATCGAGACGCAGCGTCGGTAATAGCTCGTTCCAGGGCGGAACGAGCGCGGTGATTTATCAGTGGGCTGCCCGTCTCGGAGCGGAACGATGGCTCGAGCGCGGACTCCGGAGCGACGGCGGCGCCGCGCGGCAGTCGTCGTAGGGTTCCTTTTGCTCGTCGGGTTGGTGGTGACCAGCGCCGCGACGGCCACGGAACTTCGGGGACGCGACGCGATCGAATCGGTACAGGCCGAGGGGTTGCAAAATGATACGCCGGAAAACGACACGTCGGAAGACGACACGCCGGAAAACGACTCAGTCGGGGAACCGGCGGGCGGTCAGAGCCAACGCCCGGCGGAGACGACGGCCGAAAACGAGTCCTCGGCGCGATCACCTGCGGACGACACGCCCCGGATACCGCCAGCAGAATCGCAGGCGGGCGCACAACTAGTGCAGCAACCCGGCGGCAACGTTACCGCCTCCGTCGCCGAGAACCAGTCCGTTCGCGCGGACGAAGCGACGACGATCGCGCTCGAGGTAACGAACGACGGCGACCGACAGGCGACCGATATCGTCGTGACGGTACAAACCGTAGACGGCGCCGTAACGCTCGGCCCGCCCGCGACGCCGCAGTCGAGCCAATCAGTCGTGGTCGAGGATCTCTGGCCGGGGGACACCGCGATCGTGGACGTCGGCGTCGTCGCTGCGAATGTCGATCCGGAGACGTACCCGCTGTTCGCCAGCGTCCAGTACCGCGTCGACCCCGACTCGCCGATCGACGAGCCACCCCTAACCGAATCCGCCGAGACGAACGAGACCGTCGACGATGACGAAAACGGAACCGTTCGGACCGGCGGGCCGACGCTGCTCGAACTCCCGATCAGCAACGCTCGATCGTTCGAGGTGACGCCCGTCGACGACGAGATACCCGTCGACGGAGACGCCGTCTACGAGGCTCGAATTACGAACGAGGGCGACACCGCCGTAACCGAGGTCGTCGCCACGATCGAGGCCGGGCCGCCGTTGTCGAGCGAATCACCGACGGCGTACGTCGGAACGCTCGAATCAGGTGAATCGGCCACCGCACGATTTGCCCTCGAGTCGTCGTCCGACTCCATCGAGTCGACGACGAGCATCGCGATAACGCTCACGTACGATACCGGCACCGGCGACCGCACGAGTACGGATCCGATGCCGGTTCCGGTCTCGATCGTCCAGACCGACGAGGATACCGACGTCGACGCTCTCGCGCCGTTTGCCGCGGTTGCGATCGTATTCGTTCTCACGGTGATCTGGTGGATCCGCAGGCGTTGATACCCGTTTCCGTCGGTACTCCGACCGGATGGAAAAGCGCTCGAGGCGTGTCGTGCGACGGTCCCCGTGGACGCCCCATCGCGCCGGAGGCTCCCGAGCAACTCGGCAGTCCTAACGGGGCATTCGTTCGACGACGCCGGAGTCACCTTCCACCCTCAACGGGAACTCGAGTTACCAGGCGCCCGTTCTCTCGAGACGGCCGGTACTCACGCGCTGTCGCCGAGGTCTCCGAGGATGCGATCCCCGAACGCGAGAACGAGTGTTGCGCCCACCAGATCGAAGACGAGATCCAGAACGGTATCCCGCTTTCCGTACGAGACGAGCACCGGTTCGACGCCGAGGCGGTTCCCCACGGCGTGAACGGCGTACTCGACGAGTTCCCAGAGGAGGCCGAAGCAGACGACGGCGGCGATGACTCGGGGCCGAGGATCGCGACCACGATGCCGGCTGATCGCGAAAACGGCACCGCCGAGAATCGACGACGAGTGCGTATGCGTGAGGTGATCCCACCACCAGACGTCGTCGTACGGCCCGAGCATTCCGATGGCGTGGGTGATCATCGCAGTTTGGACGTATATCCGCTGCCAGGGTCGAAGCTCGACGCCGGACGCCCGTTCAGCGAGGTCAGGGAGGTACGTTCCGATCGCCGCGACGACGGCGTTGACGACTGCGCCCGGGTCGCGTCGACGGACGCCGAGCCCGAACACCGCGAGCAACGCATACCGAATTCCGCGTTCCACCTCGCGTAATACCGAGGTCTTCATCCTGTCAGTCCGTAATCGTGAGTCGGAGGGCATAGAGATATCGGAATACGGTCCGCTCAGTGCGCTGGGGCCGATTTCGGTTTATCGGTTGCTTTCGAGTGCGTGGCGAGCCCACGTTCGACTCGCTATCCCGTAGAAATCCGGCGGTGCAATATCTCTTGTGTGTATTCCCTTCTCGAAAATACCATCAAGCGTTATATTCACGAGCGATGGGGTGCTGACCGACTCACCGCACGGATATGGGCTCCCTGCGTGAGACTGGGATAGAGCCATTCGTTTTTCTCCCGAAACCAAACCGATGGGACGAGATCAGCTACTCTCACGACGGCGGATGCTCGAGTTGACGGGTGTTACGAGCGCGACGGTGTGTATCGCCGGCTGCGGCGGCGGTGATGACGGCGGTAATGGCGGTAACGGTGGTAACGGAGGTAATGGCGGCAATGGCGGTAACGGCATCGAAATCGAACCCGGTGCGCAGATCGAGTTCGACGGACAGACGCCCGGCTGGGTCGGTATCGCGCCTGATCCGATCGCAGACGAAGAAAATCCGACGCTCATCCTCCAAGAAGGGGAAACGTACGAAATGGGCTGGACCCAGGGCGACGGCGCCCAGCACAACATCGAAATCCACGACGAAAACGAAGAGATCGTCGACGATCTCCAAACCGAAGTGGTCACCGAACCCGAAGATCAGTGGCTCGAGTTCGAGGCTTCCAGTGAGATGGTCACGTATATCTGCCAGGTCCATCCAACGACGATGATCGGCGATATTCAAGTCCAATCGTAACACATCGGTACCGGGTTCGGATCGCGTTTCAGACCGATCGGTCACCAGAAGACACTCTCATTCGATCCGAAACATATCACCTTTTGGGAACTTGCTGCAGGCACTTATACATGTCCGATGTACGGCCGAGTACGACCAATGAGAAGGTGTCCGATCGTGGACCGTGACGGCGTCGAACGGTGTACGTGTATGGTTAGTGACGTCTTTAGGTTGCTGGCGAACGATCGGCGACGCGCCGTCGTTGCCGCTCTCGAGGATGCAGAAAACGACTGGCGCAGCGTCGACGAACTGTGCAAACAGGTGGGAACGCGGACAAACACGAGTCCCGAATCCGCAGCGGTCGAACTCCACCACATACACCTCCCGCAGCTCGAGGACTGCGGAGTGATCGAATACGACGCCGCAAGCGAATCGGTTCGATACTACCACTGCGAACTCGTTTCGAAGGTTCTCACTGCGGTCGAGACGAGTACGACCGATTGCCGGCTCGGGTGAAGGCCCGGAATCGTCAGTTACTCGAATGACAGCTTAGTGGCGATTTGACTCTATCAATCGACGGCTCTGTTGAAATCCTATTAGTTCGACACCTTTCCGCTGAACCAGCCGTTAGGTAGGACTGCGAGTCTACCACTATTAACCGGGTTGGCTAAGAAGCATCAAGCGATGAACTCTGAAAAGCGAGAACATGTCTATGGGAAGGAAGAGTATTACTGGGGAACGGAACCGAACCAAATGGCCGAACGAACGGTCGAAATCGCGTCCAGCATAGCGAACGAACCAACAGCTATCGACATCGGAGCTGGCGAAGGGAGGGACTCCGTTCTCTTCGCCGAGCACGGCTGGAAAGTGTATGCTGTCGATGTGTCTCGGAACGGTTTGGAGAAGGCAAAACGACTCGCCGAGCGTCGAGCCGTCGATATTGAAACGATTCGGGCAGATGCGAACGGACTGACCCTCCCTACGAACGTTGATGTTGTCTACTCGGCAGGGACAGTCCAGTATATCCATCCTGAAAACCGGAATCGACAGTTCGACCATTTCAAGTCTCAAACGAACGCCAACGGGGTTCACGCTATCTTCGCGTTCGTCGACCACCCCGAAATCCCAACGCCGCCGGACTGGACGGAAAACGAGTACTTTTACGATCCGGGCGAACTGGCAAACCACTACGAGGACTGGAAGACGATTCAATACGACGAGATTGTATTTGACGATGACTCTGGGAACGAACCGCACCAGCATGCGGCGGAGATTCTGTTTGCGCAAAATCCGGGTGAGTGAGCCTCGTCTGGTATGAACCGTTAAACCTACGCTCTCTATTGAACGTTCAGAGTGCCTTTTCGATGTTGTGAGTGAGACTGCCGACAACGAGTTCACGGAACTGCTTCCACCAGCGCCGTGAGCGGATGAATGCGCCATATTTCCGTTTAAGGCGAGAGTTCACCGTCTCGTTCTGACTACGTTGCCCGTAGAGGTCGGCGTCTAGCCGAGCATTCCACGCTTTGTGGAGCGACGAAAAATCTCGGTGCTTGATCAGGGGGCGAATGCCATCTTCACGGGCTAACGCGCGAATCTTCTGGTCGTCGTATCCCTTGTCGCCGAGGGGAATCGTTACTTTACCGGTATTCCGCTTGATGAGCGACGGCGCGATCTTCGAGTCGTGTTTTCTGATCGTCGTCACGTGGAGATCGAGGATGGCATTCGCTCTCGTATCCACGAGAAGTGTAATTTTCAATTGCTGAATCGTCAGCTTCGTTCGCTTCGTGTAGTGTTTCGAGGCGTGACTCCGGTCAAATCCGGAGGCATCGATCCCGACGACACCGTTAGTCGGGAGGAGTGTGACCGAGAGGTTGAGCAGGACGCGCCAAACCGCCATACCAAGCCTATCGAACGCTTTGCACAGCGTTGACGGCGCAGGGAGTTCGGTGAGATTAATCGCTTTCCGAATGCGGGGCATCTCGATGAGTTCGTCGAGGAGAGTTCGATAGGTCGTGTCCTTCCGCACTTTAAGACACAGGAGAACGATGTGCTGATGACGTGAGTACCGTCGTTTCGAGAACTTCGAAGAGTAGCGAGCGACAGCTCGACGAGCCAAGTGAAATGCCTGCTCAACAAACCGGAGTACCCGCGACTTTGGGAGGGCTTGCATCCGGTCAAACTACCGATCGAACCTGTAACTCTCTGAGGGTTTCAACAGAGCCCAATCGACTATTCACCCGCTATGTAGTACCCGTCTTGTGGCACACTCGGCGGAATATCTCGATCGATGTACGGCGACACGATTCCGCAGTGCAGGCCACCGGTCACCGAGCGCTACGACCGACGGCGAACTCTCGAGTTGCGGATCGACTACCGGCTCCGCGGACGGGTGGGCGGAACTGGCGTGCTCATCGGATGACGGTCACCGGAACCGGCGCTCGTCGGACAATGGTCTCAGCTACGCTGCCATACAGCGGCCGTTCGGCGTCGAGCCGTCCGTGCGATCCCAGAACGATGTGATCGCTGTCCTCGTCGATAGCGTACTCGACGATGAGTCGTTTCGGATCGCCGATGTCCGATTCGGTCGCGACCGAGCGATCGTAGTCCCCGGCGATCTCGGCTACGTCGTCGAAAATGCGATCCGTCGCTTCGGCCACGGCTCGGTCCCACGCGTTCGATCCGATCATCGGTTCGTACGTCGAGTCGACGCCGACGGCGTCGGGGGTGAACGGATCGACTGCGTGGTACGCCGTGATCTCGGCGTCGGGAAACTCTCGCAGCGCGTAACGAAGCGCACGCGAAGAGAGCGGCGAGCCGTCGACCGGAACGAGTACCGTTCGGACCATGCAGGAGCTTCGGTCTCGAGGACGATAGCGTCACGGGTGTCTGTGGCGACCGGTACCGGTGCCGTTCGTCCGAGCGGCTCGCGATGATGCCAGTAGCGCGGCGAATCGCATCCCGTCGCCGTCACGGCTGCTCGAGAGTTGTTCTAAATCGTCCGTTCGTCGGTCCGTCGTTCGGTCAGGTCACCGGTTGTTCAGGCACCGTGACAGAAGTGATACCGTATTAACTCGTCTCGCCGCGTAGCCGCAGTCGGGGTATCTATGCCAATAGATGACCTTTCCCGAAGCGACGTCGTAACTGCCGATCCAGACACACCCGTCAGCGACCTCGGGGCGAAGATGGACGACGAAAACGTCGGCAGCGTCGTGATCACTGAGAACGGAAGTCCGGTCGGCATCGTCACCGATCGCGATCTGACCGTGCGGGTGCTCGCCGACGGGACCGACCCGACCGACCAGACCGCCGAGGACGTGATGACCGAGGATCCCGAAACGCTCGAGACGGACGCCGGATTCTACGAGGCGACGAACCTGATGGCCGATCACGGCATCCGCCGGGTCCCCGTCTGCGAGGGCGACGAACTCGTCGGGATCATCACCGCCGACGACCTGACGGAACTCATCGCCGACGAAGAACAGCAACTCGCGGACGTCATCCGCGCGCAACGACCGGAGTACTGATCCACCTTCGAAGGGGACTCGCTGTCCGCAGGCGATTCCACGCGGTCGCTGCACCTGCGTACCGCACCCTCGGTCACCTCGGGCGGAGCCACGATACTCACGCCTCGCAGTACCGTTCGGGGACGTACGGACGCAGCGAGGACGGGACCAGCCGAACGAGCCGTTCGGCGAGGGTTGCGAGCGGCTTTCGCAACAGAACGTAGACGGCCGACACCGCGAGGAGCGAGAGCGCGATGGCGGACACCGGTCCGTCAGCCACGCCGACGAGCGGGGCCGCTGCAACGCCAGCTAGCCCGAGGTCCTCCGGAGCACCGTCGTAACGCACCCAGCGCCGCGGACGGATCCAGCGGCCGTGATAGTGGCTGTAGACCGCCCGCTCGGAGCCCGCGAGCCACGGGCGCAACTCGAGGCCGCCGCCGACGGCGTCGGTCACGGCGTGTGTCGCCGCCGCGGCGAGGCCGACGGCGAGCGCAACGGTCGCCGTCGACGGCACGACGGCTGCAAGTGCAATCGCAGGTCCCGCCGCGAGGGTAGCGTACACGGGGTAATGGAGCGTCTTCCGGTGGCCGGCGTAGAGATCGAGGTCGGGGGCGAGTCCGCCGACGAGTCCGGCAAGAAACGCAGCAGGGGCAAACTCCGGGGCGGTCGCGAGGACGGGAAGTGCGAGTACCATCCCCCAGAGCGCGTGGGTCGTCGCCATCATCGTGACCCCTCATAGAGGACAGAACGGTAAATAGTTACCCGTCGTCCCGACCGAGTTCGACCGCCACACCAAACGCGAACTCGAGCCGATTCGTGGATAACGCGGCGGTCGATATCGACCGTAACACGGGTCTCGATGTGTGACCCGACGAGGGGACGACGACCGCCGCGGGCGCTTACTCCGACTGGTCTCGGCTCGAGCGCTGGGCGAACGTCGGCGGAGCGATCGCGTGTCGAATCCCCGTCCACTCGTCGACGGTTAGTTCGTAGACTCGGGTTTGTTCCGTCTCGCTGGCAGTTTCGAGGAGTTCCGGCCGCCAGATCGGCGTTTGCGCGTCGGTGATCGCGGCTCGCTCGTCGTCCGAGAGTCGGCGTAACGACCCCGTCGCGAGGACGCTGCGCCAGTGAAACATCGTCTCGGCGCTGTAGACGAGGAAGCTGACAGTCTCGGCCCGGTCAGAGAGCGTTGCTTTGCGACTCTCCGCGCCGACAACGTAGACGAAGTACAGCGTCGATCCGCCGTCGTATCCGTAGGACATCGGAATCTGGTAGGGCGTTCCTTCGGTGGGCAAGCCGAGGACGCCGAGACTCTGCGTTTTGAGAAACTGTTCGATTTCCTCGTCCGCCATCCGTTCCATGCCGTACTCGGTGAGCTCGTCGATAGTCATCCCTACCACGAGATATGCGACCAATCCACATAGTATGTAGCCCGAAATCGATCGCTCTCGTGATCACATGTTCGGCGTTTGGATTTTCACAAAATATAAAATAAACAACACTATCCCTCCGATGTCGAGCTAATAAGCATTTAGGAGAGCCAAATCGATCCCGAAGGATGGATTGGGTAGATGACTTATTTTCAGCATTGAGAGGAAGAAGTTGATTAGCATGTGTGCAGAAGTAGGCAATCCTCGTTGTATCCATCTGAAAACGTCATTAAAACTAAAACTACTATAGTTTTTAGGCTCACCTAGACCATATGCTATCAGCCACAACGAAGCACGAAATCCCCACACGACCACATCAAGGGTAGCGGCGCAATAGTCGACGGGCGTCTTCACGACCGCCACCGGCTTTTCGACCGTTCGAGCGACGCGCTCGAGGCCCTCGAACTCGTGGACGAACTCGTCGCCGGGAGCGAGAACTGTAGGCCTCGGCGTCCACGACGTACAGCACGTGGGGCGCGGCGTCGTACCGCTATGGGTCGTCGATCACCCGGTCGATCATCCGGTCAACGCCGGGACTCGTGTCTGTCGAGCAGTATCAGGTCGTATAGCGGGGACCACTGGTGAATCGATAGGATAAATGACCGGCGCAGTTCCGTCGGTCTCGGCGCCACCAACCACGTTTAGGTGGCTTCGCGTCGGACGGCGATCGCACCCCTCGGAATCGGTTACGAGGCGAACGACCCGAAACGCGTCTGGAACGCGTTCCGACTGGCGAATACGGCGCTCGCGTCCGATCACTCCGACTCCGCCGAGACGGTTAGCTGACCGTCAGCACCGGGATCGTCGATCGACGCACCACCCGCGCCGTCGTACTGCCGAGCAACCGACCGGAGCCGACGGTTTGCCCACGCGTCCCCATGGCGATCAGTTCCGCGTCGACGTCATCGGCGTATGCGAGCAGTTCGTCCGTCGGAATCCCACGCCGAACGGACGTCGTCGCCGAAAGGTCCCGTTCCCGCGCCATGTCCGCGACCGCGTCGGTCGCCGCGCGCCCTCCCTCCTTGAGGAGTCCGACGATGCTTCGCGGGGCGTCCTCGAGGTCGTACGTCGTCGCGTCGAGGACGTATACGGCGTGGACGGTCGCGTCGTACTTCTCGGCGACGTCGAGGGTGGTTTCAGCCGCGCGCTCGGCGGCGTCGCTACCGTCGGTCGGAATTACCACTTCCTCGTACGGACCGACGACCGCGTCGGTTCCTGCGGAGTCCTCGCCCAGGCGGACCGACAGAACCGGCGCGTCCGAACGTGTGAGCACGCGCTCCGTGGTACTGCCCAGGCGAGCGCGATCAGGGCCGGTTCGACCGTGCGTTCCCATCGCGATCAGGTCGATGTCTTGTTCGGCAGCGTATGCGAGGATTTCTCTGTGCGGCGTTCCCTCGCGCACTTCTCGAACGGCCGGCAGGTCGTGCGCTTCGGCCCGGTCCGTGATCCGGATCGTCGCTTCGCGGCCGCGGCGTTCGGACGGTTCGCGAAGCGTCTCGCGCTGGTCGGTCTCGAGCGCGGCCGGTTCAGCGCCGGTATCGACGACGTACAGCGCATGAATTGCCGCGCCGTAGGTTTGCCCCAGTTCCGTCGCGTGGGCGATCGCTACCTCGGCCCCGGAACTCCCGTCGGTCGGAACGAGTACTGTCGTAAACATACCGGTCGTTCGACTCGAGCGCCCATCAATCACACAGGTACTTTCACCGACGCTGACGCGCTTGACGCCATCGCGCGGTCTCTCGAACGATCCGATCATTCGATCGGTTCCCCGGTCGGTTTGCGTCGATGTGTTCCGTCTCGTCGGCGGGTCGCAAGTCGATACCGTATATCGATACTAGAGGACAGTGCGTTTGATCCGCCTACTCCCGGGTCGGCAATCACGCGTTCAATAGATGAACCAGATTGCCTTTATTCGTATCCGCCCAAGTCAGCGTGTGAACGAACGACTGCGACTCTGGTCACTCGTGGTAGCGGTTCTTGCTACGATACTCTGTGTCGGGGTCGTTTTCGGCGTTGAAACGGGTGCGGAGTCTCCGGAGCCGGTGTCGTTCGACGATACCGTCCAAACCGGCCTTACGCTCGAAGACGAATATTCGCTTCTGGGAACATCAAATGTGGTACTCCCGCGCGTGCAGACGTTCTACTCGCAATACGAGTACGTCGTCGGTTACTACGGCGTCGACACGTACGTCGACGCGCAGCGTCAGGCGGGCCACGATCACCGCTTTGGCTACCCGATCGCAATCTACGTGACCGATTACGGCGACACGGGAATCGACCTGAACGACGACGGATACCCGATCGTCGAGCGTGATCCCGGGTGGACCGACGCCGAAGAGGCGTGGTACGTCGTCGATAGCGACGCTCGGACGCCCTCGGAGAAAGCAGTCCCGTCGTTCGCGGACCGATCGGACGCCGAATCGTTCGCCGAGTCCCACGGCGGCGAGGTGCTGTCTTGGGCGGAGATCGTGGACACGCCGTTCGAGACGGACGACGCGTCGAGCGTCCGCGATCGAGTCGATGAACAGAATGCCGACGCCGATGAGCTGGTCAATAATTCCAAAACTCACGACGAGCGTCCGGTCTCGGTAGTGGTCGGCGAGGACGTCGACAACGTACAGGAAGGGATCAACGAGGCACCCGAGAACACCACCGTCCTCGTTCCCGAGGGAACCTACAACGAAACGCTGCAGATCGATCGACCGATCACGCTGGCGGGCGACGGCAACGTGACGATCCGCGGTGATGAAGACGGATCGGTCGTGACGGTCACCACGTCCGACGTTAGCGTTCGCGACCTCTCGATCACCGGCGTCGGAACGCTGGCGACTGGTGCGGAAGAACTACCGGGTGAGGTGAGTGACGAGTGGGACGACGATTTCCTCGTGTACTACGGTGGCGCGGACGCCGGGGTTTCCGCACACGTAGCCGACGACGTGTTAATCGAAGACGTCGACATAGAGACGCCTGCAAACGGGGTGATCCTGCGCGATAGCAACGGCGCAGTCGTCAGGAACGTCACCGTTCGGGAAGCGACCGAAGGAGACACCGGCTACGCCGGCGTGATGGCGCTTCGCTCGCCGGGCATAATTGAAAACTCGACTATCACCGACGGACGCGATACGGTCTATCTCTATCGATCCCCGGGAATGGTCGTCCGAAACAACGAGATCGGCGAAAGCGATCTCGGCGTGCATCTGATGCACACCGATAGGGCGTTACTCGCGGACAACCGGATTCGAAACGTCGAGAACACCGGGATATACATCATGACCGGGCCGGTCGGAAACGCCATCGTCGGTAACGAGATTTCGAACTCGAGTTACGGCGCATCCGTCGGCGGGTCGGACTCCTACGTCGCCGAAAACGTGTTCGAAGCGAACGACTATGGACTACGGATGGCAGCAAGCGCGTCGATCTACGAGCACAACGTCTTCGCTGGGAACGACGTCGGTGCCCGGGACGCTGCAGTCCTCCCGACTAACCGGGTCGTCAGGAACGACTTCGTCGGGAACGAGGATCACGCGATCGCCGGTGCCGGTCCGCTACGGATCTGGTCGTACGATGGCGACGGAAACTACTGGCAAGGGGGGACCAGCCTGGCAGACGGTACCCCGCCGAAGCGACCATACTCGCCGACTGATCCCGTCGACGGACGGTTACACGACGTCGACGGCGCGGAGACGCTCGCGCGAGCCCCGGCGCTCGACGCGCTCTCGGGGCTCGAACAGTCCGTCTCGGGGATGCAGACCAAGAGCATCGTGGACCTTTCGCCCGCTTGCGGACCGAACAATCCCGAACTGATCGAACGAACGGCGTGGGCCGAGGCGGCCTACTCGTGTAACGGGACGGTGGTGACAGACTGATGACGGAAGATCGAACCAACCCTGCAATGACGACAGCTACCGATCGGTCACAAACAGCTCAAGGATCGAGCGACCCGCGAGCCGACGAAATCGGATCACAGCCGTCGGATCCGCCGATAGATGACGTTTCGTCGAGCAACGATCCATCAGCGGAGGCCGACGAAACGCTACTCGAGGCGTCGAACCTCGAGTTCGCCTACGGCGACGTGACGATCTTGCGCGACGTTTCGATCGCCGTCGACGCGGGGACGGTGACGGCACTGATCGGGCCGAACGGGACCGGGAAAACGACCCTCCTTCGGAGTCTGGCCGGGTTACAAGAACAGACGTCCGGCTCGATCGAGTACCACGGCCCTGACGTTCCTCGAAAGATCGGATACCTTCCGCAGCAACCCACGTTTAGACCCGGCTTCACCGTCATCGAGACGCTCGAATTTTACGCCTCGCTGGTCGGAGAAAGCCGCGAAGACGCCGTGTCGCGACTCGATCAAGTGGGGCTCGCTGACGCGGCTAGCAGACGGGTCGAGGACCTCTCGGGTGGCATGACGCGGCTGCTCGGTATCGCTCAGGCGACGATCGGAGACCCGCCCATCGTCGTTCTCGACGAACCCGGATCGGGACTCGATCCTGGCATGAGTACGCACGTATTCGACGTCGCCGGTGCGTTCGCCGACGCGGGTACTGCAGTGTTGGTAACGTCACACGACCTCGGATTGATCGAACGCAATGCCGACGAGGTGCTCTTGCTAGACGACGGTGTCGTCGCCGAACGAGGTCACCCGACGGAACTCCTCGAGCGATTGGATGTCGACACGTTACGAGCGGCCTACGAAGCGTCGGTCGCGGGTGACTTGCATCGCGTCCGCGTACAGGGTGAATCCCAATGAGCGACGTTGAATCGGCGACTGATGAGGTGAGAGATGGGCAGCGGGCACCGGGTTCGCTTCGACGCATCGACCGCATCGTCTGGCGCGAAGTCAGGACCCTCGCTCGAACCCGAACCTTCCACGTCCTCTCCGTGGCGCTGGCGATCGTGTTGGTTACCGTCGCGGTACTCGGGAGTGCCAGTGCCGGCTACGTGCCGACCGTGGTCAGCCTCATCACGCCGCTCGAACTACTCGTCCCCGTCGTCGCGGTCGCGTTCGGGTATCGGGCGATCGTGGCGGACCGTGAACGCGGTGAACTCGACGTGCTCGTGACGTACCCGATCTCCACTCGCGAACTCGTCATGGGGATATACGTCGGCAGAGCAGTCGGCATACTCGTTGCCATCACCACACCGCTGCTTCTCGTCGGCGCGTCGGTCGCGTACTTGCGCGAAGAACCCCCTGAGATCTATGCGACCCACGCAGGGGCGGACTCGCCGATCCTGTTCGCCCGGTTCGTCGTGCTCACGCTGGTATTCGCACTGGTCGTCCTCGCGGTCGCGCTCGCCATCTCGGCGCTTTCGAGCGCGACCCGGAGCGCACTCGCACTCGCGATCGTCGGCCTCGTCGTCCTGCTGGTCGGTCTCGACCTCGCGCTCGTCTTCGGGTTCGCTACCTCTATTATCCCCGACGGTTCGCTCATCGACGCGATCGCCATCAGTCCCCTCAGCGCTTACCGGGGACTGGTCTTCGAAACGGTCATCTCCACGGCAGCCGGGACCGGTCCGAAAAGTGCGTCACCGATCGCCAGCGTCGGTAGTCTCGGTATCTGGACGGTCGGCTCTCTCGGCGTCGCGATGTGGGCCGTGAACCGATAATCGATTTCTCCCTTCCCTGAAGGCTGTGTCTTCGACCTGCGTGTCCGCTTCATTCCCGACCACGGTGGGTTGGGGTATTCGCCTCGCGATTCGGTACGAAAATCGGTTCGACGTCCCTCGCCGGGGCGCTAGTTCATCAGCGACTGGATCAGTTCCCGATTGATCTCGTCGTGCTCGTAGCGGTCACCGCCGTACTCCTCCTGAAACGAGTCTGCATCGTCGCCGTCAGAAAAACCGATCAGCGACGCGCCCATCGCCCCTCGAACCTCGCTGTCGACAACGAACGTAAGATCGGTAGCTGGTGCGAAACCGTCGGCGTCGAGGTGTCTGCTGATCTCTGGTTCGTCCCCGCCGGTGTCGATCTCGTAGTCGACCGCCGAGTAGTCGGTCAGGTAGCTTACTTCCGGTTCCTGTTCGGATTCGTTCTCGAATGTGAAGTTGTACGTGCAACGCGAACTACAAAACTGGGCCGGACGGTCCTGATCGTCACCCTCACCGCCTGCCGAACCACTGCCGAGGACGGCGGCGGCGTCCTCGTAGAACGATTGTCCGGCGGGCCCAGGATAATCCCCGATCGTCATGGTGCAGTTATCACATTGCATCTCAGACTCGATCGTGATCGGATCGGACATCGACTCCCCGCCCCCGGAACCGCCACCGAGACAGCCGGCGAGTGTGCCGAGGCCGGTCAGTGCAGCGCCGATGAGGGCTGCTCGTCGGGTTGGTCCGGAGTTCAATCGGCGTGTTCGAGAGTTTTCGTGCGGGTCCATAGGACACCTTGGGAACCAAGTAAAAAGACTAATCTGGTTTCATTGACGAAAGTGCGTCGTCTGAAGACTGTGCAATCGCGAAATCAGGACGTCAAAGAACTCTTTGACGCAGATGGAAGCTGCAGTTCTGTCCTGATCAATAGCCTCCGACGGGAGCTCCGAGCGAGGATTGAGCATGGCTAGCGCTGGCGGCGACGGGTAGCCGACGACGCGACAGCGGTGCCACTCGTAGCGGGGCTTCCTCGGTCGGCGGGGACCGGTAGCGTCGACCGTCAGTGACTGACTTGCGGGGAGAGGCTGACGGACTTGGTTTTCAGTCGAAAAGCGGCGGAACTGGCTTGCGATACCGTTCGACCACACCCGCGTTTGATGAGTCTCGGCGGCGAAGGCCGCGGTATGTTCGACACGATTCTCGTTCCGGTCGACGGAAGCGAGTGTGCGGATCTCGCCGTCGATTACGCCGCGGACATCGCGAGACGGTACGATGCGACGGTGTACGTCGCGACCGTGATCGACGTCCGCCTCGTTTCGACCGCCCCGCACTACGACAATCTGCGATCGGAAGCGACCGCCCTCGTCGACTCGGTGGCGAATCGACTCGAGGCCAGCGGGGTGGCGACCACCAGCGTCGTTCGAACGTCGAAGCCGTATCAGGGGGTGTTGATGGTCGCCGAGGAGTACGACGCTGATCTCATCGTCATGGGAACGCACGGCCGCAGCGGTGTCGATCGCTACCTCCTGGGGAGCGTCACCGAGCGCGTCGTCAGACGGTCGGACAGTCCCGTCCTCACCGTTCGGAATCGCGACGAGGGCGGCGTTTCGTTTCCCTACGACAATATCCTCGTCCCGACGGACGGGAGCGACGGGGCTGCGGCGGCATACGAGCCGGCGATCGACCTCGCGTCGACGTACGATGCCACGCTGCACTCGCTGTCGGTCATCGAGACGAACGCGCTCGGTCTCGAAACCGCACCGAGAGGCAACGACGAGGGGCCGGACGAAGCGGCGCGAGTCGCCCTCGAGGCGGTCGAAGCCAACGCCTCCCAGGCGTCGGTCACCAACGTTGTTACGGAGATCACGTTCGGGAGCCCCGCCGCGGAAATTCGTTCCTACGTTCGGGAGCACGACGTTGATCTCGTCGTCATGGGGACACACGGCCGGAGCGGGATCGCCCGCTATCTCCTCGGCAGTGTTGCCGAAAAGCTCGTTCGGACTGCCCCCGTGCCCGTGATGACGGTTCGAACGCCGTCGTAATCCCCGAATCCGGAGTTTGAGAACCGGCAGTAACGAAGCGAGCGTCCGTTCCCGAACGCGGCGACTCGAGTCGCACGGCGAAGTTCGTCGGACGAGCGCTGATCCGTGGGCTTCTCTCGCGGATCGAGAGAACCGTGCTGAACCGGATTCGAGCCCGTGACGATACCACCGCGGAACCCCCGCGGAACGTCCGAACCGATGACCGCTGGAGGTTCCGCCTGTTCTCCCGCGGCTGGACGTGGGGCTGGTGGAGCATGCCGATCATCGCGGAGTGGCACGTCTTCCGATTCCCGGAACTCGTCTTCTTGCTCGTCGGCGGACTCGGCGTCACGATCGGTGGCGTCGTCATGACCCGGCACGTCGGCGGGCGGAGCTCGCGGACCTGTGGCGGCGACTCGTCGACGTGCGACGGATCTCGTTGGACTGGTTCTCGATCGTGGTCGCTCTCTTTCCGGCGCTCGCAGTGGCCGGCGCCGGCGCTGTAACCGTCGTCGAGGGCGCGACCCGGCCGTTGAGCGCGGCACCGCGCTGGAACCACTTGCCGAGCCGGTCGCGCTCGCCGGAACGCTCGCGGCGATTTTCCTGCTCCGACCGTTCCACGAGGAGATCGGCTGGCGGGGTTACTGGTTCGATCGCCTCCAGTTGCGGTGGTCTCGTCCTCGGCGATGGATGGGCGTCCTGGCACGCGCCGCTGTTCCTGATGGTCGGCTACTTCAGCAGCTGGGACTATTCACCGGACCCGGCTCGGTTCGCGTTCAACATCGTTCCGGGATCGGTGCTCTCCACGTGGCTGTATAACAACACCGACCGAAGCGTTCTCGCAGCGATCCCGTTTCACTTCGTCGGCAACGCCACAGGACAACTGCTCGAGCTCTCGCCGACGGCAGAGCGGTACCAGGCGGTTATCACGATTGCACTCGTACTCGTCGTCCCGCTCCGGTGGGGACCGGTGGATGTCCGATGCAGTGACGATCGAGCGCGACCGCCGTACTGACAGGAAACCGTCTTCCCGCCGACGCTGATCTCAGTCTTCGGTCGCGTCGTCCGACCAGTAGAAGTCGTCGTGGGGGTCGATCCCCTTGACTCGCGGCGGTGCGGCCCGACGGACGACGAAGACGTCGTACTCCTCGTCGGCGGCGACGTGGACGCCGACGCTGGTCAGCGGCGTAACGATGCGGCCGACGTTCTCGCTACCGAGGAAGACGACGCTCGGGTCGTGTGTCCTGGCGAGTCGTTCAACGTGTTCGGCCAGCTGTGCTTCCGGCGGAAACTCTCGAATGCGTTCGTAATCGTACGTTGCATCCGGTGCGAGGGCCAACACCTGCTCTCGAAGGGACTCGACGACTGTCTCGACGTCGTAAGGCTCGTCCTCGTCGATCCATCCCTTGTCGCGGGCGTAGCGCTTTCGCTCTGGGACGACCGTCACCGCCGCAACGTTTTCCTCGAGGGCGGTACCGTACTCGACAGCCCTGACCAGGGCCGCTTCCGCGAGTTCTGATCCGTCGAACGGGACGACGAACGTCATATCCGCCTTCTCAACGCCCGTCTCAATAACTCCACGGGGCAATCGGCGGCACCAACGAGCCGCGAGCGGCCGCTTGCTACGCCGGTCGATACGCTCCAGGAGCGATACTCCTTCCTCGCTCGATATCATATAATTTATAAATTCCAATTTCAGGTTGAAATTCACCCACATACATCCGTAATAAGCCATAAATAAGGGCCGACGTGTGTTGTGTTCATCGGTCAACCAAACTGAAACAGCCAGATATGATACAACTGACGGGAAAATACGGGCTGAACAGTCTCGCGCCCGGTTTCGTGTCGCCTCGAGGGGACGGTGATGCGTCCTTGAGGGCAACCTCGAAGCGGTCCCGCGCGAATTCAGACGCCGTCTTCAGTCCCGGAAACGGAGCCTAGCTGATTCGATGCCGAGCCACTTGAGTGCCGGCGTTGGCCGCGCTCGCGTGGGAACCATCACCAGCCATTATACTCGGTCTCGGCCACTACTCAAATATGACTGAACGAATCCTGGTGCCGTTTGACGGTTCTGATCCGGCAGAAGCAGCGCTCGAGTACGCGTTCGAGACGTTTCCCGACGCGTCTGTCACGGCGCTGTACGTCGTCCCGGTCCCCGAAGGCTACTGGCGAGCCTTCGGTGCAGCCGAGGAGATCGATATGAAACAGGGCCGCGAACGCGGCGCGGAGCTCCTCGAGGAGGCGACGGCGATCGCACAGGAACACGACCGCGAACTCGAGACGGAGGTCGACAAAGGCAAGCCAGAGCAGACGATCGTTAGCCAAGCGGAAGACGAGGCGTACGACACGATCGTTATCGGAAGCCACGGTCGGGAAGGCGTCTCTAGAATCCTGCTCGGAAGCGTCGCGGAGAACGTCGTCCGACGATCACCGACGCCCGTCGTGGTCGTCAGATAACCGGTGGGCCGCTCCCAGAAAGTCCGGGACGACTGCGCAGGGACGATCTGTCGTCCTCGAATGCTCCTCGTCGTTTGATCCCTCGCTCTCCTCCCCTCCTACTCTCGTTGTACTTCCGTATAGGGCGAATGCCTCGCTCGTTGCGGTCGAGACTCCACCTCGAGTGCGGGGAATCACACCGTGCTTTCGCTGGGGCCTCGGTTGCTGGCCCTGTCGCGATAGCGGCCCGTCACCGTCTCCAGACGGAGCAGGCAGATCGCCGCGAGGGAAAATGGTTCGGACATCGTCGGCATCTCATCATCACGGGCGACCGACGGACTGCCGAGCGACCGCAAGGCAACTCATGCGTTCGATGAGGGTTCCCGAACCGTCAATACCGGAATCGGCGACGTTCGAACGAGATATTCGGTGACGCTTCCAAGTACGTATCGATCGAAGCCCGTCCGGCCGTGGGTACCGACGACGACGAGGTCGACGTCGTGATCCTCGATGTACGAGAGAATCCCCTCGTGAATCGATGGCCCGTATTCGACGGTTTCAGCCGCTGGTTCGACGCCGGCGGTTTCTGCAACCGCTGTTGCGTCGTCGAGAATTGCGTCTGCGGCCTCCTCTAACTGCGCTACCTGGATATCGGAACGGACATCGATACCGAGACTCGCGATATCGACGACGGTGAGGAGGTGAAGCGTTGCTCTTGTGGCCGTCGTCACGTCGGCGGCCGTCTCTATTGCTTCCTGTGCACAGGTGCTCCCGTCGGTCGGCGCCAACACGGTCTGGTACGGGTAGGTGATTGTGCCATCGTCGTCAGGTCGAATCGTGAGCACAGGGACGTCAGATCGCCTGAGGACGCGCTCGGTGGTGCTACCGAGCAAGAACCGTTCGAGCCCTCGCCGACCGTGGGTCGGCATGACAACGAGATCGACGTCCTGCGACGCTGCATAGTCGACGATCGTGCTGTAGGGCTCCCCTTTCTGAACCTCGGTGACCGTTTCTACCCCGCGTTTTCGCGCGCGGTCAGCGGCATCACGAACGAACGCCTCGCCCTCCTGCTCGAGCGCGTCGAGAAGGTCTTTCTGCGGCTGGAAAACGAGCGCCGGATCCGCGACGTTGAGGACGTGAACCGTTGCGCCGTGTTCGGCGGCGATATCGAGAACGTGGTCGAAGACGACCGATGCACCCTGACTACCGTCCGTGGGAAAGAGTATTTGATCGTACATGGATCGGTCTCGAGACATTACTCCTGATCGGCTCCCGTCCTTCCTGCATGGGGACGGGTCTCTGCTATCCATGCGAACGCGAGACGCCGGCTTGCGTTCGTCTTTCCGATTTCGAGTTGGTTCATACCAAGACGATACACCAGATCGGTCATAAACATCGAGGGTACGCCAAAATCGAGGCGTCTCGGTCACTCTTAATCTGTATTTCAAGACGGACGACTGTAGAAGCCCAGTTCGTCGAGTTGCGGCTGCAGCGGCCATGGCGGATGAGATGGTCAGAGTAGTACCCGAGGACTATCCCGTCTCTTCGCCAGAATCTACGCCGGACAGTCGAGTGCACATACCTCGAGTCGTCACCCGGGAAGGAACAGGTTCAGGATCGCGACGACGATTCCGGCGAGCCCCATTCTGATCCCGGCGACGATCCAGTTCTGTTTCGAGATCGAGCCGAGGTACGCGCCGAACGTAAAGAGGACGGCGACGCCGACGCCGATGGCGAGCACCGTCGCCCCGAGCATCGAGACGACCCCGCCGCTCTGCCCGAGAAACGGAACCAACGGCAGGAGAATACCGATCAGCGGCCCGATCCCGCTTGCGACGGCGTTGATCTTGCGAGCACCCGCCCGCCGTTGCCCGACCGTCGTCTCCTCGAGATCGGTCAGCATGGCTTGCTCGATCCGTAGTAACTCGGCCTGTTTCTCGGCGCGCTCGATCTCCCAGACGCTCCAGACGCCGGACGTCCCGAGTCCGACGGCGGCGCCGAGACCGATCGTGATCACGGTGAGACCGTCGGTGATGCCCGACAGGTAGGCACCGACGACGACGCCGATGCTCGTCAGCGTCCCGTCGAAGCCGTTGGAGATGAAGTACCGCCGGGAAATCGATCTGACCTCGTCGTTCTCGAGGAGGGTTCGGAGGGCCTCGAGGCGGTCGCGAAGCGAAGGCACGGTACTACACTCGGTCAGTTATCCTGCGGCGTGTCGATCTGGTCGACGAGTCGCTCGCCGCAGACGACCTGGTCGATCGAATGAACCGTCCCGCCAAGATCGATGATGGCCGCCTCGAGCGCGTCCGCGTCGATGTCGTCGCCCTCGATCGTGAGTTTGAGGTTCTGGACCTCGCGGTCGGTCTCGACGAGAGCGACGTTGACGCCGTCGACACCCGGGCGGTCGCTGACAACGGTGGCGAGTTCGAGAATATCCGGTTCCTGTGGCTTCATGACGTCGAGGACGAGCCGTCGTATCGATGGCGACATGTGCTGATTCTTGTGGCCGGTGCCCTTAGTCTCAGGGGACGCTCGGCGACCGAACTCAGCCGCCGACGTCTTACTCACCCCTTCTCTGACGTCCAGGGTACTCTCCTCGGCCGTTTGCGCCTCACGCCACCAGACCAACTCGAATTCGATGCTCTGTTTCGCCTCGGTGTCACCCTCGGACCAGTCCGACTCGCCTTCCAGTTTGAAGGTAACGGGATCGGACGGGTTCAACAGTACTTCGCTCCCGCCGAGTTCGAGGGTCACGTCGCCGTCGCCGTCGAGTTGGTCGGCGAGATCTCGGGGGTAGCTGGCGATTTCGGTCCGCGATCGCTGTGCTTCGGTTTCGAGATCTCCTATGTCCGTCGCTACGACGAACGGATAGTTACAGCGGAGGGGCACGAGTCTCCGCCGAGGATATTTCCATTCTCCGTACAGTGACCGGCTGCTCACCGCTCGAGTCGTCTGACGAGTACGGCGACTGCGAGATACCCGGGGAGAGTCACCGCGAGGACGACGGTGATAATTCCCCAGTCCGTCGGGCTGAGCGGAACCGTCCCGAAGTACCGGTTGAGCGGCGTATACAACACGGCGAGTTGCAGCAGGGCCGACGTCGCGACGGCGGCCGTGAGCCACGGGTTTGACAGCATCGGCGTCTCGCGTAGCCACCGAATGACGTACAGCCCCGCGAACTCGAGGAAAACGAAGGCCGTAAACACCATCGTCATCGCGTACGGCGTGACGGCGGCCGCTCCCTCGAGCGTATAGTACATGAGTGCGAGCAAGACCACGGTGGTTACAGCACCGATACCGCCGATCAACCCGAGCATGGGACGACCGATGATCCCCCGGTCGGGATCGCGCGGCGGCCGTTCCATCACGTCGCCGCTCACGGGGTCGACGCCCAGCGCGAGCGCCGGCAATCCGTCGGTCAGCAGATTGATCCACAGCAACTGGACGGCCGGCAGGATGAGGTAGCCGTACAGTGAGGCGAGGAAGACGATCGCCACCTCGGCGACGTTTGCGGTGAGGAGGTATGCGACGAACTTCCAAACGTTGTCGAAGATCCCCCGTCCGCGCTCGACGGCGCGCTCGATCGTCGCGTAGTTGTCGTCTAACAGGACGATGTCCGATGCCTGCCTGGCGACGTCGGTTCCTCGAATTCCCATCGCGACGCCGACGTCGGCGTTTTTCAGCGCCGGCGCGTCGTTGACGCCATCCCCAGTCATCGCCACGTCATTCCCTCGACCCTGCATCGCCTGCAGGATTCGAACCTTGTGTTCCGGCGAGGTTCTCGCGAAGACGTCGACGGCTGCGACCCGTTCGCGAAGCGTCTCGTCGTCCATCCGTTCGACCTCGCGACCCTCGAGGACTGTCGTGCCGATCCCGAGCGATTCGGCGATGGCCCGCGCGGTCCGGACGTTGTCGCCGGTCACCATCTTCACGTCGATTCCTGCACGGTTCGTCTCTGCGATAGCGTCGGCGACCTCCGCGCGGGGCGGATCGATCAGTCCGGTCAGTCCCACGAATGTCAATCCGTCGGCGAGATCGTCGGGGCCAGCGGGTTCTTCGCGGAACGCCATCGCGAGGACGCGAAGCGCGTCGTCGCCGAACGCTCGGACCGTCGTTTCGACGCGCTCGCAACGCTCGTCGGTCAGCGGTTTCGGTCCGTCGGCGGTCAGGATCCGATCGCAGTTCTCGACGACGACCTCGGGAGCACCTTTGACGTAGCCGACGTCGCCGTGGACGGTTCCCATCCACTTCCGCTCCGAGGAGAACGGCACCTCGCCGGTCCGCGGGTTCTCGGATCGACGTTCGGCGACGTCGATCCCGATCCGATCAGCGGCCGCGAGCAGCGCCTGCTCGGTCGGATCGCCACCGTCATCGAGCGTCGCGTCGTTACACAGCGCAGCGATCTCGAGGAGGCGTTCCTCGCGGCTGCTGACCGCCGTCGGCTCGGACTCGTCCGACTCGAGGTCGACGACGGCGTCGTTGACCCAGAGCCGGCTGACGGTCATCTCACCCCTCGTGAGCGTGCCCGTCTTGTCGGTGCAGATGACGTCAACGGCGCCGAGTGCCTCGACGGCCGGAAGCCGCCGGACGAGCGCGTTCTCCTCGGACATTTGCCGGACGCCGAGCGCGAGCGTGAGCGTGACCACGGCCGGTAGTCCTTCGGGGACCGCGGCGACGGCCAGCGACACCGCAGTCAGGGCTGCCTGGACGGCGTCCGTCCCGCGGAGGAGCAACAACGGTGCGACGAACGCCGAAAGCACGAGGACGCCGAGCCCAAGGTTTCGCCCCAGTTCGTCGAGTTCGTCCTGTAGGGGCGTTCGCGTCTCCTCGGTCGCGGCGAGTTCGCGAGCGATTTCGCCGACTTCGGTTTCCATGCCCGTTTCCGTGACGACGGCAACGCCCTTGCCGCGAGTGACGCTGGTCCCCTTGTAGACCATGCCCTTGCGTTCCGCCAGCGGCGTCTCCGCCGCGACCGGGTCGGACGACTTCGCAACCGGGACGCTCTCCCCGGTCAGTGCCGCTTCGTCGACCTCGAGATCGGTCGCCTCGAGGAGTCGAGCGTCCGCGGGGACGACGTCACCGCCGCGCAGGACGATAACGTCGCCGGGAACCAGCCCCGTTGCGCTTATCTCACGTTTCTCACCCGCTCGTCGAACCGCGGCCGTCGGCGCAGCCAGTTCGCGCAGCGACTCGAGGCTCCGTTCGGCCCGGTAGTCTTGGACGAAGCCGAAAATGCCGTTCGCTACGACGATAATCGCGATGAGGACCGCGTCGACGGCGTGGCCCACCCAGATCGAAAGGGCCGCTGCGGCGAGCAGGACCCAGATCAGGACGCTATTGAACTGCGCGACGAAGATATCGACCGGCGACCGACCGCCGCCGCTGACGATCTCGTTCTCGCCGCGGTCCGCGAGCCGTCGCCGGGCCTCGTCGACTGTCAGTCCATCGCGGCGGGACTCGAGGCGCTCGACGACGCGGTCGGCCGGCAGTTCGTGTGGCTGCTCGGACACGACTCGCAGTTCACGCCGAATCCACATAGAGATACGTGCGGCACCGATCACCGAACGACGAGCACGAGTCCGGCAAGAGTGCGACGACGGTTCGCCGTCGGGACGCCGATCGGATTCCTCGCCGCCGATGTCAATACCGGTGGCCCGAAGGTCGGACGGGAGCAATGTTCCCTGGACTAGCGCACCGATGACCGTGACACCGAAGACGACTGCCCGAAGGAACTCTCGGTGGGGAGTCGCCGGGCGAATCGTGTGGCGGTGTATCCGAGACCACACCCCAGGAGGAATCCGCCTAGGTCAGTAACGAGGAGGTCACTCGCGAGGGCTGCGACGACCTCGATACCCGACGCCGACACCGTCTGCTCGGCGACGATCGCGAGCAGGGCGCACACTCGGATGAGTAACTCGAGCACGGCAGTCATCGGGCTACTACTCGAGAGACAGACCCGTTATATCCGAGGTGCCGCTCCGGGCCGACGTCCGCTATGGCCGAAGTTCGACACCCCGTCAACGACCTGATCGACAGCGAGCGATCGGTCAGTACCCCCTGCAGGGTCGGTTTCTTTCCCTCGCGCGTGGATGCGGCGCACATGGCGTTTCCAATTCGAGTTACCGACGTCATGAGTAGCCCCGTACGGACGATCCGTCCCGACGCGACAGCGGCCGAGGCGGCAACGACGTGTCACGAAGAAGGAATCGGATCGCTCGTCGTCGTCGAGAACGGTGAGCTCGCCGGACTCGTGACAAACGAGGACTTCGTTCGATTTCTCGGCGAGGCAACGACACCGAAAGACCGTCCCCTCCACGAGTTCATGACCACCGAGGTCGTGACGATTACTGCGGACGCGCCGATCGGGGATGCGGTCGAGAGAATGTTCGAAAACGATATCGCTCGACTCGTCGTCGAAGACGGCGACGAACTGGTCGGACTCGTCAGCACGGACGACGTCGTCCGGTACGTCCCACAAATCTTCCAGCGGCACGAATTCGACTATTCTCCCCCGGCCCAGTTCCGGTATCGCGTTCGCCGCGATACGGCCTACGAATCGCCCGAGTGGGAGGTCGAAAGCGTCGGTCTCTCCGACGAACGCGTCAGCGTCGGCGACCGCGTCGAATTCACGAAGACGATCACGGAAGCGGACGTCCGAGCGTTTGCGACCGCCAGCGGAGATACGAACCGACTGCACCTCGACGAATCGTACGCGCGTGACACGCGGTTCGGTCGACGAATCGTCCACGGAACGCTCGTCAGCGGGCTGATCAGCGCGGCGCTGGCCCGACTTCCCGGGGTGACGATTTACGTCTCGGCGGACCTCTCCTTTCTCTCACCGGTCGACATCGGCGACCGAGTAACCGCCGTCTGTGAGGTTATCGAAGAGTACGGCCGAAACAAATTCCAACTCACTACGGACGTGATCGGCGCGGACGGCGACCGCGTACTCGAGGGACAAGCTGCCGTGCTCGTCGACGAACCGCCCGAGACGGCTACTGTCGAATTCGAATCGATTCCGTCGCGATCGGACAGCTAACGTTCGGGTCGAACATTTGCCGTAATTCAGTCGTCGACCGAAACCGAGACGAGAATTATAGGCAGCGCTAACAGAGGGTGGGTGACTTTTCTTTGCCGCCGTCGAGAGAAGTCTCGCATGACCGTCGACGAACTACGCGAGTATGGACTGCTACCGATGGACGACGAAGAAATCAGCGGCTTCCTCTCGAGCCAACGAACGGGCGTGCTCGGTCTCCTCGCGGAAGACGTTCCGTATCTTCTTCCCCTCTCCTACGGGTACGACGGGGAAGAACGGCTCTATTTCACGTACCTCGTCGGCTCACGCAGCCAGAAAGCGGAGTTAAGCGAGGCGACCGATACCGCGAGATTCCTCGTGTACAAGGTCGATACGATGTATAACTGGGAAAGCGTTCTCTTGACGGGGCGCCTCGATCCCGTGCCGGAAACGGAATGGGATGGCCTCGAAGAGCTTTTAAACGACATCTGGCGGCCATCGGTCCTCCAGTCCGGCGCTCTATCCGGCGACGTCACCATCTACGAATTCCGTATCGACGAACAGACAGGAATCAAACATCAGGGGCTTCCACCGCGTCTCGAATCGACCCGCGAATGAATCCGGCAGTCGACGGCGAGAGCGGGACGCGTTTCCGGCGGCGAATTCGTCAGGGCGGCGAGTACGGCGTTCGAACCCGCCTTCGCCTCAGCGGATCAACGACACTCGAACCGGCGCACGGAACGCGACTGCTTCGGTGACACTACCGAGAAGGAGCCGCGATTCTTCGCCCCGGCCGTGGCTCCCGACGATGATCTGATCGACGTCCTCGTCCGTCGCGTACGAAATAATCTCGCGGTCGGGTCGACCGACGACCGTCTCTGTTCGAATCGAAACGCCGTGCTCGTCCGCCAGCGCGTCCAACTCTTCGAACAGTTCGTCGGCGAGTTCCGTCGCTCGTTCATACCACGCTTCGGATCCGTGTCGCGGGGCCGTCGAGGGATCGTACTCGACGCCGAAGATACTGTAGCCCGGTTCGGTCGGATCGATCACGTGCAGCGCCGTGATCTCGGCCGTGCCGTACTCGTCGCACGCCACCTCGAGTGCACGCTTCGACAGCGGGGACCCGTCCACGGGAACGAGAATTCGATCGGGCATCCCTGCGACCTCCGACGCGAAGGGAGAAAAAGGACTCCATCATTCGGTATTTTGACATCCGTGGCACCCGCATTCGATTCGGTACCGTCTCGGTCGTCGCCAGAGTAGCGGGACAGACGCGTTCGTTACGGTGTCGTCCGTCCCTCCCTCGGTTCCGACCCAGGTTCGTCGCCGTAAAAGTGGATGAACACGTCCTCGATCGACGCCTCGCGAACTTCCAGTTCGAGGACGGTATAGTTGCCCAGACGGTCGATCAACGCGTCGAACTCCCGCGCGAGAACCAGTTGATACTCGCCGTCGTCGCTATCGTGCCGTTCGACGCGCGCGACACCGGGGAACTCGAGCGCGTCCGGGGGCGGATCCTCGGCCAACCGCACGGTGACGACGGTGCCGCCTTCGGCGAGAATATTCTCGACGGTATCGAGTTCGATCAACCGGCCGTTCTTGATGATGCCGACGCGATCGCAGACCCGTCGCACTTCGCTCAGGACGTGCGAGGAGAAGAAACTCGTTCGGCCGGCGTCCCGTCGTTCCTCGAGTAGTTCGTAGAACTCGTTCTGGACGAGCGGGTCCAGGCCGGACGTCGGTTCGTCCATGATCACGAGCTCGGGTTCGTGCATGAACGCCGCGACGATAGCGAGTTTTTGCCTGTTGCCGCTCGAGTACGCCTTCACGTTCCGGTCGAGGGGAACGGGAAATCGCTCGAGGAGTTCCGCGCGACGGTCGTCGCCGCGCAGTCGAGCGAAGTAATCGAGTACCGCCGAGCCCGTCACGCGGTTGTAGAACGTGGCGTCGCTGGGAAGGTAACCGACGTGTCGCTTCGCCTCGCACAGTGCCGTTCGGTCCGTTACGTCTCGGCCGAGCAGCGACGCCGCGCCGTCGGTGGGCCGTAACAGGCCGAGGAGCACGCGGATCGCCGTCGACTTGCCCGCGCCGTTCGGTCCGAGAAAGCCGAATATCTCGCCTCGACGGACGGTGAACGTGAGGTCTTCGATCCCCCGAACGTCGCCGTAATACTTCGTCAGGGACTCGAGTTCGATCGCCTGCGATTCGGCGCTGCTCACGGACTCACTGACGACGGCGCGGAACTTATACACTTCAGCCGGAGACCCGTCGCAGCCACGGGTCGGCGTAACGACGGGGCTGCTGCAATTGCCGACACAGGATTTCCGGATCGCTCGGACTGCGCTCACCTACGCATCTATGGGGCTGCGAGATGTACGATGGCTATGCGATCCGCCCGAAACCTACTGCTCGGTGCCGTCACCCTGTTGGGAGCGTGGATCGGTTGGGGAGTGTACGTCAATCGAACGACCGAGCGCGTTCCCTCGGAAACGCTCGAGCGCTTCGACGGCGTCGAGATCCGCCGCTATCCCCGAACCGTCCTCGCGGAGACGACGGCGCCGAACGCGAGGACGGCGTTCGGGCGCCTCTTTCGTTACATCTCTGGCGCGAACGCGAGCCGCGACGACATCGCGATGACCGCACCGGTCGCCGTCCGCGGGACAACGGTTCCGATGACGGCCCCGGTACGGACGGCAGCCGAGAGTGACGACGTGACGATGGCGTTCTACCTTCCGCGTACGTACACGCCGGAAACCGCCCCGATGCCGACCGATCCCGACGTGCGCCTCGTCGTCGAACCGCCGCGGACGGTCGCAGTGCGCCGATTCTTCTGGTACGCGACCGAGAGGCGAGTCGAGCGAGAACGGACGCGACTGCGCGAACAACTCTCCCGGCGGGGCCTCGAGGCCCGTGGCGAGCCGACGCTATTGCAGTACAACGATCCGTGGACGCCGCCGTTCATGCGAACGAACGAAGTCGAAGTCCGTCTCGAGGAAGTCCCCGAACGGCTCCGAACGGCGGACCGATAATCGAGCCGTGGCTCCTCACCGGACGATGGTCACCGGAACCGGCGCTCGACGGGTCACGGTTTCGGCGACGCTGCCGAGTAAAATTCGTGCAGCGCCGGAACGGCCGTGACTCCCCATCACGATGTGGTCAACGTCGTTCTCCGCGGCGTAATCGAGGATCGTCCGCGCGGTCGCTCCCGTTTCGACTGCGGTTTCGAGGTCGACCGTCGCGAGGATGCCGGCGTCGTCGGCTCTGTAGCGCGCCTCCTCGCCGAGTTCTTCGCCGCGTTCGACGGCCCGTTCGTGCGCCTGCGCGTCGTAGTATCCGCCGCCCCCGTAATCGCCGTACACGCCTTCCATGGGATTGACGACGTGTAACACCGTGATCCTCCCGGCGTCGTAATTCGAAGCCGCGTAATCGAACGCTGCCCACGATTGCGGCGACCCGTCGAGCGGGACGAGTACGTGCGGTGCCATGCGAGAACAACGTCGCGAACGTACAAGAACCCCTCCCAGCCGACTGCCCGGTCGTTGGCTATCGCGAATTTACGAACCGTGGCTCTACCCTCCCGTTGAGGACCTACCGAAACGAGCCGGTCGAGGTTCGCTCGAGCGCTCGATTCGCGGCGGGAATGGTTGGGCAACGATCACACCGGTTTTCGTGACGCACTGTCGAACCGGGTCGCCACCGACCGATCAGTGCTCGACCGGAAACGCGATTTCGGTCGTCGCCTTGTACTCCACGATATCTCCGTCTTCGACGTCTGCGGTCCAGTTTTCGACGCGGATACCGGAGATATCGTCGACCGTCTGACTCGCCTCGCGGAACGCTTCGTGAGCGGCCGCCTCCCACGATTCGTCCGACGTTCCCATAACGCGGATTACTTTTACTGCCGTCATCGCAATCGTCGTACTACCATCCCCGATATAATCCCCACTCGTACCGACCGTGACATTCTACACAGTATAAATCAGCGTCTTCGAACCCGTGAGTTCGATCCAGTCACCGGATCTCCACGCGGAGCAGCCGAATGCCTCGGGGTCGTCGGGAAGGGGTTCACTCGTCCGCTATGACGTGAGGGCACCGCTCTCGACCTCCTCGACTCAGACGATTCACGGAAGCGCCAACGCGGACGAGGGAACGGCCCAGGCGACTCCGTTCGACGGCTGACACCAGTAATCAGGGGAGGGATATATATCGGTGAACGGGGAAAGAGTCTCGAGCCATGAATTTCGACGAGTTCACCGGCGAAGTACAACACCGTCTCGAGCTCCCCGGAACGGGTGAGACCGTCCGGGCGATCCGCGCGACCCTCATGACGCTCGGAGAGCGGATTCCGGCCGGGGCGGCCGAGGACCTCGCGGCGGCGCTGCCGATGGAGATCCGCTGGTACCTGACCGGTGCCGTCGGAGAACACGGCCAGCGGTTCGACTGGCGGGAGTTCGTCTCGCGAGTGAGCGAAATCGAAGGGTGTGAGCCGTCGACGGCGGCATACCACGCTCGCGTCATCGTCGACTTCGTCCGGACGCAGGTCCCGTCGTCGGATTTTCAACAGCTCCGAGACCAACTTCCGGAAGATCGTCGAGACGAAAACTGGGAGAAGCTGTTCGAAGTCGTGGATGCCGGCGGCTGGGGAGACGCGGAAGAGGCGCAGACGGGCGGTGGACCGCAACCAGATACTGAGTGATCGACGCTCCCTCCGCCGTTCGGGGACCGCCGCTCAGTTCGTCCCTCGAGTGCATCGAACGGATCAAAAGCTGCACTGGGTCGGCCAACGAGCCGCAACCGCTGGGGAATGAACGAAGAGCGTGCGCGTGGAACGGCGACGCATACCATGTACGATCGGATCCTGATCGCCGTCGACGGAAGCGACGAGGCCGAGCAAGCGGCGAAACGCGGACTCGAGTTCGCTCGCGTTTTTGATGCGGCCGTGGACGTCCTCCACGTCGTCGAGCGGCGGGCAATACAGTTGGCGACGGCCGCGCAGAAGGAACGGCTCCGAGAACGCGGGACGACCGTCCTCGAACGCATCGAGGAGATCGCGTCGACTATCGGTCATCCGGTAACGACGGAGCTGACGGAGGGAAAACCGTCGGTACAAATCGCCGACTACGCGACGACCCGGAATGCGTCGTTGATCGTGATCGGACGGCAGGGGCTCACAGGCGTCGGAAAGCGACTTCTCGGCGGCGTGACGGAGCGGTTGCTTCGCCGGAGTAACGTACCCGTCTTCGTCGTTCCGAAGGCTGCACCGGACGAGGAAGTGGAGTACTCCGACGTACTCGTTCCGACGGACGGCAGCGAGATCGCAGCCGACGCCGCACGACACGGCGCCGCGGTCGGACAGCGGTACGACTCGACGGTCCACGTGCTGAACGTCGTCGATATCCAGGCTGCGGGCGGCGCATTCAATGCGGGTGGCCTCGATCGCGAATTCGTCGACCGACTCGAAGCAAACGGCGAAGCGATCGTCGACGACGTCGCGACGACGATCGACGATACACCTCCGACCGTGACGACCGCCGTCGTTCGGACGACGTCGTTCGGCGGCGTCGCTGCTGGCGTTCGCGAGTACGTTGACGAGAACGATATCGATCTCATCGTTATGGGTGCGCGCGGTCGGTCGAACCTCGGCCGGCGGGTCCTCGGGAGCGTTACCTCCGCCCTCTTACGGACGGTCGATATCCCGATTCTAGCCGTGACGCGGTCATCGTGACGACGGCCGATTCGGCTACCCGCTTTCGAACGACGATCGAGACTGGGGACCGAGACTTATAGACCGAGTCGTCGAACGTCGACGTATGTACGATCACATTCTCGTTCCGACTGACGGACGCGAGAGTACCGAGCAGGCGATCGACGAAGCCATCGCTCTCGCCCGTGAAAACAGTGCGACGCTTCACACGCTCTATGTCGTTAATTCGGCCGCGATCGCGCCCGGAATCGAATTCGCCGACCTCGAGGACATCGGCCAGCAGGCCGTCGAATACGTCCGCGATCGCGCGACGGACGCTGGCGTCGAACAGGTCGTTTGTGAGGTGACCCATGGGCTCCGTCACCGCGCGATTCTCCAGTACGCCGAGGAACACGATATCGACCTCATCGTCATCGGTCGCCATCGGGAATTAGACCATCTGGTATACGGAAGCGTCTCGAAACTGGTTTCCGATAACGCGTCGGTCCCAGTGCTAATAATCGAATGACACCACTGGTATATTTGACGCGGTTGCCAATGAGATATAAGGGAGTCGGCCGATATGGCCCGTATGACCGCTCCCGATCGCGGAAAGTCCGACCGGCGAATTCAATCGCTCGAGCGGGGATTTGAGGTCCTCGAGTATCTGTATCAGGAAGGGGAGACCACCGTCTCGGAGGTGGCCGCAGACCTCGACCTGTCAACGAGCACGGCTCATATCTATTTGAAAACACTCAGCGAGTTGGGCTATGTGAAAAAAGCGGCGTCGAAATATTCGCTTAGCCACCGCTTCCTTCGATTGGGAACGAAGACTCGAGAGCAGACGGACATCTATCAAGCGGCGCTCTCAGAGGTCGATAAACTAGCTGACGAAACGAACGAGGTTTCCGCGCTCGGTGTTCCGGAACGGGGAAAACGAGTCTTGTTGTATAAATCAGAGAGTTCCGAGGCAGTGTACGATAATCCTCCCGCCGGCGAGTACACGTATATGCATTGGACCGCGCTCGGAAAGGCAATACTCGGTCACTTGCCACGAGACCGAGTCGAGGAGATAATTGATCAACACGGGCTCCCGGCCAGAACTCAGCAGACGATCACTGACGAGTCCGAACTGTTCGACGAGTTAGCGACGATCAATGAAAACGGGTATGCCATCGAAGATGAGGAACGGTGGAACGGGATTCGGTCGGTTGCAGTGCCGATCTCGAATAACGATAATGTGATCGGCTCAATTTCTGTCTCAGGGCCGAAAAATAGGTTCGACCAAGGTCGTATCGAATCCGAACTAGTCACCGATCTTATGCAGTCGAAAAACGTAATCGAAGTCAGGTTGGCACACGAATGACCGCTCGTCACAATGTCGCCGTGATGGACTTCCCTTCCGTATTTATCGCTCAACGGATTATCCGGCAGTGTGACCGCTGCTGTGTCCTAGCAACGTACTGTCAAGTTGGACGGTGGTACATACTCTAATTGCCACGGGAGAGACGGTAAGAATATTTACCACTCTTTGTTCACGTTTTCGATCGGAACTACTCTTATTTGATGTAGTAATCTCTTCAACCGTCGCTCGATGAAACCACAATCTAGCGGACATTACAAGCATACGAATGTAATATGTGATTAGAACACGTCGTCTTTCAGCGCGTCGACTTCGTCCAATAACAGCCGCCCGATCGCCGCAGTCGATTCGTCGTCGACGGCCATCCGGTACGTCGGCCCACCAACGGTGAAGGCACCGAGGACATCGCCCTCTGGGCCCGTAACCGCCGCTCCGATCGACCGATACCCCTCGATCAGTTCTTCGTCATTAACAGCGTAGCCGCGGCGCCGAATCGTCTCGAGTTCCGCAAACAGCGTCGATTCATCCGTGATGGTTTGCTCGGTCGTCGCCGGTAGCCCCCAGCGATCGAGGATCGATCGAACTCGATCTTCGGGCATGGCGGCCAACATCGCCTTTCCTGAGGCACAATTGTGCATGTGGAACTGGTTGCCGGCTCGGAACGGACTCGAGTCCGAAACGCCGCGTGTCGACTCGCTGATCGCGTACTCGAGCGAGTAGGCGCGGCCGTTTTCCTCGACGATGAAGTCGGCCTCGTTGCCCGTCTGCTCGGCGAGTGAATAGACGCGTCGCCGTGCCGACGCGTACAGCGGGTTCCGGTGACGTGCGTGTTCGCCGAACGGGAGGAACTCGAGGCCGACGTGGTACGTATCGCCCTCGCGAACGAGAAAGCCCTCGTCGACCAGCGTGTGCAGATGGTTGTGGACGGTGCTCTTGGCCAGACCGAGGCGATCGGCCAACTCGCTCAACGTCGCACCGTCGGTCTCGCGAATCGCGCGGACGATCGCGAACGACGTTTTCGTCGTCTTGACCGGACGCGGCCGACTGTCAGTCATTGATCGATCGGTCGAGCGCCGGGTCCATAAGCGTTCGGAATGTGTGAATAAGATAGGTGGACGAACGTAGATTTCGGCTGTGATAAAATCGCCGTGAAATTACGGACGGTCACTTCGGTTACCGTTCACCGCGATATCGCGCTCGGGGATGGAAGTGTGTGAGTAGATAACACCCATTCGGATACGCTTCTCTATTCGCCGTGGTTATCCCGGGGAGCGTTCGTTCGAAATGCGTGAACGGAAAATCACGAATTATCGTCCGGGTCACAGTCTCCCTCGATAGCGAGGATTCCAACTGAATCGGCTCGGGAGACTGTTTCGTCTATTCACGTATCCCGAACGGGTCGTCATCACCGTTGTTCACCAATTTAGGTGGACGGGAACGGGAGACGGGACACCCAGAACGGACGCTTGAGACAACGGTCTCGAGATCGCTAGCTCCGATAGAAGTCCATCGAACGGAAAACGAACGGGAGAACCCCGAAGAGCAGTACCGCGGAAACCGACCAGTTCGATCGCGGTTAGTCGTCCTTCGTCGTGACGTCCGCAGAGAGGCCCTGGGCCATCTCGATCTCCTTCGAGTTGTTCAGCGTCCAGGCGGTGCGTTCGGTGACGGCTTCGATCACTTCGCGGCCGCTCGGGTAGCCGTTGCCCGACTTGCCGACGCCGCCGAAGGGCAGGTGGACCTCCGCGCCGATACACGGCAGGTTGCCGTAGGCGAGGCCGACCTCGGCGTTGTCGCGGTAGTAGTTGATCTCGCGGTAGTTTTCGGAGATGATCGCACCCGCCAGCCCGTACTCGGTGTCGTTGTGGATCTCGACGGCGTCCTCGATGTCACCGGAGTACTCCATGAGCGCGACGTGGGGGCCGAAGACCTCCTCCTGCGTACAGCGGAGGTCGGCCTCGTGATCGGCCTCGTAGACGAACGGGCCGACCCAGTGGCCGTCCTCGTGGCCCTCGGGAATTTCGTCGTCGGCCAGTTCGTCGCGGTCGACGAGGACGTCGACGTCCTCGTTGCGCGCGAGTTCGTTGTACTCGAGGACCTTCTCCTTGTGCTCGCCCTCGACGAGCGGGCCCATGAAGGTGTCTTCCTCGAGCGGATCGCCGACGGCGATGTTTTCGGCGACATCGACGAAGCGCTCCTTGAACTCGTCGTAGAGATCCTCGTGGACGATCAGGCGCTCGCTCGAGACGCAGCGCTGGCCGGTCGTCTTGAAGCTCGACATTACGGCGGAGTGAACGGCCGTGTCGAGGTCGGCCTCGTCGGTGATGACGACCGCGTTCTTGCCACCCATCTCGCAGGCGGCGAGCTTGCCGGGCTGCTCGGCGACGGAGCGGGCGACCTGCTGGCCGACCTCGGCCGACCCGGTAAACAGGACGGTGTCGACGCGCTCGTCCTCGACGATGGCCTCGCCGGCGTCGCCGAAGCCCTGGACCATGTTGAAGACGCCGTCAGGAATGCCGGCGTCCTCGAACATCTCGGCGACGATCTGTGCGCACCACGGCGTCTGCTCGGCGGGCTTCCAGACGACGGTGTTGCCCTCGACCAGCGAGACGGCCATGTGCCAGAAGGGGATCGCGACCGGGAAGTTCCACGGCGTGATGCAGCCGATGACGCCGCGGGGCTTGCGGCGCATGTACGCGTCCTTGCTCGCGATCTCGGAGGGAACGACGTCGCCGTGGGGGTGACGGGCGTTGCCGGCGGCCCACTCGACCATGTGGGCGGCCTCGACGACGTCGGCCTTCCCCTCCGAAATCTCCTTGCCGCACTCCTTGGTGACGATCTCGCCGAGCTCGTTCGTGCGCTCGCGCAGTTCGTGGTAGATATCCCAGAGGTACTCCGCGCGGTCGATGTGCGAGAGTGCGCGCCACTCCTTCTGGGCTTCCTCCGCGGCCTCGAGCGCCGCGTCGACGTCGGCTTCGGTCCCCCGGTGGAAGGTTCGAAGCGTCTCGCCGGTCGCGGGGTTCTCGCTCTCGAACGTCTCGTCGCCTGCGCCCTCCGTCCACTCGCCGTCGATGTAGTGTCGGTCGGGCTGGGCTGTGGTCTGCTGACTCATACGGTATCGATGACGGATCACCGCCGAATAAGCAGGCCCTCCCATGGTCGGGTCCGGGTCCGACGTTCGATAGCTGAGGACGAAAACGAACGGACGACGTTTGGTACCCGGAGTCAATATGTTTATAGCGGTGACGGCGAAAGGCACGATACGGACTAACACATGAGTAGCACGAGTTCGACGACGACAGCGGCGGGGACGACCGACGGGACGCGGCTGACCCTCGAGATCTGGCATCCGGACTGTTGGGGCATTCAGGCGACGGAAGCCGTCGACGCCGGCCTGCTCATCCACACCGTCCACCGAACCGTCGACGAGACCGTCAAGGGACACTTCACCGTGTACGCCGACACGACGGCCCAACTCGACGAGTTCGTCGCCTTCGCCGACGAGTCTCCCCTGACGCACTCGGCGGTCGAACTCGGCGGGCGGCCGACCAGCACGGCGCCGAACCCGGGCAACGCGACGCGCGAGTTGTTCGTCGAGTACGAACCCGAACACAGCATCAGCGATACGCTCGTCTCCCACGGCTTCATTCACGACGCGTCGGTTCGCGTCGAAGGCGGCGTCGAACACTGGCCGGTCTTCGTCGCCGACGATCGCTCGCAGGTCCGGGACCGCCTCGAGACGATCCGCGCCGAGACCGACGCCGAAATTACGGTCAGCAAGATCGGCTCTGCCGACGGGGGCGGGGGATCGACGGATTCGGGGCCGGTCGATCGGCTCGATCGTCTCACGCCGCGGCAACGAGATGCGTTCGAACTCGCCTGCGAACGAAATTACTACGCCTGGCCCCGCGAGATCAGCACGCGCGAACTCGCCGACGAACTCGGCGTCTCGAAGACGACGCTGCTCGAGCACCTCCGAAAGGCGGAGGCGAAACTCCTCAATCCCGACGCCGCGTGATCGCTCGCCGACTTCTATTCAGTAGAACCGGGAGCGAATCTTTTGGTCGGGTATCGATTTAGGAGGGATCCCTCCCAGTTGTTCGATATGATTCCCCCGATCGCCAGCCGATTCGTCGCCGGAACGACCGCGTCCGGCGCGCTCGATCACGTCGCCGACTGCAACGCCGATGGCCTCGGCGGTATCGTGAACCTGCTGGGCGAACACTATCACGAGCGCGAACCCGCCGACGAGGACGCCGAAACGTACTGCCGGTTGGTTTCCCGAATGGCCGCTCGCGGCCTCGAGGGAAGCGTCTCGGTCAAGCCCTCCCAGATCGGGATCGACGTCGGACCGGACGTCTTCGCGGAAAACTTCGATCGGATCGTCGAGACCGCCGCCGAGGAGGACGTGTTCGTCTGGTGCGACATGGAAGACCACACGACGACCGACACGACGCTCGAAGCCGTCGAATCGGCCGCGGAGAAGTACCCCCATGGCGTCGGTGTCGCCATTCAGGCGAATCTCAAGCGGACGGGCGACGACCTGCGCCGTCTTGCCGACATCCCCGCAGCAGTCCGCCTCGTGAAAGGCGCCTACGACGAACCCCCGTCGGTCGCCTACCAGACGAAAGCCGAGGTCAACGAGGCCTACGAGGAGCACCTCGAGTTCCTGTTCCGGGAGTTCGATCAGGGCGTCGCGGTCGGCAGCCACGATCCGGCGATGCTCGAGACCGCCAGGGACCTCCACGAGGAGTACGGAACGCCGTTCGAGATCCAGATGCTCATGGGCGTGCGCGAGGACGCCCAGCGCAGGCTCGCGGCCGAGGGCTACGAGGTCAACCAGTACGTTCCCTACGGCGACAAGTGGATGCAGTACTTCTACCGGCGGGTCCGCGAGCGCAAGGAGAACGCCCTGTTCGCGCTGCGTGCCGTCGTGGGCGTATAAACCGCGAGGGCGAACGTCGGGCTTCGAATCGTCCACGACAACCGGAGCAGTACTGGTTTGCAGTCCGGAGCGAGCGACAGCTGTAGTCTCAGCGGGGCATGTTTTCGACGCGTTACCCCATTAAAGAACGGGTAGATTCGGTACCCTTATGTGTGGGTAGTAACCACACAACGACGATGTCTGCGAGTAACATGGTCGGCCAGGTCTGGTTATTCGGACCGTTCGCCGTGTATCTGGTGATGCTCGGCGTCTACTACGTGTGGGAAGGAAAGCGAGAGAAACGACTCCGCCAAGAGTACGAGGAGACGAACCATGGCCAGTGAGGGAATCGCCGGCTCCGCCGGAATCTGGGTCCTCGGAACGTTCGCAGCGTATCTCCTCGTACTGCTCGGGATCGGGCTGTACTCCTCCCGGCTCATGGACACCGTCGACGACTACGTCATCGGCGGACGAAGCGTCGGTCCCGTGGTGACGGGCTTTTCCGAACGCGCCTCCGAGATGAGCGGTTGGCTGACGCTCGGCGTCCCCAGTGACGCGTTCGGAACGGGCGTAATGGCCTTCTACAACGGGCTCGGCATGATCCCCGCCGACCTGTTCGCGTGGGCAGGACTCGCGAAGCGACTGCGAAAGTACACGGAGATCGTAAAGGCGGTCACGCTACCGACGTTCTTCGAAACGCGGCTCCAGGACGATACCGGCCTCGTCAAGGGCGTCTCCGCGTTCGTCCTCATGATCTTCGAGGGCGGTTACGTCGGCGCACAGATCGTCGCAGCCGGGACGCTGCTGGAAGTGCTCACCGGCGTCGAGCCGCTCGTGGGCATCCTCGTGGGCGGCCTCATCGTCGTCGGCTACACTATCCTCGGCGGCTACTTCGCCGTCGCCTGGTCCGACTACTTCCAGGGTGCGATCATCCTCGGCGCGTTCATCGTCCTGCCGATCATCGCGTTTACGAACTACGGCCTCCCGTTCGACGACCTCGCGTCCGTCGGGAGTTCCTACACGAGCGTCACGGCCGGCATGACCGGCTGGGCGGCGATCTTCGGCATCATCAGCTACGCCGCCATCGGACTCGGAATCCCCGGCAATCCGCACGTGATGGTGCGGTTCATGGGGATTGACAGGGTGAAGAACATCCGCCTCGCGGCGATGGTCGCTCAGCTGTTCATGTTCGTCGCGTACCTCGGCGCCGGCTTCGTCGGGCTGTACGCACTGGTCGCCTTCGGCCAGGGCGGGATCGACGACCCGAACAACGTCATGCCGATGCTCACCCTCGAGTTCTTCCCCGGCGCCATCGCGGGCATCATCCTCGCGGCGGCGCTGGCCGCGATGATGTCCAGCGCCGACTCGCAGCTACTGGTCGCGACCAGCGCCATCGTCGAGGACGTCTACCACGGGTACGTGAATCCGAACGCGAGTCAGGAGAAACTCGTCCGGTACTCGCAGATCGTCACGCTCGGCCTCGGCGCGGCGAGTATCGCCTTCGCTTACCTCGCGAAGGACACCCCGATCTACACGCTCGTCCTCGACTACGCCTGGGGCGGTCTCGGAGCCGCCATCGGCCCGACGCTGATCGCGGCGCTGTGGTGGAAAGGCGTCACCGCCAAAGGCTCGGTTGCGAGCATGATCGTCGGCACGACGACGATGATCCTGTGGACCCAGTTGTCGTCGCTCCTCGAGGCGCTCGGTCTCTCCGGAGCGGTCGAGAGTTCGGCGTTCCTCTCGGGACTCGTCGGCGTCTACGGGCTCTTCCCGGCCTTTATCCTCTCGGTGACGACGCTGATCGTCGTCTCGCTGCTCACGCGCCCGCCGGAGGGCGTCGACGAGCACTTCGACGTCTTCGACAAGCCCCTCTCGGCGCTCTCGAGCAGCGAGAGTCCGACGGGCACCCCCGATTACGTCACCGACGGCGGTCGCGACGTCGACCCGAAGGCCGTGACGGAGACCGACAACATTCGCGCCCACGTCGCCGCCAGCGACTACTGGGAAGAGGGTGACGAATAGATGAGTAACGCTCGTCGGACCGACGCTGCGTCCGCATCCGCGCCTGCTCGGGGCGACCGCCGCGAGCGCACGGAACTCTCCGTCATCGCACCGACGGTCGCACGAGACGACGTCGACTCGGACGGCCGCGTCGGCGTCGTCGCGTATCCCTACCGCGTCTACGACGCCGTTGCGACCATCGACCGGCCGCTGCTGTCGGACCGCGAGCTCGAGTACGTCGTCACCGTCGATCGGTCTCGTCGACTCGCCGTTCGGGCGGATACGTTCCCGGAGACGACGGAGCAAACGGTTGAGGACGTTCTCGTCATCCCGTCGGAACTCTCCGACGAGCAGACGCGGGCAAAGGCCGAGGACGCCGTCTTCAACTGGACGCTCCGGAAAGTCGCCGTCAGTTCTACGCCGGACATTCGCTTCGAGCAGTCGGTCGACGCCTACAAACTGTTCTGGATCGCGTCGCGGCCCGACGGCGACGTCATCGTCGACAGCGTCCGGGGTACCGAATCGCCGCTCGAGGACTGAGCCGGTCCCCTGTGACCGGTTGGCGGTGCCGGTTCTCGCTCTCTTGGAGGGAGCATCTGTGCTCGAGTAGGTGGACCAACCACCGCTAATGTGTGGTTTCACCGTCTAGTGTAGCCCCTCCGCTAGTATCCATTATCTTTCTGACCGATTTAATCGGGGCGTGCTACAATAATGTTCGATCTATGCAATACAATACCGGCGCTGGTCCGACTACCCATCCACGAGATGTGGAAGAAGTGGGATCACAATTTGAGGGTTTGAAACCACTTTTCGATATGATTTCGATCAACGTAGGTGGGTTAACTGTTCCATCCTAAGCGAATATGGTCAGTCAGGTATCCGTAACTCTCAACGGGAAACACAGGTCGGAGAGATCGTGGATTTTGATTTCTTTCTATAAGAATGTAGCAGTTGGTTTGGTTCTTCGTCATCCAAAACTGCGACGTCAAGAGTATACCGGAAGTCGCCATTTCTTGCATTACCACTACAATACCACCCTTGTTGTTATTGATGAAACACTACCAACATCGACCTGCGACACTTCCGGAGTGGGGCTGTTCGTGTATAGGATACAAATCAGTTAGAGTCCAGTTAGACAACGAAACAGGACCGTGGTGGGAAATTCGCTCTAAGACACGTTTGGATGAACTGGCGTTCAAGCCACTGCACAGGAGGAAAACAGGCCTTGCAGATCCTCTACGTATGGGTCTTAGCCGTAGTCTTCTTAGTCTATCCAGTTGCCGAACAGATCAACGAATGGAATTGTAAAGAACTTATACTACTGGACTCCTCGAATGGTATCGTGATTGAGGTCTAACAGATTATAAGAGAACGAGTGCGGTACCGAACCCAAATCCTGCGAATGCCGACGCAGCCAGAAACCTAATGCCGACTAAGCCGAGCCACCGAACACGACTGGTCGCGTCCACGTCTACCAACATGTCGTCGTCGATTCGCAACCGAATCGTCGCCTCCGAGGCACTATCTTCCGAGCGGCCGAGGACGTAGAGTCTGTCTCCGGGTTCGAGTCGCCACTCGGTGTAGCGGTGTGGATTCGACCCAATGCCGAACACCGCCCCTGCACTCGAAACGTCTGGAACGTCGCCTAGAACATCGTGGACCGCCTCGGGCGGCGGGCTGGTCTCGTCGAACGCGACCCGGTCGTCGATACCGAGTCGGAGATCACTGTACAGTTCATCGGGGACGGATCTCCGCCACGACGCAACGTCCGTGTCGAACTCGAGCCGGACGCACCCGGTGTCGTCGGCGAGATACAGCGGCGGGAGGTCGTAGTGGCCGTCCTTGCGGTGCCATCGCGGAACGAGCAACCCGAGTCCGGTTCCGCCCGTACGGTGTTTCACCTCTCTGGTGAGGATGTATCCAGCACACACCTCCCCTGAGAGTGGCGCACGCACCGTTGACTCGGCGGCCTCGATCTCGCCGACCGCTGCAACGCGGCCGGATCCAAGGGCATCTAGGGGATTGACGCCGGTTGAGACCATCGTTTGCACCGAGCGTAGCGAGAGTGCCACGCCGGTCAGACCTACGAGTCCGACGAGGATGAATATCGCAGATAGAATTAATTTCAAGACCATCGTTTCGCTCGAACCGGACACGATGTTTCAGCGATGTTCATACTTGAAAGAGTAAGAATATTGTAATAAGTGTATCGTCGGCGCTCGAGCGGTTGGAACGACTGGCGACGCTAGTACACGAATGCTGTATGTGTCCGTTCAGAATACGTGTCGCACTCGTTGCAGTAGCGCTTGTCATACCGGCTGCATTCTTGCGATTAACTGGAATACGAAATCTTTTGCCACCGTAGCGACGATGGTCACAGCGTTATGGGCACGGGAGGATCGGCGACTTCTATCCTGCAACTGCTCCAGCAGTTAGACGGCCACGAATTCGAACACTTCATCGCCGATCTCTGGGCTCGTCGCGGGTGGAACGCCGACGTAACGTCCCAATCGAGCGACAAAGGAATCGACGTGGTCGCCACGAAAGCGTTCCCGTATCCGAAGAAGGTACTCATCCAGACGAAACGATATCGTGACACCAACTCAGTCTCCGGCCCCGAGTTGCAGAAATACGCCTCGCTAAAGCAACGAGAGAACGTCGACGAAGTCGTCGTCATTACGACGAGCGAGTTCACGAACCAGGCCGACGTCATCGCCGACGATTTCAATATCAAGCTGATTGACGGCAAAACGCTGCAGCGATTGGTCGGCGAGATGTCCGCCGAAGATCTGGTCGCGACCTACGCGGACGGAGCCGAAATTCAGAACCATCCGTACACTGAGTGTATTAGCGCATTCGAAGCGCCATCTTCGACGACTATCGTCGCCGAATGCGAACTCTTCAGGGCGACCCTCGTCGGATACGAGTGGGTCACGTCGTCGGATCCGGCCGTGAGGAAGCCGACCGAATTCGACGGCCCGTTCTTCGCGTTCGAATTCACCAATCTCGTCGATTACGATCTCTCCGTGCACCCGTGGGAGGATTTCACCGTCTACGACGACCGCGGCCGGTCGTACACCCAAGAGATGCGGTTCTCGCGGAACAGCTATTTTCCGGGCGACTGGCAGGTCAAACAGCCGACCATCCCCGCCTCGGGGACCGCCAAATTCGCGTTCTACGTTGCCGACGTAGCGGGCGACGTCTCCAGAATCCGATTTCGGAACAATACGCACCTGCTACTCGACGATTATGATCGGGAATCGGACGAATTCTCTACGGAAGACTTACTGCGGAAGGTCGAGTGGACGATGTACCTCTCCGAAGAGCAGAAGGCAGCGGTCCCGGACCTTCCGGCGAAACTGGCGGCTGCCGTCAAGTGACCAGTGAGTACGCGGTTCGAATTTTTCAGTAATGTGGGTTTTATACGTCGGTTCTGTGTTCTGACCCCGACTGGCTCAAGAACTGAACAACGATCACACGTAGTCGCTCTGACTCTCGTACACCGACGGATCGTCCTTGTACTTCTCGGCGATGGTCTCGAGGGTAGCGAACTGCGCGTTCTCGTGGCCCTTCACGTACTGGATAAACTCCTCGAGCAGCGGGATCATGTGCGGCAGGCCGTGGATGTCCGGGTGGATCGTGAACGTGTAGACGCCGGCGCCGCGGCGGTTGTAGAGGTAGTCGAACTGGCGCTTGTAATACTGCTCGTACATCATCTCGGGATCCTTGTACCCGGCGTGGTAGATCGGCTGTTTGATGAACAACATCGGCGGGATGTCGTCCCGGTACCAGCTGATCGGAATTTCGACGACGTCGGTTTCCTCGCCGTACCGGTAGGGTTCCATCCACGTCTCGGGCTCCTCGTCGTACTGGATCTTCTCCCAGCTGTCGCCCTTGCGCATCCAGCCCGGTTCGAACATCCGCTCCATGAGGCTGCTGTCGTACAGGAAGCCGTGCTTTTCGACCAGTTCCGGCGTGTTCTCGCTGAACTCCCACCAGCTGGCGCGGTGGCCGACCGGTTCCGATCCGGTGACGTCCTCGATGAGATCGATCGAGACCTCGAGGATTTCGTCTTCCTGTTCCCGCGAGAGGTCGGTCGGGTTCTCGTGGGAGTAGCCGTGGACGCCGAGTTCGTGGCCGTCGGCCGCCACCGCTTCGATCTCGTCGCGGAAGGTCTCGATCGTGTGACCGGGGACGTACCACGACGTCTCGACGTCCTGATCGTCGAAGAGCGCGAGCATCCGCGGGATGCCCTCGTTTCCGGCGGCTAACCCTCGAGAGAGGTCTGCGGGCGAGTCCGCACCGCCGTAGGAGCCCAGCCAACCGGCGACGCAGTCCGCGTCGACACCGATCGCGACATCTACTGTTCGCATGTACAGCAGTGACTCTCGACAACCAGCGGGAAAGAAGTGTATCACTGGCGTCCGTGACCGTGTTTGGATCTGATAGGACACATCTAGAGTATTCGAGAGTCTTAGGAAGCTGGTAGTGCGCACAAGAGGGGCTCAAAATTGTGTTTAGGGTCATCGTTTCGACCTTCAGTGAGAGAACCATGACAAACAGCCTCGAATTCCTCCTCCTGACAGAGACAATGCAGCTGTACCTGAACGCCGTCGCGACAAACTTACAGACCCACCGATCCGATCTCAGGCGGTCTCAAATGGTTTATACAGCAGAGTGAACGGGATGGTCTCGATAATCCGATGAGGTTGGTGCTCGAGTGCTGTTAAGAACTGTCCGTCAGATAGCTGCGTCTGGTCAGTCTGTCAACGCAGCGTATGTATCGAGGTAGCCTGCGCCGTAGTACTTGTTCGCGTACTCGTCCGGACGGTCCGCGGTCCGTTTCAGTACGTTCCGGATCTGGTTGCCGTTGTACTCCGGATGCGCGCTGTTCACGAGTGCAACGGCACCCGCAACCTGTGGTGCAGCCATCGACGTCCCGGCTAACCATCCGTAGCCGTACTCGGTCTCGAGATACTCGCCCGTTTCGTCGTCGAAGACGGGCGTTGCGGTGGCGTTCAGCACGTTGTCGTATTTGTTCTCCCCGCCGTGTCCGCCGGGGGCCGCCAGATCGATCGCACCGACGCCGTGGGTCGTGTAGGTCGAGGGCGAATACGCGGGTTCGTCCGCGTCGCCGGTGTCGGGATCGAAGCCGACCGGACCCGTCGCACTCGTCGTGATGCCGCCGGCCGTTTGCGAGGAGTCCGTTTCGTCTTGGTTGAACTGGAGGCTCTCGCCCCAATTGCCCGATGCGTGCGTGTGAACGGTTCCGTTCCGTCGCGCGTAGTTTCCAACGCGCTGGTGGACCTCGCCCCAGAATCGTCCCCAGCCGTCCGTCCGCATTCGCCAGGTCCAGCCGAGGCTTAGATTGGCCGCATCGCAGCCGATCTCGGCGGCGTACACGAGTGCGGCCATAACGGTCCCGTAGTAGGTCTCGCCCCAGTAGGCGGGCGGGAGGTCCTGTCCCTGCTGGTCGACGCTCGCCGGGGAAGCGCTGAACACGCGCAGATCGACGAGTTCCGCGTCCGGCGCGGATCCGATCACCTTCCCGGTATCGTCGCTCGCGGCGATGATTCCGGCCACGTGCGTTCCGTGGGTGCCGGCGTAGGGCTTCCCCACGCCGTAGTCGTCGTCCGCGAAACTCCGCGACAACTCGAGGTTGACTTGTCCGTCGAGGGCGGGATGGTCCGCGGCGATTCCGGAGTCGATAACTGCGATGCGACTCCCCTCGCCGCGAGTGAGTTCGTGTGCGTCGGGGATCCGCTGGTCCTGCTTGTCCCACTGGTACTCGACCAGGTCGCTTTCATCCGCCGCCGTCTCGGCGTCGGCACGGCGTACCGGTCCGTACGGTTCGGGCCCGAGACGAACGTCCGGTGCAAACGCCGCCCCGACGTCGTCGAGTTGCGATTCCGTCGCCCGAACGACGAGGAGATCCACCGGATCCAGCGAGTGGATTACCTCGAAATCGTCCTCGTTTCGGAGGCTCTTGCGGTCGACGATGAACCGCTGTGGGGAGTCTTCATCGGCGCTTACGGCTGTCGATCCCAGGACGAGGCCACCGATCGATACGCCCGTTCGCCGGAGCAGGGTGCGTCGTTGCAGACGTGACATAGGCGTGGCGTTGTCAGCGATTATCGTGCGGATTTTCGATCCCTTCGCTGAGCGGGATATCGAAGTACGCCATCTCGTCGACGTCGTGAATCGACCCGTCCGCGAGCCGTTCGAACGTGGCCATGATCCCCTCGACGGTCGCTTTCACCATCGTTCCACGGGCCTTGTGACCGCGGTCGTCGCTCTGGTGCGAAACCTCGTAGAGCGCCCCCGCGGCGTCGGTCTGCGGGCAGAGCGCGTCAAGGTACGACCCCCAGAGTGGACCGTAGCCGTACCGCGTGATCGTGTTGAATCGGCCCTGGCCGAACTGCTCCATCCGGTCGGCGACCAGCGCGTTAAGCTGCAGGGAGCGGGTCTGCGCGTCGACGGACAGGAACGGATTCCCCTGTCCGACGTACGATCGATAGTCAACGCCGTCGAGTCCGGCGTACGTGGGCCCGAACGGCGACATCACGCTCATGATCGACTGCCATTCGGGACCGCCGTTGCCGCCGGATTCCGGATCGATAGTCGGACCCTGATGGTGGTGGGTGATCGCCCAGTCGGGATCGGCCTCGAGGAACGACTCGGTCACCGCCTGCGTCTCCGGATTGATGTTCAGGCCGACGTTCCAGAGTTCATCGTACGGGTCCCCGTCTTTCAGTTCGAGCGGCACCTCCTCGACGGGCATGTTCAGCGTGGCGAGTTTCGCAGCTTCGTCTTCGACAGTCCACCAATCCTCTTCTTCGTCGCCGGGGGTGAACTCGGGATCGATACTGAATCCGCGGTTGAGGTCGTACCCGGGGATCTCGAGGTTGTAGGCGTAGGAATTCGCGTTGATATACTGTGAGTCACCTTCTTCCCATTCGGTCGTATTATATCGGCGCTGGCGGAGTTCGCCGTCCGTTCCGAGTCCGTCGTCGCCGACGAAGTTCGCGCCGTCGGGGTTGACCCGCGGGATGATCGTGATCGTCAGTTCGTCCAGGATCGCGTCGATCGTCGCCCCGGAGCCGTTCGCGAGCGTCTGCAGGATTTTCACCATCGCCTCCGCCCCGGTCGGTTCGTCGCCGTGGATCTGGTTGATGATGTGGACGTTCTCGTCGCCGTCGCCGACGGTTACTTCCCAGATCGGATCACCGCGGCCCGCGGATTCGCCGATTTGCTCGAGCGTAATGCGGTCACTTCGATTGTCGAGTTGGCGTAGTCGCTTGGCGAGTTCCTCGTTGTCGAGATAGCCGTTGTAATTGATCGCCCGCTCGTTCGGCGCCCACGGGCCACCTGGTCGGTACCGGTCACCGTCCTGCGCGGTTACCGTGTTCGTAAGCCCGAGTCCGCTCACTGCCAGTCCGGTCTCGAGGAACCGTCGTCGGTTGAGATCCATAGCCACCGGCTTAGTTTAGAGATAGAGAAATAAACGTTAGCGTAACCTACGGTATTGCATTAATTCAATCGACCAACAATAGTATAGTAGTATTTTGCTCGGAACGATTCTTATCGTTGCTGTCAAGCGACAGTTCGAACGAGTCTTCGATCGCACGATCAGCGTGATCAGCGTGTTTGAGGGCAAGTTCTAGAGCAGAATTATATTGGTCCAACTCCCTACTCCTTCGCAGTAGTTGCGTCCTGAGGACGGACGCTGGCAACCGGTCCGCCGATGATACAGTTACTGCTTGATCGACTCTATCTGAGATACCAATATAATTAGCCAGCAGGACTATAGCTTCTATTGACGATTCACTATATGACGAGGGGGTGTGGGGAGCGGTATCGATCCGACCGACCCTTTGGCCCGAAGACAGCGCCTCCTCGTCTACCAACACACCGTTCCGTTGGTATTCACCTCACCACTCCGATCATCGATTCGGTCACCGGAGTATCCCACCGGTGACTCTCACCGCAACCAGTTTGCTACATAGTGGAGAGTCGAACTCACAGTGTCCGGTAAATCGGCCGGTTCCGCTGTGGATACCGTAAACGTGCTCGATGGCGATAGCCTACGTACTGTCGCCCCGTGCCGAGACACCGTAGTCGATGTGGACCGCAGGCGTACTCGGTGAGTCAGGCGCAGCGATACCGTTCCAATCGACGATACGGATATCCGCCATTTCACCGGAAAACCGGAACCGCATAACGCCGGTGTCTACGGAACCCTCCGCTGAATGGTCCGTAACGACCGTTGCCTCCTCGAGTGGATCAGCACCGACGAGTTCGATAGCACCGTCGACGGTGATTTCATAGTTTGATGGAACGCCTCTCCCAACGATCGTAACGAGATTTGGCAGAGTGTCGCCAGTCTCAGTCGACATACCCCGACGACGCTAGTCTGCGATCATAAGCCTTCTCTTCGGTAAAACCATAGCTATTGTTGAACTAGCCCGCAGATAACGACTTCACCTCACACCTCAATATACTGCCGTACCCATTCCTGTCGCTCCGCAATTGCTTCTTTTCCGGCCGTAGTGATAGCGTAGTAGTTCGTCCGGCGGTCGAGTTGTCCCTTCTCGACGAGTTCCTTGTTGACGAGCGTATCGAGATTTGGATAGAGTCGCCCGTGATTGATCTCGTTACTGTAGTACTGTTCGACTTCCTCCTTTACGTCCTGCCCTGACGGCTGGTCATCACCCGCGATGACGTACAGCAAATCACGTTGGAATCCGGTGAGGTCGTTCATCGTACATGAGTATTCAACAATGCTGTATTTGAGTTCTTTTCTGGATAGAACTAACTGTATTATCCGGATGAAAGTCCCTTTTTCGTCACAATACTCGTCAAATCGGGAGGTATTATTCTGCTTCGCTAGCAAGCTGAATGCGAACCGGGCGTACTCGTTTCGAATATCGGCTGTTCGGGACGGCACTTATGCTGGTTGTTACCAAACGGAAGTCGTATGCCCACGACTGGAGACACCGCTCCGACGTTCACGGCGACAGTCGGTACCAGCGACCACGAATCGTTCGACCTCGAGAACCACCTCGGTGACGGTCCGATCGTCCTCGCGTTCTTCCCCGGCGCGTTCACGCCGCCCTGCACGAACGAGATGGTCGCCCTGCAGGACCGTCTCGAGCGGTTCGAGGGCGCTGGCGCGACGGTCTTCGGAGTGAGCGCGGACTCCCCGTTCTCACAGGGTGCGTTCCGTAAGGAACACGGACTCGAGTTCGATCTCGTCAGCGATATGGCCCGCGCGGCCATCGATGCTTACGACGTCGAAACGGACATTCCCGACCTCGGCCTCCACGGGATCGCGAACCGGGCCGTCTTCGTCCTCGACGGGGACGGTCTGATCACGTACCGATGGGTTGCTGACGACCCGACGAACGAACCGCCCTACGACGACCTACTCGAGGCCATCGAATCGGCGTAACGCTGATCAAACTCACGAGACTGCTGAACGTGTGAGCGAAAATCGATACTCAAAGGACCCAGAGAACGAGGAAGGCGTAGAACGCCGCAAGCGAGATAATAACGAGTCGGATGAGGATGTTCACGCTGAAGACGAGGCCGCTGTAGTCGAGTTTGAGCAAGTGTAACTGATCCGTCTGATCGTTCGTCAGCCCGATCTCGGCATCGGTGACGCGGTCGGTTGCACGCTGGACCGTGTCCGTGACCGTCTCGATGTCGAATCCGTCCATGTTCGCCAGGTCGTGAACCGATGCGTGCGTGTCCGTCGAGAACAGAATCACCTCGTCGAACTCTTCTTTGAACCGTTCGCGTTGGGCTCGCAGATCGTCGGTGATCCCGTTGGTATCGACGCCGAAGACGAGCGTTCGTTCTCCGTCGACCTCCTCCACGAGCGCCAGCAGCGGATGGTCGCCGCAGTCGACGGCGAAGCCGGCGCTGTACGGGTAGGTTTCGGCACCCTCGAGGCGCTCGAGGAAGTCGTCGAAACACCGCTTGAGGCGGGCGGCTTCCTCGGTGCCGTACTGGATTTCCCGGTCCAGTTCCGCGTGGATGTGGTGGTTGTGCATATCCACGAGGAGGACGTCGTCTTTCGAGACGTCCCGCATGAAGACGCCGGGATGGTAGTCGTCGATTCCCTCGGCTTCGAAGAAGACGATTTTCTTTCCGTCGATCGTCCGCCCGTAGAACTCGAGGTCGTCGTACTCCGCGCTGTGGAGTCGCGACGCCGTCGACACCGTTTCGGGGTCGCCGACGGCGTCGATGACTTTGGTCACGTCCGCCGGATCGGCGAGGTCTTCCTTGTGGGTACACGGAACGTGCAGGAAGAAGCCGGTGCCGTCGTCGTTCAAGTCGTCGATGACGTCGCTGCTGAGTTCGCCGCCGCCGAACCCGCCGAGGGGGCCCGGATGGATCCACGGCGCTGCGAGCGTAAGCGTCTGGCCGTTGTCGATCGTCAGCGTTTGGACGTCCGGCCGCGCCGGGTACCCGAGATCGAGGGCCGATCGTTCACCCTTCAACAGCCCCGACGTGAGTCTGAACGCGGAGACGTTGGCGTTGCTACCGATCAGATAGTCGAATAGCTTCAGGAATCCGACGAGGACTGCGACGACGACCAGAAGTACGCCAAAGTTGACGAGCAGCGACGCCTCGGAGACGCCGACGTTCCGACCGATGAAAAACTGGAACGTGCCGATCAGGAGAAGGGGTTGAACGAGCGACAGGAGCACTATCCGCCGCAGGCGCTCGGGACCGACCGAAACGGTCAGGACCATCACGTTAGTGAGGCTCACGGTGATCAGTGCGAGCCAAACGATTCGCCACGCGTTCAGTCCGGTATCCGCACCGGAGAGGATGAGCGCGTAAATGAAGAGAAACAGCTGCGTCGTGAGCGCGAGGAAGTAGCTCCAGTGGCGCGGATAGTCGGGCAATGCGTGATAGAAGAGTTCGGCGGCGATGACGAACGGCCCCATGAAGATTACGAGCGCGCCGACCGGGATGAGCCACGGTTCCAGTTCGACCGGCGCGAATTCGTTGAGCGCCAAATACGCGAGAGTTGCATAGAGCGGGCTCAAACCGACCAACGCGGCGATTTGAACCGGGAGCGACGGGAGCCGAAAGACGATGTGTTTGAAGATATCGACGTTATCAGCACCCATGACTACTCACCGGTAAGTTCGTCACGCCCTTTGTGAGTGTTCATTGCTCGCGGTAGTAACCCCATTAGGGTATCTCTTTTCGTTCACGGGCGAGCGGGACGTCGTCTGCCGTCCCAACCCGACCCGTAGCAATTCCGCGGTAGGCACACGTATCGGATCTCTTGTCATCAGTGGTACATAATTACTACGAATAGTGACGTTCACTATTTCCGATAGATGACCGAAAACGAACGGACGTTCCGAACGCCTCGTCGTGGACTCCTGTCGACGGTCGCGGGAACCGGTTTCGTCGCCGTCTTCGGTTCGATCGCGTCACGGTACGTCACCGCCGACACGAGCACGGGCGCGGGTGATGAGTTCCTGCTCGGCCCCCTCGAGTCGGCGCTCGACGAGTGGCGACCCGGTGACGACGTCGCGCTGTCGAGAGTCGCCCGACGTGATCGTCCGATTGCGGTCACCGAAGGCGAGTACGCCCTCGAGGCGACCGTCGACGGGAATACGACACCGACCATCTCGCGGCGGGTCGCCGACCTCGACCTGATGGCGCATCCGTACTTCGTCGCCGGTGTTACGCCCGGCCGAATTGCGGGGACCGATTCGGCCCTCGAGTTTCGGTTTCGGCTCGTGAATGTCCTCGATGACTGGGTAGCGACGGATCCGATCGCCGAATCCGATCCCATCCCGATCCCGCAAGCGATGCCCGCACGCATTTACTGGGACGCGAGCGACGTCGACACCGGTCTCCTTGACGCGACGGCACGACTCGAGATCACGTGGTCGGTGGCCGACCGCGATTCGGGCTCGTCGACCGAAATTGACACACGCCGTGGGGGAATCGTCTTCGATGCCGTTCGTGCGACCAACGCAGTCGGCGCCATCGGCCGCGCACGCCTCGCGGCGACGATGCGGGACCTCCAGTTCGATCACGGTGTCTACGTCCGTACCACGGTAACTGCGGAGTCCGAGACGCGAGAGGAAGGCGAATTCGTGTTCGCCGACGGTGAAACGGAGCCGTATCGATTCGAGAGGCTCGCCGCAGATCGGCACCTGCTTACGGTTGCGGGAACCGAGATCGAATTCGGCGGAGGGTGGCACTGATGGTCGAACGATCCACGTCGGCGACGACCGTCACGCTCCTCCCCGGTCACAACGAGAACAGTTCGGAGGGCGGCGATCCCCTCAACAGCTCGATGCCCGACTACTACGGGAAGTCCCTCGACGCGTGGTTCGTCGCCGACGCCGTGACCGACCTTCCGGACGACCTGCAGGCGGTCCGCGAGATGCGAAAGCAGCTTCCCGAATACGACGAGGGGCTTCGACAGTACCGACTGGCAAACCGCATCGAACTGGCGTTCGCCACCCCCGACGGCCGAACCGTCGTGGACTCGAGTCTCTCCTACGACACGAACGCGGACGAGAAGCCGTCGTACGTCGGCGTCGAAGGAGAGGAGTCGGAGGACAACCTCGTGAGAGACATCATCGAGCGAGAGGATCTGGACTGGTTCGATGGTCAGGACAAACTCCGCGCGTCGGTCACGCGGTTCGAGAGCGATGCCGTCTCCGAAGCCGTCGACGGCGTCGAGGGCGTCCGGGCCTCCGTCATCTTCGGCGGCACCGATACGTACATCGAGATCATGCGCGAGAAGTTCTACGAACTCGGTCCCATCGAGTTTCTCGAGACGACGGGGATGGACGCGGCGGTCGTTCCCGCGTTCATCGTCGAGCCGCCGACGATGTACACGTTCCTCGAGCTCGCGCTACTGGCCGATGGGACGACGCTCGCGCGCGTCTGGGACGTCAGTCCGTATCCGAAGCACTACCTCTACGTCGAGGAGCGAAAGCGCGAGGAAACCGAGTTCGAGGAGGGGAGTCGCCCGGACGGCGGCGACTGGCAGCCAAACGAGGACACGAACGAGCGGTTCGGGCAGTGGGTGCTCGAAGAGCAGGGATTAGAAACGCCGTTCTCGCCGCATACGAGAGCGGGATACGAGCACTCTATCGAGTACGCCGCCGCAGCCGATGCGTATCCGACGATGAGCTACGGCGAGGACGGTGCTGAACTAACTGCATCGTCGGTTGCCTCTGCCCTTCCGCCGTTGTTCCCGTGGTAGCCCGGCAATTCCGCTATCGATAGTACGGAGCCGAGGAATGGCCGATCACGCCGGGGGCAGCGTGAACGAAAACGTCGTTCCGTTCCCCGGTTCGGAGTCGACCCAGATCTCGCCCCCGTGACGTTCGATGATGCGCCGACAGAGCGCGAGACCGATGCCGGTCCCCGGATGCTCTTCGTGGGTGTGGAGCCGATGGAACACTTCGAAGATTCGATCCTGGTCTTCGGGATCGATCCCGATCCCGTCGTCGTGAACCGAGATGACGTATTTCGCTCCATTTCGTTCGGCAGCGATACGGATCTCTGGCGGCTCATCGCCGCTGTACTCGATCGCGTTGCTAACGAGATTCTGAAACACCTGCTGGAGTTGGCTGGCGTCTCCGCGGACGGTTGGTAGCGAGTCGACCACAACCTCGGCCTGATTTTCGTCGATCTGGAGTTCGAGATTCTCGAGCGTCTCGTCGAGAACGTCGTTCAGATCGATCGATTCGAACGGATCGCCGCGCGTTTCGACCCGCGAGTACTGGAGGAGGCCGTCGATCATCTGGCGCATGCGCTCGGCGCCGTCGACAGCGAAGTCGATGAACTCCTCGGCATCGTCATCGAGGTCGTCGCCGTACCGATTCTCCAGCAACTGCAGGTAACTGGTCACCATCCGCAGCGGCTCCTGGAGGTCGTGGGAGGCGGCGTACGCGAACTGCTCTAAGCGTTCGTTCGACGCCTCGAGCTGGTGTTCGTACTCGAGACGGTCGGTGATGTCGCGGCCGATCCCAGTGAGCACCTCGTTCCCGTCGGGATCCTCGAGCGTGGATGCCGTGAACTCGTACGGTATCTCTTCGCCGTCCCTGGTCCGAATCTTCGCTTCGATTTGTAGATCGCCGGTTTCGAAGCCGTCGGCGATCGTCGCTGCGACCTGCTCGGCGTGTTCCTCGTCGAAAAAGTCCAGTGCGGTCATCGACTCGATTTCCGCGTCCGAGTTGCCGGTGACGTCGTTTACGCTCTCGTTCCACCGCTGTAAGTTGCCGTCCGCATCGATGAGATAGAACAGATCGTCGACGGCGTTCAGAACGTCGTCGGTGAACTCCTTGTGCTCCTTGAGCCGACGTTCGCGCTCGCGGAGGGCCCGTTCGCGTTCCTTGCGTTCGGTGACGTCGCGGACCACGCCGATCTCCTCGTGGCTGTCGCCAGTCTGTAACGTCGCGAAGGTCCCTTCGACCGGGACGCGGTCGCCGCTGGCCGTCTGAAGTTCCGTCTCCATCGCCGGCGGTGCTTCGACGCCGGCCGCAATCTGGTCTCGCGATTCGGTGATCGTCTCCTCGTCGACGACCAACGAGGCGTGTTCGCCCACGAGTTCGGTGCGATCGTAGCCGGTGAGTTCGGCGTACGCCTCGTTAACCATCGTGAAGTAGCCGTCCTCGTCTTTGACGTAGATACCGTCGTTGATCGTCTCGACGATGGTCTCGTACTTCGTCAGTTCCTGCTCGCGCTCTACTCGAGCCGTCACGTCGCGGAAGTAAATCGAGAGCCCCGATTCGGACGGATACACCGAAAACTCGAGCCACGACTCGGTGCCGTCCTCGTAGACCTCGAAATTGAGCGGCTCCTGCGTTTCCATCGCCGTTCGGAACTTCGTCCTGTATATTTCGTCGTCCGTCTCGGGAAGGACGTCCCAGATTTCTCGTCCCAGTAACTCCTCGGCGGGTTGTCCGAGGAGTTCGGCGGCTCGATCGTTTAAGTGTGTCAACTGCCAGTCGTCGTCGAGCGCGTAGAACGCGTCGGAGATTCGCCCGAGGATCCCGTTGAGTTCCGTCTCGAGTTCCGCTTTTCGTTGCTCGAGTTGTCGCTCCCGTTCCTTGAGTTCGGTGATGTCCTTCCCCGCAGTGATGATGCGATCGATCGTTCCGTCGGGACCGTATACGGGGACGGTATTCACGCGGTAGTGTCGTCGATCACCGTTCGGCAGTTCGAAGATCAGTTCTTCGTCGAACACCGGTTCGCCGCTTTCTAAAACGCGGGCCGACGTCGTCTCCTCCGGCTCGAGTCGATTCCCGTCGGCATCGTAGATTTTCCACTCTCCCGTATCGACGGGGTTCGCGGTAAATTCCGCTTCGGAGAGGTCGAACACCTCCTGCGCCCGTCGATTTGCCATCACCGTCTCTCGGTCGCTGTTTTGCACGGCGATGGCGACCGGCGCGGTCCGCAGCAGTTGTTCCGTCTGGCGGTACTGCTGTCGGAGTTGCCGTTCGCGCTCCTTTTGCTCGGTGATGTCCTCGAGCGAGAGGATCACTCGCCGATCCTCGCCGTCTTCGAGCGGCGCAGCGTTGAGCGAGACCCAGCGTCGGTCCCCGTTCGGCGCGTCGAGCTGGCACCGGTAATCGTAGACGGGGTCCCCGGTTTCGAAGGCTTCCGCCCAGGGTCGATCGGCCGGCGGAATGCGGTCGCCCGCTTCGTCGTAGACTTCCCACGAGTCCACGGTGTACTCTGACAGGGCTGCATCGTCGATCTCGAGTCGGGTAAGCAGCCGCCGGTTTGCACGGGTGAGGCTCCCGTCCGGACTCAGGACGCAGGTCCCCACCGGGATCGTCTCGAGGATCCGTTCGGTGAAGTCCCGCTCCCGGCGCAGTCGCTGTTCGTACTCCCGGCGCTCGGTCATATCTCGCGTAACCTTCGTAAAGCCCCGGAGCGTGCCGTCGTCGTCGCGGATCGCGGTGATCGTGACGTGGGCCCAGAACCGGGTGCCGTCCTTGCGGACGCGCCACCCTTCGTCCTCGACGCGGCCCGCGTCCGCCGCCGCCTCGAGATTCTCCTCGGGGACGCCCGCTTCGGTATCGCCATCGGTATAGAAGGTCGAGACGTGTTCGCCGACGATCTCCTCGGTTCGGTACCCTTTGATCCGTTCGGCTCCGTCGTTCCAGTTGACGACGGTCCCCTCCGGATCGAGCATAAATATGGCATAGTCCCTGACGGCGCTCACGAAGGCCGCGAACTCCGCTTCGTCGGGGCTTTCAGACCCCGTTCGGTCGTCGCCGTCGGGCTGCCACCATACTCGCGTCCCGTCGGCGAGTTCCCGCCTTTCGACCTCGCCGCTTTCGGTAAGCTCGTCTAAGGCTCGGCGTGCCGTTCGTTGCGAGCAGTCGAGTGCGTCGGCGACGTCTGCGGCTGTAATCGGTATTCCTTGTCGCTCGAACTGCGTAAAAACACCCCGCACGTCCTCCCGTGTAATGTCCGGTGCTGACCCGGGGGTACCCATAGACGCAGTTCTCGGCCCACCCTTGTAAACACTTACCGTTCGATACTATTCAGTCTGAGCCGAAAAACCGAACTCCGCTTTACTCCCCTCGAGATGGCATGTTCTGGTCGATTCACAGCGCGTCCTAGCGGTATTTGACTTGCGCGGTTGTCCACCCTTCGGGGTCGAAGATAGGTACAATAGCTATAATAGCTACAATAGGTAACTATCTCACTCACGTAACTATACAAATTATGGTAATATAGTAATGAATATATTTCCTCTGTCAACCTTGCTACTTTACTATTCCCCTCAATATTCAGATGGCGGAAAAATGGCGGCTATACCCCTATAACTCATTTTATTTGGCCGAGGTATTGGTGATACATAAAAAGAAATGGTATATATGTGGTCAGATTATTTCGTTCCTTTTCTCTCTTACAAACCAATCACTAGTCTAGAATAGATAGCAAATATTTATCATAATATACTGTATCTCGTTCTATATAGTCCGGATGATCTCATCAGGTAATCGGCTCCTGTGCTCCTATCGGTTACCGCTCAAACCTTGACGGCACGCTCAACGAGCAGCCGCCAAAATATATCAGGAGCGCAATTCGTACCGCTGTACTCGGCTATTTTGACTGCCCACGCTTTTTCTCGTTCCCGTTTCTGTCCTTCTTTTTGTTCCCGTTCTTCTTTCCGTAACCGTTCGTCCTGCCGGGGCCGCTGTTGTTTCGAATCGGGATGTTCTCCTCACCGTCGAGGCCGGGCCACACGCCGTTGTCGCCGATGATATCGGCGCGTCCCCGATCGTTGTCGACGAACAGCCGGGCGATCGACGCCGGCTCGAGTTCGAGCGTGACCGTTCCGTCGCCGTCGACGTCCTCGATCGTGTGCTCGACCGCGTGGTTCGTCGGTTCGTCCCACGACGTCGGGGTTTCGTGAGGAAGCGGTCGTTCGTCGGCAGCCGGCTCGAGTCGGACGATCTCGACCGACTTGTCGGCGTACCACTCGCCCAGTTCGATCGTCACCTCGCTCCGTGCGCGGAGGTTTCGGTTGGTCAGGAACAGGGCCAGTTCCTCGCCCCGTCGGTTCTGCATCGCGGCGGCGTCGACGTACGGGACGTCGGCCATGGGGTTGATCCGCTCCCCGGTGTCGGGGAGATCGCGGCTCGCACCGGTCGTTTCGACGTCGACTGCGTGCCACTCGGCGTCGTACTCGAAGACGGCCGAGTACAGCCCCGTCACGGAGCCGTCGGGACGGAGCGGATTCGGATCCGGCGGATGATCGTCCGTCTTCACCGGCACCCACGACTTGATCGGGACCCACGTCTGGGCGGCCCACTTGACCGTGTCCGTCTCGCGAATGCACGCGTTGAGCACGCCCGCCACGTAGGACGCGCCGGGCATCGTCTCCGGCCCCGGATACGGCGCGCCCTCCGCAACGGTCGGGAAGATCCCGATCTCGCTGAGGTTGACGTAGAAGTCGTCCTCGTGGCCGTATTCGTCGGCCAGATCGCCGAGTTCGCCGAGCTGTTCGCCCAGCTGGGTCGCCGCCATCACGATCACTTCGCTGTAGTCCCAGTCGTCGGCGTCGTGGTCGTCCTTCCAGGCCTCGACGTCCTCGGCGCTGTCGAGTCCCCACTGGTAGCGGTGGATGTTCAGCCCGTCGAGCTGTTCGGGCGAGAGTTCGTCCAACAGCGTCTCGTTCCACGGATTGTCGTTGTGTTCGGCTTCGGCGGGGTCCCACCCGCTCGCGATGATCGTAATCGAATCGTCGACCTCGCGCATCGCGGCGGCGTACTCGTCGAATCCGATGCGCTCCTCGGAGCCGGTGGCGTACTCCGAGGCGTCCGACGTGTGACCGAACTGCCAGTCGCCCCAAACCTCGTTGCCGACGCCCCAGTGCTCGACGTTCCATGGATCGGCACGCCCGTGTTCCGCGCGCAGCGCACCCATCTCGGTGTCGCTCGAGCCGTTGACGTACTCGACCCAGTCGGCGGCGTCTTCGGGGAGGATCTGGCGCTCTTCGGCCCAGTCGTCCGGGTTGTCCCACCACCCGATCGTGATCTCGGGCGTGAGATCGGCGACCTCGCACAGTTCGAGGTACTCGGCGGTCCCGAAGAAGTTGGGTTGCATCCCCTGCCAGGCGTGGTTGAACCGGGGCGTGCGCTCCTCGAGCGGACCGATCCCGTCGCGCCAGTTGTACTGGCTGGTGACGTTGCCGCCGGGCCACTTCAGCCACGTGCCGTGCTGTTCCGCCAGCAGGTCGACCGTGTACGGATTGAATTTCCCGTTAACGGCGTCGTCGGCCGCGAGTTCGACGAAGTCGATGTCGAAGTGCCCCGTCCCGTCGGTCGTGAACTCGAGGGCGTACCGTCCGTACGGCGTTTCGACGTCAGCGACGGCGCCGCCGACGTACTCGTCGCCGCTCTTTTCGTCGAGTTCGAGCGTCGGCTCGTAGCGCGTCCACTCCCCGGAGACGTCCACCGCGGTCGACGCGAGCACGTCGCCCTCGAGGGTCGTCAGCGACGCCGTGACGGTGTCGACGTCGCCGCGGACCGAGAAGCCGAGGTCGTACCCGAGCGTCCGATTGTCCGGCAGGACGATCCGCTGTTTGATCCCGGCGCCGTCGGTCCCTTCGTCGACCGCGATCCGCGGGTAGCCGGTGGTTCCGTGCGGCGAGTCGCCCCCGGCGACCCGTTCGCCGTCGGACCGGAGGTCGAAACTCGCGCGGGATCCGTCGACGGGTTCCCACGGGAACGGGAGCGTCTCGTGGCGCTCGACCTCGTAAAACGCGTCTATTTCGTCGCTGAACCAGTAGTCGGGAACCCGCCAAAACGTCGGGTTCATCACGTGCAGCGAGTACACGCCCGGATAGATCGTCGCGTCCCCGTAGTGTTCATTCAGCCGGCCGAACAGCGTGTCGGGAACCGGCTCCTCGGACTTGTCGTGCGGATCGACGCTGACCCTGTTCTCGATCGTTTCCCGCGGCTCGGCCGATGCGATACCGGCCCCGAATCCGACCGTGGATCCGGCGACCAGCATGGACTGCGTCGCGAGCACTTCGCGACGCGACAGCCCTCCACCGTCCGAATCGTTGTCGCCACTACCGTCTGCAGTTGGATTTGGTGACATCCACTCGCGAATTGAACAGAACATCATTAAATTATTATCCAAAATTACGCTCGGTTAGGATGTGAAGATAATTCCGGACCCGAGCTAGATAGATATACGACCAATCCTCGGCGAATCAATCCGTTCCGCTGTTCGGTGAATTCGGGTATCGCGGCCCGATCGCCGTTGTTCGAGTCGCACCGAGAAATCGACCGGATAATTCTATGGCGGGGTCAGCCGTTAGTTACTCAAGAGTTCGGTTTCGATCGATTTTCCGGCCGAAACCAGCAGGGGGACGATCTCCTCCTGCAGTCGTCGGGAATCGCGTTGTAACTCGGAGCCGAGGACTTCGATCGCGGCGATTCCGTTGTCTTCGGTGTCCCGAATGGGAACGGCGATCCGGTAGAGTTGATTCGTCTCCGCTTGCTGGTCGAAGGAGTGCCAGCGCTTTTCCAGCACGCCCGCGTTGTACTGCTGGTTGTTCGTTTCTCGATCGATGATCACGCGGTTATCGCGCGCTCGCTTCAGGTCGGCGTAGAAGTTCTGGCGATCGATATCGAACGCGGTGTTCTCGAGGATGTCGTCGACGTACTCCCGAGATCGGTACGAGAGCAGTGCCTTTCCACCCGTCGACGCGTGGATCGGCATTCGACTACCCTCTTCGATGGTCCGGTCGTCGTGTGGCGAGGTGGAGTAGAGATACACCGCATCCCCGTCCTCTTCGACGATCAGCGAGACCACTTCGCCGGTTTTCTCGGCCAACGCGTCTAGTTCTGGCTGTGCGATGCGGTAGACCTCGTGGCGAGAGACGATGCGTTGCCCGAAGTGGAACAGTCGCAGCGACGGTGCGTAAGCGCCGTCGGATTTCGTGACGTATCCGAGGTGGCGCAGCGTGTCGAGGTACTTGTAGACGGAACTCTTCGCGATGCCGGTCTGTCTGGACAGTTCGGTGACGCCGATCTCGCCCGTCTGCTCGAGCGTCTCGAGGAGTTCGAACGCTTTGACGATCGATTTGACGTGGTGAGATTCCGCGGACTGCGTCGACTCCCGCGATCGTCGAATCGCTCGGGGTGGGTCCTGCGACGGCGACGGGTGGTCGCTGGGACGTCGCTGGGACGACTGTTCATCCACGTGCTCGCTCGAGTCGTAGTCGAAAAGCGATTCCAGGGTGGCTCGCGCGTACCTGATCTCGGTTTTGCCGTGACCGTCGTACGTCGAAGTCAGGTGCAGGAGCGACGTTCCGTCCGCCGACGGGAGCAACGCGCTCGACCAGCCGACGGACCGGTGGCCGGTTTCGAGTTCGTCGTCGAACCACAGCGGCGCTGAAACGGGTTCCCACGTCTCCGCACCGGCGAGATCGCTCGAGGCGAGCAGGACCGTCCCGCTTTCCGGAACGCGATTTCGATTTTGGTCACGGAGCGTTTTTCCCGCGACCAGAATCGTTCCATCCTCGCCGCCGTAGGGAACCCAGGTCGCGTAGGGGCCCTCGATGAGCTGGCGCCCGTCGTCGGTCCGGACGGGCGATCCGACGTCGTCGGGGTCGCCCCAGTCGCGGCCGTTCGGCGACGTTTTGACGTACACGCCGCCCCCGTACTGTCGGCCACCGATAAAGTACGTAAGGAGGTACTGACCCGTCGGGAGTGTCGTGATCGTCGGCATTCCCGGCGTCGACTCGTCGTCTGCGACCGCAACGTCGAACGTCTCCGCGTTCCACGTCTGCCCGCCGTCGGTCGAGACGCGGTGACCGATGACGCGGTTGTACCCCTCGTCCGAGTGGCGCGCGTCGGAGAAGTAACAGACGAGGTTGCCGTCGGCGTCGACGGTCAGTTCGGGCGCCCACACTGGCGACTCACCGCGTCCCGGAACGGCTTTTCCACCCGTGACGACGGTGCTGACGTACGACCAGGTCCGGCCGCCGTCTTCGCTCGCGTAGAGGTCGATGCTCGTCTCGGAGCGGTCACTCGGGATCGAGTTTCCGACGGCAAAGACTGTGCCCGCCTCCCAGGGACCGAGCTGCTGTGGGACTTCGAAGAGCGTCGGCTGGTATCGCAGTCCCCATCCGTGCTGGGTGTCCCGAATCTCGGCAAAGCGGGACCAGGTTCGGCCGTCGTCGGTGCTCCGATAGACCGGGAAATACGGCTCGTCGGTGCCGTTCTTGCCCGTCGTCTCGTAACATTCGAACGTTGCGAGAATCGTCGGGTCGTCGCTCTCGTCGTGCTCGAGTCGCTCGACTCGAGGATACATCGCTCCGGGGACCGGCGCCCACTCAGGGGGACTGTACAGCACGCGCCCATCCCGGTCGTCCGTGAGTTCGTCGTCGGTCATGGTTCCCCGTTCGATAGCGTGTCGTTCGACACCGATCGGCCGGCTGTCCGATACCGTCCGGTCTCGCACGTCGGCCCAGCCGGTCCGTGAGGTACCAGTCCGTTGGGCGAGCGTCGTCGACCGGGGCGGACCGTGCGTGCGTGCGTCATCGAGTATCGCTTCGTGGTTGGACGACCTTATTGGTACGGATCCCGCCTGCGGCTTCACCCGTCACTGCCGATCGAATCGAAGATCGATCGGCGTGAGACGGCGGTCGTCGGTTTCACCCTTTATCGACCATTTTTCTCTATAGGAAACAGAATACGTTCTCCGTAGAAGTGCTGCTATCCCGCAATTTGCCGTGTGACACCGTACCAACCGTTACAATAGTACGTATGTAATATGTCGGTATCGAACGCAGCTATTTCTTATATCGAAATCATGCAGCGGTTCGGATGCGGCCGTTCGTTGGAGTGGACGGCCGGCCTCGAGCCAGCCGCGGACCGTCGAGCAACGTTCCTAACGGCAGGCGGATACTGAAGATTTAACCCCGATCAACCAGACACACCGGTATGAACGACGACACGTCCCTTCGCCGCTCTCGCTCGCTCGACGGAGAGTGGCTGTTCGAGGTCGATCCCGACGGGATCGGGATGACGGAGGGATGGCAGACGGAACTCGCGATGTGGCTCACTGAGGCCAATCCCGTCGACGTCCCGCACATCTGGCAGGAGGACGACGGCCTACGGGGGTACACGGGAACCGCGTGGTACAATCGGACGTTTCAGATCGAGACGGCGGACCTCGAGTCCGAGCGCGTCTTCGTCGAATTCGGCGCCGCCGACTACTGGACGACCGTCTGGGTCAACGGCGAGCGGGTCGGCGAAAACCGCGGCGGCTACCTCCCCTTCGAGTTCGAAATCACGGAGGCGATCACCGCCGGCGAGAACACGCTCACCGTTGCGGTTCACGATCCCGGAGATCTGTCGGAGATTCCCCACGGGAAGCAAGGTGAGCCGTGGTTTACGCGCGTCAGCGGGATCTGGCAGTCGGTGACGCTCTCGTTCCGGCCGGCGACCCACATTTCCGGGGCGAACGTGACGCCCGACCTCGAGACGGATACCGCCGCCGTCTCGCTGGATGTCGACGTCGGCGATACTGATCGGTCGGTGGTCGATGCCGTCATTCGGGCCTCACGAGATGGCGAGGTCGAAGCGATCGCCGTCCACCCGATCGACGAGGACGACGAGGCCGTCCTCGAGTTCGACGATCCGGCGTACTGGTCGCCCGAGTCGCCGGCGCTGTACGACCTCGAGATCACGCTCGAAGCAAACGGCGAGGTACTCGATCGCTACGAGGATTACTTCGGCCTTCGGACGATCGAGCGCGACGACGACGGCTTCCGGCTCAACGGGGAGCCGATTCGGCTTCGCGGGGTGCTCGATCAGGGCTATTTCCCCACGACGTTGTATCGGCCGCCGGACGGCGACTTCTTCGAGCGCGAACTCGAGCGCGTCTCGGAACTCGGGTTCAACCTGGTCCGCAAACACCTCAAACCGGCTCATCCCGATTTCCTCGAGGCAGCCGATCGAAAGGGAATCCTCGTCTGGGAGGAGCCGGCGAACCCGGCACAGTATACGGATCGCTCGAAGGAGGAGGTAAAAACCGAACTCCGCCGACTCATCGAACGGGACTACAACCGACCGAGCGTCGTCATCTGGAGTCTCTACCACGAGGAGTGGGGCATCGGCCACAACGAGGCCGAGGAGACGCTCTGGACCGACGAGGCGAAACAGACGTACCTCGCGTCGCTGGTCGAAACGGTTCGGGAGTGGGATCCGACGCGACTCGTGTGTGACAACTCCGGGTGGGCACACGTCGAGACCGATCTCAACGACTATCACTGGTACTGTATCAGTCCCGATCGAGCGACGGAATGGGTCGAGAATCTGGAACACACGCTTCACCACCGTCGGGATAACTACGCTACGCAGCGCTGGTCCGACGACGGCGAGCCGGTCGTGATCTCGGAATTCGGTGCCTTCTCATTCCCGTCGGTCGATACGCTCATCGATCACTACGGGCGAGAGCCCGCGTGGTTCTCCCACGAGTTCCTCACCGATCCGGTCAAGCGGCCCAGCGGCGTTCAGGATCGGTTCGCCGAGACCGGTCTCGACGACGTCTTCGACAACCTCGAGGACCTCGCCGAGTCGTGGCAACACCGCGCGAGCGTCTCGCTCGAGCACATTCTCGGTGAGTTCCGAACGCGGGAAGAAATCGCCGGCTACGTGTTGACGCAACTGTACGACACCGAGTGGGAGGTGACCGGCCTGCTCGATTACTGCCGAAACGAGAAGGCCGTCTACGACGACGTCGCCGCGCTGAACGCCGACGTAACGATCGTTCCGACGGTCGATTCGCACGTTTCGTGGGCCGGCGAGGAGTTCGAACTCGAGATCGCGCTCGTCAACGATACCGACGACCGCGTCGTCGAAGACCTCGAGTGGGAGTTCGACGGACGGACCGAAACCCGGCGACTGACAGCACCGCCACACTCGGTGGTGGAATCGGAACCGGTACGGATTACTGCGCCGCAGGTTGAAACGGTTCGAACCGTTGATGTAACGGTTCGAGGCCGCTCCGAGACGGAGTTGACGCGCACGGAACCGATCGTTGTCGTCCCCTCGCCACCGCGCGAGCCGCCGGAAGCGCTGGTGTTTGCGGAGGGAACGCTCGCCTCGCGACTCGTGTCGGTGGGATTCGACGTCACCCACCGCCTGACGCCCGATGTCGACGTCGCGTTCGTAACGGAGACGACCGCGGACGTCGTCGAGTTCGTTTCGAACGGCGGGACCGCCGTTCACGTCCCGGACCGGCAGGGAGAGATGCGGGGGACCGAGTTTTTCGAGTTCCGGTCGCTCCCGCGGACGGATAGCTGGAACAACACGGCGTCGTTTTTCTATCAGGACTCGCCGCTCGTCGAGGAGTTCTGTTCGAACCGCCACCTCGGCTGGGAGTTCGAAGACGCCTATCCGTACGACATCGTCGCGGACGTAGCGCCCGAGGAGGATACCGTCCACGTCGGCTTCGTGCGGGGGTGGCTGGCCGACCTCGGGAGTCCGCTCCTCGAGCGGTCCGTCGACGACGGTCGAGTCGTCGCGTGTACGTTCCGCGTGCAGACGACTGCCGGATCACATCCGGTCGTGACCGGGTTGTTGTGCCGACTCGTCGACTATCTCACCGACCGGGACTAGATGCGTCTCGGCGCGGGACAATCTATATGTGGCGGTGAGCGTAAGTACGACTATGGCTAAGTCAGCGTCTGCTATCCGGTCCGTTAGCCGCACCTTCGAAATCCTGGAGGTCATCCGCGATCTCGACGGTGCGACCATCGGCGAAATTACCGAGCGGGTCGATATCGGACAGCGATCGGTGTACAACTACCTGAAAACGCTCGAGCACAACGAGTACGTCGACAAGGACGGCGACGAGTACCACATCGGACTGCCGCTTTTCAGTCTCGGCTCTCACGCGAGAAATCTCGTTCCCATCTACGATATCGCACAACCGCAGGTCGATCGACTCGCCGAGGAGACGGGCGAGCTCGCGACCCTGTTCGTCGAGAACAACGGTCTCGGAGTCTATCTGTACTACGCCAGCGGAGCGAACGGAATCGAACTGGGCACGCACGAGGGCGAGCCCGTTCCGCTCCACAGTACGGCGTCCGGCAAGGCCATGCTCGCCTTCCGTCCCCAGTGTGAGGTCGACGATATCCTTTCGGAGCACGGCTTACCGATGTTTACGTCGAACACCATTACGACGCGGGAGGCGCTCGATGACGAACTAACCGCAATCCGCGAACAGGGTTACGCGGAGAGCGACGAGGAACAACGGCCCGGGTTACGATCGCTCGCGGCGCCGATCACCGACGACGATGGGCGGAGCATTGCGTCGATCGGTCTCTCCTGCCCCGTCCACCGTGTCGACGATGATCGCTTCTACGGCGACTATCTGACCGCGCTTCAGGGTGCAGCGAACGTGATCGAACTCGAGTACAACTACGCATAGTGCTGTCAGCCTGATTCGCTCGGAGCCGCGGCAGTCTCCGCTTTGGACCACAGTATCCCATCCGCGATCGGCTGACTCGAGTTCGGTCTCCGCTTAGTGTTCCTGTATCCAGACGCGCATCGCACAGCTTTCGCGGTTATCCCACGCGTAGTACGGAATCGCGGTCAGTCGGGCCGTCGTCTCCTCGCACTCCTCGGCCGGCCGGTAGAGATCGTCCTCCCAGCCGTCGAGCGCCGGAACCGGCGCGTCCCCCTCGAGGACTGTCACGCCGTCCAGGAGATCGTCCCGGTGCACCGGCTCCAGATCGGTCTTCGCGTCGACGCGGTACTGGTGGACCGGCCGCTCGGTATCGAGGGCCTCGAGGCAATAGACGATCGGCCCGCGCTCGAGGGCCACGCGGCCGGCGTTGGCCGCGACCGCGGGGTGGCTGCGGACGACGGTGACGTCCATCTCGAACGTCGCGGTGATCCGGTCGTCGTCCCACGTTCGCTCGAGGGAGACGTATCCGTCGCCGTCGACCGAGACCGACTCGCCGTTCACTTCGATCGACGCCTCGTCACACCACTCGGGAACGCGAAGCGAAATCGTGGCCGCCGCCGGCTCCGTCGCCTCGATGTCGATCGTCACCTCGCCGTCCCACGGGTAGTCGGTCGTCTGGGTGACCTCGAGTTCGGTGCCGTCGACCGTCGGCGTCGCCGTACTCTCGACGTACTGGTTGACGTAGAGCTCCCGGCCGTCGACGGCGTACAGGTACCGCTCGAGCGAGGCGAACAATCGCGCGACGTTCGGCGGACAGCAGGCGCAGTCGAACCAGCCCTGCCGTCCGTGGCTCCCGTCGCTCTCGAGGCGGTTATCGTAGAAGAACTCGGTGCCGTCGAGCGAGACGCCGGCCAGAAAGCCGTTGTACAGCGTTCGTTCGATGAGGTCGGCGTACTTCTTGTCCCCGGTCAGTTCGAACAGCCGCCGGTTCCAGAAGACGCTCCCGATCGCCGCGCAGGTCTCGGCGTAGGCCGTGTCGTTCGGCAGGTCGTAGTCCTCGGTGAACCGCTCGCCCTCGTGTGCCGAGCCGATGCCGCCGGTGACGTACATCCGTTTCGTCGTCATGTTCCGCCAGAGCCGCTCGAGGTGTGCGAGCAGGTCGTCGTCACCCGTCTCCGCGGCGACGTCCGCTGCGCCGGCGAAGAAGTACATCGCTCGGACGGCGTGGCCCTCGACGGCCTCTTGCTCCTCGAGCGGGGCGTGGGCCTGCGCGTACGTTCCGTCGTACTCGCCGTCTTCGTAGAACGCGCCGCGGGCGCTCTCGGCGATCCCGCCGTCGTCGGGATCGTAGCCGGCGATGTCTTCGATGTTCTCGAGTTCCCGTTCGAAGCGGTCGGTTCGCCCCCGAACGTCGATGAAGTAGTTAGCGAGATCGACGTACCGATCCTCGCCGGTTGCTCGGGCGAGTTTCACGAGCGCGAGTTCGATCTCCTGGTGGCCGGGCGCGCCGTCGACTTCGTCGGGGAACACCTCGTCGATGTAGTCGGCGAATTTCGTCGCGACGTCCAGCAGCGCCGTCTTGCCGGTCGCACGATGGTGCGCCACGGCCGCCTCGATGAGGTGGCCCGCGCAGTACAGCTCGTGCATCATGTTGAGGTTGGTCCACTTCCGTTCCGGCTCCTCGAGCGCGAAGTACGTGTTGAGGTAGCCGTCGTCCTCCTGTGCGGCGGCGATCAGGTCGATGACCTCATCGAGTCGTTCCTCGAGGTCGGGATCGTCGGTCGTCGCGAGGACGTAGCTCGCGGCCTCGATCCACTTGTACGCGTCCGTGTCGGCGAACCAGAACCCCTCGAAGCCGCCGGTTTCGCCGGCAGCGGCCCGCCGGAAGTTCTCGAGACAGCCGCTCGTCTCGAGTTGCTCGTACTGGTACTCGATCGTCACCTTCCGGTTGGTCTCGATCCGCGGGCTCCAGAACTCGTCGTCGATCGTCACGTCCGTAAGCGGGACCGGCTCTGCGTTCAGCATCGTGTATTGTGTGCGAACAGCACACGTGAACATATAAATACTGCTGTAGGTCCGTCGAACCAGCCTTCGACCGACTGCGAGGGCCGATCCGCTCTCCGGCAGGATTTCCCACGAGACCGTTCGGCGACCCGTACATTTATCAGACGATGGAGAACAATTGGGAACGATCATGGCAGATCTTTTCACTCACACGGACGGCGAGTCCGACTCCCGGGCGACCGTTCGACTCGATCCCTCGCGGCGGGGCGATGAGGTCTCCCCCGAACTGTACGGCAAGTTCGGCGAACACCTCTACACGCCGCGAAACGTCACCAACGTCCTCGAGGCGCAGGTGCTGTTCAATCCCACGTTCGGCTCCTGGAAGTTCGGCGACCAGCAGTACGGTGCGGACGGCGGCAACAGCGAACTCGCCGATCCCGATGCGATCGACGAGCGGATCGAGACCTACGCCGAAAGGCACGGGTTGCCCGAGGCCGAGCGACTGCAGCAGGCGTACCACGACGGCACCGCGCTGTGGTGGTTCCCGTACGGCAACGCCGACGATGTCCGGACCAGTCCCGATATCGGAACGGCCGACGACCGCGCACAGCGGTTCGAGACCGGGTCGACGGAGGGCTACGACGGACTCGCGCAGTGGTGTTACCTTCCGGTGCACCGAACGACCGAGTTCGAGGGCAAGGTGACGCTGCGCGCTCCCGAGGAGACGACGGTTCGGCTCGCAATTCACGGTCTGGCGGACGACGGTTCGCTCGGCGCAGTGCTCGCCGAGACCGACGTGACCGCTCGAGACGAGTACCGAACGGCCTCGTTCTCGCTCGAGCTTCCGACGGTCGATCGAGACGACGAGCGACTGTTCGGCTTCAGCGTCACCACCCGGAAAACGGACGGGAACGTCGTCGTCGACCGCGTCTGTTGCTATCCCGACGATCACGTCGCCACGGCCGATCCCGAGATCGTCGACTTGCTTTCGGAGATGAACCTCTCCGTGCTCCGATGGCCCGGCGGAAACTTCGTCTCGGGGTATCACTGGGAGGACGGCGTCGGGCCGATCGAAGAGCGTCCGACGAAGCCGAATCCGGCGTGGGACGCCCTCGAGACGAATCTCTTCGGCACCGACGAGTTCGTCGCGCTCTGCGAGGCGGTCGGCTGCGAGCCGATGATCTGCCTGAACGCCGGGAGCGCGACGCCCGAAGACGCAGCGCGGTGGGTGGAGTACTGCAACGGCTCGACCGATACCGAGATGGGCGCGCTGCGGGCCGAACACGGCCACCCCGAGCCGTACGACGTCGCATACTGGGAGGTCGGCAACGAACTCTACGGCTCGTGGCAGATCGGCTGGACGACGCCCGAGGGCAACGCGGACCGGTTCCGCCGGTTCAAGGAGGCGATGGAAGCCGTCGACGAGTCGATCGACGTCTTTGCCTGCGGGAACCGACTGACCGACTGGAACGAGCCGCTGCTCGAGGAACTCGAGGCGGACGACTGGCTCACCGACCACGTCCTCGTCGAGTGTCACGCAGATCCAGAAACCGATCCGGTCGAACTGTTCAACGCCCACTCCGGTTTCGCGAGCCAGTTGCGCGAGGAGTACGAGGCGGTCGCAGCCGAGTGTCGGGCGGCCGGACTCGAGGAGGTACGACAGGCGATCACGGAGCTACAACTGTTTACGCGGTTCGATGAACTCGACGAGGAATCTGAGGCGGATGACGGCGCAGTCGAGGACCGTGAAAACGGGGAACGCCACCTCGACCGCGAGACGCTCCCGACGAACAAGAGCATCACCGAGGTCGTCTTCGACGCGACGATCATCCACGAGTGCATCCGGAGCGGTACCGTCGAGATGGTGACTCACTCCGGCGTCGGGAACCACGGCGGCGGCCTCCGGAAGTCCCAGGGACACGTCTGGGCGGACCCCTGTTACTACGGCCAGCAGCTCGGCTCGAGGCTCATCGGCGGGACTCCGATCGGCGTCGACGTAACCTGCCACACCTTCTCGACGGAGACGGCCTGGGGGACGGACACGAGCGAGTGGTTCGGCGAACTCGAGCCGGTGACCGACGAGCCCGCGATCGACGCGATGGCGGTCACCGACGCCGACGAGCACGACCTCGCGATCGTCCTCGTCCACCGCGACGCGGGCGCCGACGCCATCGACGTCACGGTGTCGGGCGAGCCGCTGGCGGCCGTCGACGGGGACGAGGTCACCGTCGATCGCCTCTCGGCGGAGACGATGTACGAGCGGAACACGCTCGAGGAGCCCGACCGAATCACGCCGACGACCGACAGCGCGACGGTCGACGAGGACAGCGTCACGGTGTCGCTCCCGCCGTGCTCGATGGTTCGATTGACCGCAGACCGAGAGAAGTAGTCCGAGGGCGGGAACGGGACCTACTGCAGCCGAGTTAGCTTTCGTCGAGGAACGAGAACGGCTCCCAGCCGAAGTAGAGCCCGGCCGCGGCGACGAGAATCAGCACGCCCTGAATCGACAGCGTCAGCACGGAGATGACGTATCCGCCCGATCCGGGGTCTTGGAAGGGAAACAGCGCCAACAGGAGAACCGCAAGCGTCAGAGTGATCGCGAGGAGCCCCCGAAAGATCGCTTCGCTCGTATTCATTGCAGGCTCGTTTCGGCGGCGCCGTAATAGAAGTACTGGAGACTGTCAGCCCCGAATCGTCGGGATCGTTACTGCGTCGGCTCGTTTTCGAGCCGTGGGGCGTCGTCCGGTTCGTCCCCGAGTTCGGGACTCTCCCAGTACGCGTGGTCCTCGAGTTCCCGGAAGCAGGTCACCGTGTGATCGTCGTCGCCGTCGACCGCGACCGCTTCTGGTACGTTCTCCTCGCACGCTTCGCGGGCCTTCGGACAGCGAGTGTGGAACCGACAGCCCGACGGCGGGTTCCGCGGGTCGGGCACGTCGATCTTCCGAAGCGGCGAGCCGTCCGGCTCGTCGACGTCGGGATCGAGGTTCGGCGTCGCCCACACCAGTGCCTTCGTGTAGGGGTGTTTTGGATTCTCGAGCACCTCGTCGATGGGACCGAGTTCGACTAGCTCGCCGAGGTACATGATGCCGATCCGGCCGTCGGACTTCCCGGCGACGTAGCTGGCGTTCGAGAGGTTGTGGCTGATAAACAGGAAGGAGGTGTTGAACTGCCCCTGCAGTTCCAGCATGAGGTCCATCATGTCGATCCGCAGGGAGACGTCCAGCGCGCTGACCGCCTCGTCCGCGAGGATGAGGTCGGGGTTCATCAGCAGCGCCCGGATCAACGCGACGCGCTGTTTCTCGCCGCCCGACAGCTGGTGTGGGAACCGCTTGGCGTAGTCTTCGGGCGGGGACATCCCGACCCGTTCGATCATCTCGTGAATTCGCTCCCGGCGCTCGAAGGTATCCATCTCCGGCTTGCGGAGCCTGAGCGGCGCCTCGAGCGAGTGTTGGACCGTCTTGTTCGGATTGAGCGACGCGCCCGGATCTTGCGGGATGATCTGGAGCGACTGCCGGATCTCCTCGAAGGGGATCTCGACGGTTCCCTCGCCGTCTTTGGCCTTCCAGATGTCTTGGCCGCGGTACGTCACGGATCCAGCGGTCGGTCGCTGGACCCCGATCGCCGTTTTGCCCAGCGTCGTCTTGCCGCAGCCGGATTCGCCGACCAGCGCGACGACGTCGTTCTCGGGAATCGAGAGCGAGACGCCGTCGACCGCCTTGACGATGTCCGTTTCGCCCCGCAGCCGAGAGAGCATCGACGAGTCCGACTCGAAGTGCACTTCCACGCTCTCGAGGGAGACGACGTGCTCGTCACTCATTGACCGTCACCTCCTGAAGGGTCAGCGGTACCGCATCGGGGACGTTTTCGACGTGGTGACACGCCGCGACGTGGCCGTCGTCTTCGTCCGAGTCCAGCGGCGGATCGTCGCGTTCGCAGACCGCGTCGGACAGCGGACACCGAGGGTGATAGGAACAGCCCTCGGGAACCGATACCGGATCGGGCGCCGCGCCCTCGATCGGCTTCATCTGTTCGCGCGGCGTATCGAGATTCGGCGTCGAATTGAGCAACGCCCGCGTATAGGGGTGTTTCGCTGCCTTCAGCACGTCGTAGGCGGGGCCGACCTCGACGAACTCGAAGGCGTACAGGACCGCGATCCGGTCGGCGAGGTTCGCGACCAGCGGCAGGTCGTGGGTGATGAAGACGATCGTCAGATCCCGCTGCTCGGCGATCTCCCTGATGAGTTGGATGATACTGCGCTGCATGAGCAGATCCAGCGCGGCGGTCGGCTCGTCCATGACCAGCACTTCGGGCTCGAGGACGAGACTCAGGGCGATCAGCGCTCGCTGGGACATGCCACCCGACAACTCGTGCGGGTAGGCGTCGAGGACCTGCTCGGCCTCGAGGTAGAGGTCCGAGAGGAGCTCTTCGGCGCGAGCCATCCCCTCCTCGACGTCGTAGTCGTGGACGGCCAGCGTCTCCCGGAAGTGATCCTCGATCGTCATCGTCGGGTTGAACGAACTCATCGCGCCCTGAAAGACCATGGAGATTTCCTCCCAGCGGACCTGTTTGATCTCCTCGTCGGAGAGCTCGAGTAGGTCGATCGACTCGCCTGACTCGGGGTAGTAGGTGATATCGCCGGTGAGGATGCCGGGATCGACGACCGCGTCGAGCAACGCGGACGCGAACATCGACTTCCCGCTCCCGCTCTCTCCGACGACGCCGAGGACTTCGCCTCGTTCGATGTCGAGGGAAACCTCGTTCAATACCTTCGATTCGCCGCGTTCCATGTCGAACGAGACGCTCGTGTTACGAACCTCGAAGATCGGATCGTCGACTGACGTCGTTTGTGCGTGTTGTTGGTGCATCGTTATTCCTCGTACGGCGCAGTGTCTTCGACGGTTTCCGCGTGACGCGCCCGAATCCGCGGGTTGAACAGTTTTTCAGTCCCCTGTGCGAACAGTACTAACCCGAACGAGAGGGTGACGATCGTTATCATCGGAATGAGGAGCCAGTAGACCATATCGAGCGAGTAGATGGCAGCGTTCGTGTAGGCGTTGTTGAGCATGATCCCCCAGTTGCTTCCGACGCTGTTCAGCAGCCCGAGATAGTACAGGGCAACCGATCCGAAGATCACTCCTCGCGCGGAGTTGACGAAGTTGATCAGCACGTAGGGCATGATATTCGGGATAACGTCGTCCTTGAGGATCCTCGAAAGGGGTGCACCCATGATCCGCGAAACCTCGACGTACGTGTGGTCCCTGATCGAAAGCACCTGCGATCGAATCGACCGCGCGAGGCCGGCCCACGCGTTGATCGAGAGGAAAATCCCGACCAGGTACGGACTCCGCGGGTCGAAGACGGCGACCAGGAGGATGATCAGGGGGAGGCCGGGAATAGTCATCGCAATGTCGGTGAAGGTAGTCAGGACTCGGTCAACGAACCCGCCCTTGTAGCCCGAGACGGTTCCGATCCCTACTGCCATAATCGTCGAAAACACCGCGCCGGCCAGGATCATCTTCAGCATCGGCGGCGTCGCGTACACGATCTCCGACAGGAGGCTCGTCCCGAGATTGTCCGTCCCGAGCGGGTACGACAGACTCTGGAGCGGCGGCGTCCGGTTCGGCCCCTGTCCTTGCGTCGGCGCGGGAACGAGATAGAGGCCGACCGTCCCCATCAGGACGTAAAACAGGATGATGAGGGAGCCGAGTTGCGTCCGCCAGTCATCCCAAATGACTCGTAGTGGGGCGAGAACGGCTACGTCAAGCCACTCCCTGTACAGTTCCGAACGAGTTGCTCTCGGTCCATCTCTCGTTCCATCTCGGTCGTCGGTCGCGTCGAACGTCGAATTCGTTTCAGCCATTGTCAGTCACCTCTCAGTATGCCTCCTTGGACTGGCCTTCGCTGATCCGCGGATCGATCTTTCCGTACGTGAGGTCCGCGATCAGGATACAGAGCAGAACTGCGACGGTAATAACGAGGAAGATGCCCATCATCAGCGGATAATCACCGCTGTGGATTCCCTGCAGGAGGTAGTACCCCAGGCCGGGGTACGCGAAGATTTCCTCGAGGATGACCGAGCCGCCGAACATGAAGCCGATGGAGATCATCAAGCTCGTGTACATCGGCAACACGGCGTTTCGACCGACGTATCGGATCGCGATTCGGCGTCCGGGAACGCCACGAAGGTTCGCAACTCGAATGTAGTCTTCGCCGATCTCCTGGATGGCGTTCCCCCGCATCGTGATCGCCGTCCCGCCGAAGCCGGTCACGACGAGGGACGCGATCGGGAGCGTCGCGTGGTACAGGACGTCGGAAATGAACGCGGCCGACAGCGACGGATCGATGCTGGTCGAGTAGTTCCCCGACTGCGGGAAGACACTCAGCTGGATGGAGAGGACGTACACCAGGAAAATCGCCGCGATGTAGTAGGGAACCGAGTTCAGAAACATCGAGACGACCGTCGATCCGACGTCAAATCGGCTTCCTTCTTGGTATGCCATGACGGCCCCGAGCACGATTCCAATTGCGAACGAAAGCAAGATTGCGATCGTCAGGAGGAAGATCGTCCACGGAGCGGCTTCGATAATAATGTCGCTAACGGGGCGGTTGAACCACACCGATTGCCCGAGATCCCCCTGCAGGACGCTGGTGAGATAATCGAAGTACTGGACGTACAGCGGTGTCGACGGGTCGACGTTCGTGTACGACTCGACCAGCGAGTTGAGCTGGGACATGTCGACGCCGTTCGATCCGCGGTTCTGCATGACCTGTGCCCTGATGTACTCCGCCGGACCACCGGGCATCGCTCGAATCAGTCCGAACGTCACGGTTATCACGGCGAGAAGCGTGACAACTGCTTGCCCGAGACGCTTTATTATGTACATTAATTTGAATGAGTGTGGTAGGTGTTGTCCTATAATGGTTCCGTTTTGCTGACGGATCGACGCTCGACGTCGTCACTCTACTTCGCCTGTAGGTCGCCAAATCGCGGGAACCACCAGAGCGGCCACTTCGACTGGTACTTCGGCGAGTCCGGTTCCGGAACCTCCCAGTCGTCGGTATAGAACCAGACCGGGTCGTTGATCTCGTTGATCTGTAGCATCGGCATCGTCTGATTGGTGATCCACGCGAGTTCGTCGACGAGACTGGTCGCCTCCGCATCGTCCTGCGTGACGAGCAGTTCCTCCATCAGTCCGCGCGGATCGACGGATTCGAGTTCGCCGTCGGGGTCGCCCATCGGCGGCGCCTCGAGGTCGTCGGGGGAGAGGTTCATGAACTCCGGATCGATGTTGTAGTACATGTCGAAGACGTAGTACGGGCTCGATCGCTGGAGCGTCCACCCCGTCGACGCCAGTTGGAAGTCACCGGCGAGGTAGTGGTTCGACCAGTACGCCGACTCCTCGATCTGTTGTAGTTCGGCGGCGATCCCCTCCGCGTTGAGGTTGTCGACGATCGTCTCGTAGATGGGGTGCCAGTCGTTAAAGCCGGCGACGGTTTTGACCGTCACTTCGAACCGGCTGCCGTCGGGACGGTACCACTCGCCGTCGTCCTTCTGGTACCCCTCTCCCTCGAGGAGTCGTCGGCCTCGCTCGGGATCGTCGTACCGGTGGAGTTGCTCGGCCATCTCGTCGGAGACCTTGTTCCGCCATCGGTCGCTTTGTTCGTTCTGTCCGTCGATGTTTCCGACGAGTCCGCTCGGCGCTTCGACCGGCTGTCCGAAGCGGCCGTAATTGCTCGCACAGGCGTCTCGGTCGATAAACTCACAGATGGCCTGGCGGACGTAGATATTGCCGAAGTCCTCGTCCTCGTGGTTGAAGGGTAACGAGTGGCCCCACAGTGCAGGCAGTTGCGCGTGCAGGAGATCGTCGGGGGCGCTCTCGAAGACCGATTCCGGTGCGGTGTAGTTCCGAATCCCGTCCACTTCGCCTCCGAGCAGCACGCTCGCGGTGTCGGTCGAGACTCGCTGGATCTCCCAGTAGTCCCAGTTGATGTTGTCCGCGTCCGGGTGGTGCTCGTACAGACTCATCCGGAGGTAGTTGTTCGTTCGCTCCTCGAACTGGAAGGGGCCGTTCCCCTTCGGCTCGTCGAAGGCGTCGTTGCGGAGATCGCTTCGAATATCGGCGACTTCGTCGTCGGTCGTCGCGTCCTCCCACCGCTCGACGTAGTCCCGGTACAGCCGGTGTGGCGTCTCGAGCCAGTAGTAGTTGAGCGCGTCCATGAACAGTCGCTCGTTGACCGTCCCGTCGAGGGTAAGCTCGACGGACTTGTCGCCGGCTCGTTGCATGTCCGTCCAGAGGGTCGAGATCGTGTCGCCGATGATGGCGTCGGTCGCCAGTTTCGTGTAGAGGTCGTCGGCGTTGACCGGATCACCGGGATCTCCGTTGTGCCACGTGAGTCCGTCTCGCACCTTCAACACTGCAGTCTCACCGCTGAATTCCTCGACGGAAACCGCGTACGAGTCGAACTCCTCGTTGGCGATGTGGTATCGCTGGAGCGGATCGCTCTGCATCTCGTGGGCGAACGGATTGGTCAGGTTGAGGTGATTGAACTGCCAGTTCGTCGGCTGGGTCGTCGTTGGCTCGATGAACGTGTCAGTCCCCCCTGATTCCCCCTCCTCGCTTCCCGCGCAACCGGCCACGACCATCGCACCGCCGGCTGCGCCGGCGCGAAGAAGACCTCTGCGCGAGATAGAGCGCCGATTCGACTCTACCGTGTGCTCATTGCCAAGTGATGGCATAGCCTCCTGTTCTGGTTACGGGATAAAAAATATTGTGGACTATAATGACTTACAGAGGAGTTGAAACGACTCCGCGTTTGTCACGGTTGCTCGTGTGGTACTACGGAAGAAATTGTATCAGCCCGATCACCGACCGGATAGGTACTATCGCTACCGCTATCGGGTTCTAGGACCCCGTGTGGGATACACTGTCATTCCCCGTTTCCTGATTAGGAACGATAGAATCGCGTAAAGTATATTTACGGATGTACGATCGTAATCGAATGGGGTAGCCGACGTTGCGAATAATAGAGAATACGGGATGTACCCGACGAGTAGATGTATTTCTCATTGGGAAACGCAGTCTACTGCGGACTCGAGGAACGAATCAGATTTCCGGCCATCTCGTGACAGGGGGTCAGTCAGCGACGACGATTACTGCCGGTGTGACGTGGTGCGAACTCCGTCGCGTGAGTACGGCGGTCGGTGCCGGAGCGGTGTGTCGATGTTCCCCTCCGAACGTGTGTCCGACTTCCGTTCTCCGAGCGTGCTTTCGAGTCCTGTTTGCCGGACGCACGCTCGAGTTGCAGTCAGTGGATCACCAACAGATTCGAGCAGCGTCTCTTCGAATTCGACCGGTCGGGCCGAAATTACGACGCGAAAAAAGAACGGTGCAGGACAGAACGGCCGTTCGGAAGCGCTTATTCGATCGAGATCGCGGCGACGGTCGACGGCGGTAGCTCCACTTCGATCGAACTGCCGTCCGACGGCACGGCGAGGTCGTCGGCGGTGAACTCGTCGGCGTTGTGCTTGGTTACCGCGTAGTCGGGCTCCTGCTCGGCGAACAGGATCTCGGCGGAGATATCGTCCTCGTTCAGGTCCGTTCCCTCGAGGGAGACGTCGACGGTCTGCTCGCCGCGGCAGTCGAGGTTCGCCACGGTGACGTACGTCCCGTCGTCGCCGACGGACGCGGAGGCGCTGACGAGCGGAAGTTCGTCGTTCGAATCGCCGTCGACGACTTCGCGGGTCGGCGTGTCGACGGAGGTCCGGACGGCCTCGTTGCCCTTGTGCGGAGCGTAGAGGTCGAAGACGCGGTAGGTCGGCCGCGCCCAAGCGTCGTCCTCGTCGGTTTCGACGAGACACTGGAGGACGTTGACCGTCTGGGCGATGTTGGTCATCGTGACGACGTCGCTGTTGTCGTTGAAGATGTTGAGCACCGCCGCCGCCGAGAGGGCGTCGAATACGGTCCCTTCCTGTTCGAGGCCGTTGTCGGCGGTCGCTTCGGGGTGCCAGGTCCCCCACTCGTCGATGATGACGCCGATGTCGCGAGTTGTCGCGACGGCGTTGATCGCACCGGCCATGCGCTCGATGTGGCGTTCCATCTCGAGGGCCTCCGCGAGCATGCGGTCGTACTTGTCCTCGTCGGCCTCGTCGACGTTCGTTCCCCGGCCGTAGTAGTGGTGCAGCGTGAGGTGGTCAAGTGGGAACTCCGCGCCCCACGGCGCCTCGTTGATCTCCTCTAAGAAGCGGCGGTTCCACTCGTGGCCCTCGAAGCCGCAGGCGATGAGCTCGAGGTCGTGGTCGAACATCAGGTTCGACTGGGTGCCGACGTAGGTGGCGTACCGGCGGTACTCGCGGGCGTACTGCTCGGGCGACATCTGGCCGCCACAGCCCCAGTTCTCGTTGCCCAGCCCCCAGTACTTCACGCCGTATGGGTCTTCGCGGCCGTTCTCGCGGCGTCGGTCGGCCAGTTCCGTGTCGCCGTCGTAGTTACAGTACTCGACCCAGTTGGCCGCTTCCTGGGGACTGCCCGAGCCGACGTTTGCCGCGAGGTACGGCTCCGTACCGATCCGCTCGCAGAGTTCGAGGAACTCGTCGGTGCCGAAGGAATTGGACTCCTCGGGCTTCTCTTCGGGACCCTGCGCCCAGAAGAGGTTCCGGCGGCGCGGCCGCTCGTCCTGCGGCCCGACGCCGTCCTCCCAGTGGTAGTCGTCGGCGAAACAGCCGCCCGGCCACCGCAGCACCGGCAACTCGAGGTCCTCGAGTAACGAGACGGTTTCCTCGCGGAAGCCGTCCTCGTCGGCGCTGTCGGCGTGCCAGATTCCCCCGTAGATACACCGTCCCAGGTGCTCGGCGAAGTGGCCGTGAATTTCGGGCGCGATCCGGTCGATACTCGCTGCAGTATGGACTGTGATCTCTGCGTCAGCCATCTGTACGTTCATTTTGGATAATGTAGTATAAGTGCCTCGGTTCATGTCACCACGATGGTCAATCTCGCGTCCGGATGGCCGAGGGACGCTGGGACGATCGAACGTCACCGGTGAGTGTGTCGCTATCCGTGCGGTCCTCGAGACGAGAGCGCTCCTAACGATCGGTCGGAAAGCACCGCTCGTAGTGAGTGTTCGATCGTACCCTTCTGCGAACACGCTGTCGGCAGAACTGTGCACGAACCTCCGTCTCGATCTACTTCGCTCGATACGGATAGGCGGCTTCCGCGAGTCTCAACTGGGCTTCGGTCCGTCGATTCCAACCCCACAGAATTATAACCATGAATCACTGATCCGGTACCATGCGAGGATTAGCCAAGACTGCTCGAGAGCACGGAGCGATGGAACTCGTCGATCGCGACCGACCGGATCCCGCACCGGACGAGGCGCTGATCGAAGTCGACTACGCGGGGCTGTGCGGGAGCGACGCGGGCATCTACGAGTTCGAGTCGGCGTTCGAGCGGATGGAGCTGCCGACGATCATCGGCCACGAGTACTCGGGTCGCGTCGTCCAGGTTGGCGACGCCGTGACGAAGTTCTCGGTCGGGGACCGCGTCGTCGAGCGTCCCATCCGGGGCTGTGGCGACTGCTACCAGTGCGAGATCGGCGAATCGAACGTCTGTCAGAACGCGGTCATCACGGGTGTCGACCACAACGGCGCCTACGAGCCCTATATCGCCGTCCCCGAGGACGCGCTTCACCCCGTCCCCGACGGGGTCGACCAGCAACACGCGGCGATGGTCGAACCGACCAGCATCGGCGCGCGAGCGGTCATCCAGAACTCTCGCGTACGCGCCGGGACGCGAGTCCTCGTCGAGGGACCCGGTCCGATCGGACTCCTCACCGCTCAGATCGCCCGCGCACAGGGCGCCGAGGTCGTCGTCAGCGGCGTCGGTCAGGACGCCGAGTATCGCCTCCCGCTCGCCGAGGAACTCGGCTTCGAGACGATCAACGTGGCCGACGACGAGCTCGACGCCGTCCGCGACGAATTAACCGACGGCATCGGCTACGACGTCGTCTTCGACACGACGGGCCACCCGTCGGGGCTGCCGTCGGCCGTCAATGAGGTCCGAAAGGGCGGCCAGATCGTCCTCGTCGGTCAGACCGGCGAGACGACGATGCCCTACTCGCCGCTCGTCCGGTCGGAAATCGACCTGCAGTGTTCCTACGCGTCGAAGTACGAGGACTTCGAGAATGCGCTGCGCCTGATCGACACGGGCGACGTTGACGCCGAGACGTTTATCGACGACCGCTTTAACCTGCTCGAGGCCGACGAGGCCTTCGAGACGTTCCTCGAGGGCGGGACCTGTAAGCCGGTCTTCGACGTATCGGTCCTCCGTGAGTAACGTAGAACCGCTCAAACGGGACAGTTGCTGACCGGCAGTTTCCCTCCGGTCGACCGTCAACTGTGTAGTCGGCACGTTCCGTGGAATCAATTGGCAAGAGTTTATTACCGACAAGAGTCATCGTTGATTCATGCCGATTCAGCATCGTCGTCAGTGTCGTCCACGACTGACCGACACTGCTCGCACGTCCCCGAACAGTACCCAGACGGCTTCTCGAGGCGGTCGTTCGGAGCAACAACTTCGTCTCACCGCAGTTGAGGGGTTCTAATGACGAACATTACCTTCATCGGCGCCGGGAGCGTCGTCTTCGCAACGAACCTGCTGACGGACATCTACTCGTTCGACCGCTTGCAAGACAGCACGATCACGCTGATGGATATCGATCCGCAGCGGCTCGAGCGGACGGCCGAAGTCGGCGAGGCGGTCGTCGACCACCACGACCTTCCGGGTGACATCCGAACCACGACGGATCGACGCGAGGCCCTCGAGGGAGCCGACTACGTGCTGAATATGATCAACGTCGGCGGCGAAGAACCGTTCGAGAACGAGATCCGTATCCCCGAGGCGTACGGCGTGAAACAAGCCGTCGGCGATACGCTGGGCCCCGGTGGGGTCTTCCGCGCCCTGCGGACTGCGCCGACGGTCCTCGACATCGCTCGCGATATGGAGGAGCTGTGCCCCGACGCGCTCCTGCTGAACTACACCAACCCGATGGCGATGCTCTGCTGGGCGGTCGACGAAGCGACTGACGTCGACGTCGTCGGGCTCTGTCACAGCGTCCAGCACACGACCGAGGCTATCGGCCGCTACCTCGACGTCTCGAGCGACGACATCGAGCACTGGGTCGCCGGTATCAACCACATGGCGTGGTACCTCGAGTTAGAACGCGACGGCGAGGATTGCTATCCGGCGCTCCGCGAGGCTGCGTCCGATCCTGACGTCTACGAGCAGGATCCGGTCCGATTCGACGTGATGGAGCACTTCGGCGCGTTCATTACCGAATCGAGCCACCACCTGAGCGAGTACCTCCCGTACTTCCGGACGGATGACGACCTCATCGAGGAGTTGACGCCGGACGAAGACTTCGGCCACTACACCGTCGAGTGGATGCCGACGGGACGGTATCTGGAGCACTGGCAGTCTTACCAGCCGGCCCTCGAGGAGGACGAGTTCGAGGTAACCGAGGACGACGTCGCCCTCGAGCGCTCCGCCGACTACGGATCCCGAGTCATCCACTCGATCGAAACCGACGAAACCCGCCGGATGAATCTCAACGTCAGAAACGACACCGACGCGATCGCGAACCTGCCGACCGACGCCTGCGTCGAGGTTCCGTGTCTCGTCGACGGGCGGGGAATTCATCCCTGTTCCGTCGGTAATCTTCCCCCGCAGCTCGCGGCGTTGAACCGTTCGAATATCGCCGTCCAGGAACGCGCCGTCGACGCGATCCTCGATCGGGACGAGACTGCCCTGCGACAGGCCGTGAAACTCGATCCGCTGACGGCGGCCGCGCTCGATCTCGAGACGATCGACGAGATGGTCGACGACCTGCTCGCCGCGAACGCCGAGTATCTCCCCGACCTGCACTGATCTTCGCTGTTCACTCTCGGTGTCGAATACGGTCCGTATGTCGTAATTCGTCTCGATTCGATCTCAACGACTGGTAATCGATCGACGGGGGTACTGCTACCCTCTCGGGGGGTTGTCGGTTCCGGTGCGTAGCGATTACTCTGCGCCGTCCTCTTCTATTCCAACATCGGTGCCCGCTTCAGGAAGTTCGTCCACACGAGCTGTGTCGACGGTATACAGCGACCCGTCGGCAGTCGCTTCGGCTGCTGCCAGCATCGCGTCAAAGGGTTGTCGTGCTCGGAAGAGACGGTCGCCGAGCGTCCCGCCCGCTACTTCGACGAGGACGCTGCCGTAGCCAGCTAACGCGTGGCCGTTTCTGGCGATTCCACCGTAGGTTCCGCCGGGATATCGCACGTATTCTACACGTCGTAATTCGTCGTCGGGTTCGATTAGGTCGTCGCGCATCGTCACTACCAGTTGCTTGGAGAGTTCGCGAATCTCCGGATCGACATCCTCGTGGAGCGGCCACAGCATTGCCCCGGTTCCGATGTACCCGTCGCCGGGATCGTTCGGATCCGGCGGGACGAAGCCTTCAGTTTCGTCTTCCGCATCGTCGTCCGTGTCGTCGCGGGCCCACTCGGGTCCCGGCCACTCGGACTCGTAATCAACCATGAAACTCCCCATTCGGTGGAAGTCGATGACCCACTCCGGATCGACTTCGTCCATCATTGCGTGGATGGCCACCGCTTCGGGAACCGGATTCTCGGGATACTCTTCGGGGAAGTTCTGGTACAGTTCGTGTTGAGTCCAATCGTGGCGGTTGTAACGGTTGATATCCCAGCCGACCCCCGGTTCGTCGGCCGCGAAAATCCCAGATCCGCCCTGAAAGATACCGCTCTCCGGATCGTCTTCGGGCGCCTCCGGATCGATATTGTACCGGTGCGGAACGACGAAGCCGTCTGGATTCACTCGCGGAACGAGATGGACCGTTCGATTCTCGAGTATACGCTCGGCTCGCGGGTCGCCGCTGGTGAGGAACTGGGCGACCGCGAGCAGCCCCTCGGCCATGAAGTATTCGTCGCCGTGCTGTTGGCCGATGGCCAGTACGCTCGGGTTCTTCTCTTTCCCGACGCTCACGGAGTACAGCGGCCGTCCTTGATTCGATTGTCCGATCTGATCGACCGTAACCAGTTCGGGGTTTTCGTTTTCTAATCGGTGCAGAAGCGTCTCGAGTTCTCGGTTATCGAGTACGTCGTCGTTGTTGAGGTATGCTCTTGCGAAGTCTTCGAGTTCGAAGTCATCATCAGTGTGCCGGTCGGATCGCGCCGACGCTGACCCTGCAGTTGTTAACGCTGCGATTCCACCCAGTGCTTTCAGGAAGTCCCGTTTTTCTAACTCCATGACACGAGCTATCAGACAACAGTCGATAATGTAAATTATTCTATAATACTTGGTGGTAGTTACAAATATCTAACTAAAATATGTAATAACCAATGGTAATCTCAGGATGTGGTTGACGACTGACAAAACCCGACTTCGAGAAGTATCGCCTAGTTCTGCATCCGGTCAGTTGGTACGTTACCGTCGAGTGTTGAATACGGTCTCTAACCACCATAATAGTGTGTGGGGAGCACAATTCTCTGACGAATGTCGGTCGATTGGTCTTCAGAGGCTATGGATACAGCCAATACGTATTTTGAGGTATTGGTGCGATTTCGGTGTTGTTTTGATTAATTACGTTAGTTCGACTGTTCAGCCGTAGCCGAAGGAAAATCTGATAGCCGAATTAGGTCTGAGGAGCTTAGAATCCGGAATATTACGGTTTCTGCGATAATTCTGAAGACACATAACTTCATATCTATACTATACCAGTTATATAGCGAAATATCTGCAGTTTTCTTTAAACTAAACTATATTGTAGAATAAACCCAAGAGCATCTTGGCCATCTCCTCTCGGTACGACGCGGTCTGATTGAATGTAAATATGGATACATATTCACCAAACCAAGATTGTATCGGATAAAGACCGATCAGTTGAAGAGAATCTGGCTTCCGTGAACTGGCCATCGGAACGGGTAGATGACTACTCACGAGGAGACTCGTTCGGAAGCGGACGAACGGACGCTAGTCGATCGTCGCTCTTGTCTGAAAGCGGCCGCGAGCGGAGTCGCCCTTGCGCTTACCGGTGCCACCTCTGCTGCGGCCGCCGGCGGAGACTACGACGTCATCGAGGTCCCCGCTGGGCAGACCCACACGATCACGCTCGGCGATGGAGACACGCTCGAGAACACGCTGATCGACATCTCCGCACGGAACGCGAAGTTCCAGATCAGTGCGCGCGGCTCGGGTTGGGAAGTTCGCAACCTCGGGATCCGCGGGAATTGGGACGAGACGACGAAGGCGGAGCCGTTTATCGTCAGCGGCGACGGCGTCATCGACAACTACTACTTCGCCGACGGCGCCACGGGCGAGACGTACCCGAACGGGCCGACTGGTATCTACGTTGCGAACGACCATAGCGGCACGATCGAGATCAACAACGTCAACATCCAGGACCTGCCCGACAACGCGATCTACGGCAGTTCGCCGGGCGACCTCCCCCAGCACAGTCTCGGTGCCGGAGGCGGTGGCGACGTGATCATCACGAACAGCTACGCAGCCGACTGCGTCTCGTCCTCGTTCCGCGTGGGGACCGACGGCAGCCGCGTCGAAAACTGCGTTTCCGTCGGCTCCGATTGCGGCTTCTGGGGATTCTACAATGCGCCGAAGGTCGTCGACTGCGATTTCTCCGACTCGGAACTCGGCGATATCCGCGTCGGCGACGGTCAATGGCAGGACGACGCGACACCCAGACTCGAGAACGTCCGCTACGAGACGGAGGTAATCCACTCGGGGTCGATCGACGGCTCGTCCGCGGGCTCGCCGCAGCGGACGTCCCCGGAGGAGGTCGCGGGGGTCCCGCGCTCGGCCGAAGAAGCCGCGTCGGGCGGCGGCAGCGACGGTACTAGCCCGTCGTCGGACGGTAGCGCCGACAACGACGGCGATGAGGGCGAAGACGACACCGAGCCGGAAGAACACCTGCTCGCGTTCGTCACCGAACCCGACGCACGGTTTGCCGGGTACGAGTTCTCGGCTGATGGCGCCGTCGAGTTCACCGACGCGCCGTACGAGAGTCCCTCCGGCGGTCGGATCGAAGGCGGCACGTACGACGCGGCTGACTTCATCGAGGAAGCCGACGATGGCACGATCCGCGCTGGCGGCGTTACCGGCGGCGGCCACGGCGACGCGTTCACCGTCGTCGGTCCCGTCACGTCGATCGACGTCGACCAGCCCGAGGCGATGTGGATCGAACTCGACGGCGAGGAACTGTCCGTCGAAGCGGTCCTCGAGGCGACGGCCGTCGGCGAGGGCTCTCAGTAGACAGTCGGCGAAGCCGACTCGATCACGCGGCAGGGAGTGTAAACGAAAAGGTCGCGCCGTCGCCGGGCTCGGACTCGACCCAGATCTCGCCGCCGGCAGACTCGCTCTGCGAGCCGGCCGAACTCGCTTCGCTCGTTCGAACGCCGTGCCGTTCGACGATCCGCTGGCAGAGCGCGAGCCCGAGGCCCGTACCGATCGTCGGCTGCCGTAGACGCGCGGCGTGACTCAGTCTCCCGTTCGGCTCTCGACGAAGGCCGCGAAGTCGGCGGCGAACGCGTCGACCTCGTCCCAGTCGGTGTACTCGTAGTCCCGACTGGTATCCACGTCACCAGTCGCGTCCTTGGCGATCCGTTTCATCAGCAGTCGCTTGAGAAATCCATACTTCGAATACCGGAGCGCGCCCCCGAACAGCCCGATTCGATCCGGATGCCAGTCCGTCTCCTCCAGTAGTCCGTCCACGTACGATGCTGCGTCCGCTCGACGCTTCTCGTCGTCGACTGCTGACGACAGCGAGAGTTGGAAGAACGCTGTCGGCCGACTGTGCAACGCTTTGCGATTCGACGCGACGAACTCCGGGATCGCCGAGTGGTGTTTCCCGACGTGTATCGACGAGCCGATGAGCGCGGCGTCGAACGAATCGATCGATACGTCGTCGGATATCGATTCGATATCGATCGTCGTAACGTCGTGTCCTCGATCCTCGAGCGTCGCCGTGATCCGTTCCGCTACGGTCGCTGTTTGTCCTTCGCCAGTCCCGTACACGACGAGAACCGATGCCATGCGTTGGATACGCTCTCGATGTGGATAAAGCAATGTGGGGACTGCCCGGGATGAGTACACCGCAAATTACCGCCGGCCGCGGTCCCTGCAGACGTCTCGCAGCACTCAGGAGATTCGGTACTGCACGATTGCGTCCGACCCACACTCGGGGCAGTTGTCAGTGCCGTCGTCGACGGTCGTCCCGCATCGACGACACTCGTATACGGTCTCCCTTCGCGTCAGTCGGGACAGCAACCGGTCCATTCTATCGGTTAGCATCGTTCACGTCGCTCGCTGGGGCTGCAGTCGTGGAACTCTCCGAGAGGCGTAGACTCGAGACAGCGGTTCGGTGTCGGAATCAGAGATGGGGAGTTCGTGGGAGGCATGAATCGGGAAAGACGGTGTGGAGGGAGCGCGTGACTACGATAGGCCGATGGTAGGTGTGGTGGTGTCGTTGCCCCCTCTATGCCCACTTTTGGATCCGAGGTTGTATATAGGCGAGCCAACCAGAGTGAAACTGAAACTGGACCGGCGAGATCGGCTGTAATACGACGCGTTCGATCGAACGGGCAATAGGTCAGCAGCAGGCAACGAAGGCAGCCTCGTGATGCCGACCAGGGAGACGAGTGGTCAGGAACTCGCCGTGGCTCAGGTACTGGTGCTACAGGTTCGGCTGCGTACCAGCTGTTTTCCATTCGCTTGTCATCGGGTGTGACCTGTGAAACTCACAGTCAGTATCCAGATAGCGACTCTCTCGATTTAGCGCAGAAAACTACATTATCATTCGTGGTGTATATTGTACGATCAGCGCAGATGCAAGTCCAAGAAACCGAAGAAGTCGCGTGCCCGAAATGCGGCGAGACCAGTACCGTCCCGATTCCGGATGCAGACGTAGAACTAAAAATCAGTCCGTACGTAGCCGCATTCGGTGATTACACGAAGGTTGACTGTGCAGCCGGACACACCTTCTGGGTCTACTACTGCTAATGGAATTTCAGTATCTGTCGGCTAACGGGACATGTAAATGTGCCACGGTATAACAGATGCACTTATCGGCACTGGGGACGTAGTCTCAGTCTATGCCCGAAGAAGTACTATTCAAATCGGAAAGTGACTTGCCTCGAGAAGAAATCGCCTCGTATCTGCGCAGTGTCGCCGATAAACTCGACCACGGCGAGACGATAACGCTGAAATCCGGATCGGAGTCAGTGACGATGGACCCGCCGGCACAGCCGACCTTCGAGGTCAAAGCTGAACGCGAGGGGCCGGCGGACGGCCCCGGCGAGCTGAGCATCGAGTTCGAACTCGAGTGGGACGAGAACAGCGACGAGACGGATGCGGGGAGCGGCCGGTTAGAAATAGAGTGATCGAGCAGCCGGATTCTCGATTCCTGATTCCCGATTCGAGCGTCAGTTACGATCGCCCCTTCGTCTACTGGACCTGAGCCACTACCGGCCGGTAACAGCGAAGTAGCTTCGACCAAAACAGCGACGCATGGCGCTCCCACAGGTTCGTGTTCTGAGTACCGGTGGCACGATCGCATCGACGGACGGCCCGGACGGGGCAACGCCGTCCAAAGACGGCGACGATCTCGTCGACGCTGTTCCCGAACTCGAGGACGTAGCGACTCTCGACGTCGAATCCGTCTGCGACGAGCTTAGCTTCCACCTCTCGTTCGGGGACGTCGCGTCGATGGCACGCGCCGTCGAGCGCGCAGCGGACGACGGAGTCGACGGCGTCGTCATCACTCACGGCACCGATACGATGGAGGAGTCGGCGTACTACCTCGACCTCGTCGTTGACGCCGAGATACCGGTCGTATTCACTGGGGCGCAACGACCCGCGGATCGTCCGGGTGCGGACGGCCCAGCGAATCTGCTGCAGGCGGTTCGCGTCGCGGGTGACGACCGCTTCGGAGATGGCGTCTACATCGCGTTTGGAAATCTCGTCCACGCAGCTAGATGGGTGACGAAAGCACGGGCGGGACGTCCGGAAGCCTACGCGTCACCCGATGCGGGACCGGTCGCAGAGATCACGGCCGACGGGCTGGCGCTCCGCCGCGAGCCCCGCAGCGAGTCAGTCTCGATCCCCGCTCTCGAGACGACGGCCCGAGTCGAGGTGGTCACCAGCGGCTTGGGTGTCGATGGTCGACAACTCGAGCGTGCCGTCGCCGACGGCGTCGACGGGATCGTCCTGGCTGCGAGCGGCATCGGGAACACGACCCCCGAACTCGGCGATGCCGTCGCCGATGCGGTTGCTGACGGAATTCCGGTCGTCGTCGCGACGCGCTGTTACGACGGCGCTGTCGGTGCGCGATACGGTGGACCCGGTGGCAGCCAAACGCTCCGTGATCACGGGACGATTCCGGCCGGTGAGCTTCCCCCGTGGAAGGCACGAATCAAACTCGGGTTGGCGCTGTCGGCCTTCGATGAACACGAGGCTGTCCGGCAGACGTTCGAACGCCAGTAGGGTCGACGGCTCCGTTGAAGGCTGAAGAGAATTGCAAGTTTGACTGGTAGCTTGATCGAAGCCTGCCCCGTCGAAGTTCCAAGGTTCCAATTCGTTGTGAGTACCGTTATACCCTCAGAAGCCGTCTAAAGTAGTGGTTGGACGGATGAAGACCCACTATTACACGGCCACGAGTCTCGACGGGTATCTCGCTGACCAAGACCAGTCACTGGACTGGCTCTTCCAGTTCGGCGAGATCGAGGGTGTCCAGGACAACTACCGGCAGTTCATCGATCAGGTCGGTGCTGTTGCCATGGGGTCGACGACCTACGAGTGGCTGCTTGAGCACGAGACCCTCCTCGAGGACCCCGAAAAGTGGCCGTACGACATCCCGGCCTGGATATTCAGCACTCGGGACTTACCGGTGGTCGACGGTGCGGACATCCGCTTCGTACAGGGGGACGTTGCGCCCGTCCATGCTGAGATGGTCGATGCCGTAGACGGTGAGAACATATGGCTAGTCGGTGGGGGTGACCTCGTCGGGCAGTTCCACGATCACGGACTGCTCGACGAAATCATCCTCAGCGTTGCGCCCGTCACACTCGGTTCGGGTGCCCCACTGCTGCCGCGCAGGATCACCAGCCCGTCCCTGAAACTGGTCGACGTCCAGAAACACGGCGACGTTTTTGTACAACTCACCTACGAAATTCAGTAACTCAGCAGACGGGGTGCACCGAATTGCCAGTGTAGATGGACTACGAGTCCGATGTACAGAACAAAACGTCGAGCGACTCGCACCCCTCGAGCGCGCTACGACGGGCGGCGGAGACAGGGTTAACTACGTACAGACCGGAACGACGATACCGAACACGGTCACCCCGCTACTGCCATGCTCACACCAACAGTTATCGAAGCATTCGATGCGAAAGCGCCGGATACCACCGAAACAGCGACGTTCGGGCTCGGTTGTTTCTGGGGACCTGACGCAGCAGCCGGCGCACTGGACGGCGTCGTTCGAACGCGAGTCGGCTACGCCGGCGGGACGACACCCGAGCCATCCTACGACGCTATGGGCGACCACACCGAAGTCGTCCAACTCAAGTACGATCCCGATCAGCTGTCGTTCGGCGACCTCCTCGAGTGGGCGTTCGCCGAACACCATCCGTACAAACAGCCAAAGAAACGCCAGTACCAGCATATCGTCTTTACCGAGACGGCCGATCAACGGGATCAACTACAAACGTATCTGGCTAACGCCGAACTCGATCGAGAAGAGATCGAGACGCGGCTCGAACCGCTCGAGGACTTTCACGTAGCAGAGGAGTACCACCAGAAATTCCAACTCCGAGGCAAACGCTGGATCACAGAGGCCTTCGACGGTGCGGGGTACGACGCCACTGCGGTGCGTGAGTCACCTGCTGCAGCGAAACTAAACGCGCATGCCGCTGGGCACGACGTAGATGTTCCTTTTCTCGAACCATCGTACGATCGTCGTTCAGCATGATTCAACAGGTCGGTCCAATACTATTTGGCCGTCGTCTCTTCCGAACGGATATTCTACATCTTGGTACACTCGCGGGGACCCACTCGGTGGCTACGGTCTTCCCCACACCCCATCCCCTCCCCGTGTCAGAGGCACCATTCCGCGAGTGTTTTACCCCGTCTCGCAACGCTGTCTTCGATCCGATTCTATCGCTAGTATGCAATTAGGCGGGTCTATTGAAATCCTATGCGTTCGACATCATCGTCGCTGAAACAACCGTTAGGTAGATGTGCGTGTTGAGCGGTTCATTCACCGGCTTCGGTCTCAGCGGGAACCTCGAATTCGAGTTGTCCGTCGAGGACGTGTGTTCGGTCGGGTAGCCCCGGCTTGACGAGTTTGACGGTGCTTTCGACGACGACTCGTCGGGCCGACTCCGGCCATCGGGTGACGGGGAGGTCAATGAATACGGTCTCGTTGGCGATCTCGCCGAACCGGTGGACTTCGACGACTGCAGCCGTCCCCTCTCGGAACAGTGATACGGACGGATGGGGTTCGTGGTCGCCCATAAACGGACCTTGGAGCGAAAGCTGTGGCGGGGTGCCGTCACCGCCCAGTGCCACAAACCGCTGTGTGAGCGACTGCAGTTCGGTATCCTCAGGGTGCGAAATCGACGTGTGGAAATGGTTCGGCAAGGGGGCAAACCTGGGATCAACGCCCACGGTAGCGAGGTCAGTGCCGTCTTTGCGAAATTCGAGATATTTCCCATCATCCCGGGGATTGTCGTCGGTTTTTACTGTCGGGTCCGTGTGTTCGGTTCGCGAGTCGACAGCACTACACCCCGCAGCGGTGGTGGAGGCGGCGGTCAGGGCGGACGCGAGGAATGCGCGACGGCGCATAAATGGTAATTTCACTAGCAGCATCAAGAATGTTAAGAAGCTAGTATCAATCCCGAACCTGAGCACTCTCTTTTGAGAAGTCAACGCGTGATTGTGCGCTAAATACGCGCTCCGTATCTTTCACGAGGGGTTCATGGATTCCCGACCGGCGATAAACCTCGATGATCACTACATTTCCTCTATCGAACGTTCAGAGTGCCTTGTCAATGTTGTGAGTGAGACAGCAGACAACGAGTTCACGGAACCGCTTCCACCAGTACCGTGTGCGGACGAATGCGCCGTACTTCCGTTTAAGCCGAGAGTTCACCGTTTCGTTCTGACTACGCTGCCCGTAGAGGTCGGCGTCCAGTCGAGCATTCTACGCCCTGTGAAGTGACGAGAACGCTCGATGCTTGATGACCGGGCGAACATCCTCTTCGTGGGCTAATGCGCGAATCTTCTGATCATCGTATCCCTTGTCGCCGAGGAGAATCGCTACATCATTGGTATTCCGCTTGATGAGCGACGGCGCAATTTGCGAGTCGTGTTTTCGGGTCATCGTTACGTGTACGTCGATGATTGCGTTCGACCTCGTGTCTACGAGGTGCGTGACTTTCAACCGCTGAATCGTCAACTTCGTTCGCTTCGTGTAGTGTTTCGAGGCGTGACTGCGGTCGAAACCGGAGGCATCAATCCCGACGACGCCGTTGGTCGGGAGGAGTGTGACCGAGAGGTTGAGCAGGACGTGCCAGACCGCCATATCAAGCCGATTGAATGCCTTCCACAACGTCGAAGGAGAGGGGAGCTCCTCAAGTTCGATGGCGCTCCGAATCCGAGGCATCTCGTAAGTTCGTCAAGAAGCATCCGGTACGTCGTATTCTTTCGTACCTTGAGACAGAGCAAGACGATGTGCTGGTGAAGTGTGTACCGGCGTTTCGAGAACTTCGACGAGTAGCGGGCAACAGCTCGTCGAGCCAAGTGATACGCCTGCTCAACGAACCGAAGCAACTGCGACTTTGGGAAGGTCTGCATCCGGTCAGACTACCGGGCGAACCTGTAACTCTTCGAGGATTTCAACAGAGCCAATTAGGCACGTTTTCCGACCGACTCGAGCACCACGCTTCCGTTCGTTCTTTAAGTGCTTCTGGCCACAAAGTGAAGCTATGACGGGACAACGGTTCTCCAGCAACTCCTCCTACCGTAGCAACGGCGATTTGCTGCGCTGAAGTCGGTCTGCTTACAATCGACGTATTCGTATTGATGGAACTGAATCCTCTGTCGACCATAGCATGGCGCTATTCACGTTCGACGACGAACTCACTGCGGGACAGATCGTGGACCGACCGAACCGATTCGTCGTTCGCGTCCGGTTCGATGAGGACCCCGAACGCGTATTCTTAGGCGATCCCGGCGCACTCGAGGGCATCCTCGAATCAGGACGAAAGATCCTCTGTTCGCCCGTCGACGACCCCGATCGATCGACCGACTACGACGCGATCGCGATCGACGTCGACGGGACGTACGTGAGCGTTCGTACGGCGTTTGCTAACGACCTCTTCGAAGAACTTCTAGCGGCCGACGCGCTCCCCGCTTTCGAGGGGTACGAGCTTCGCAAGCGAGAACCGCAACTCCCCGACCACGGTCGGGCCGACTTTCTCCTTCACGATCGGTTCGACTCGCCCGCGTACGTCGAGGTCAAATCCTGTACGCACGTCGAAGACGGGATCGCGAAGTTTCCCGACCGACAGACCGAACGCGGTCGTCGACATCTCCGCAGTCTCGCTGCACTCGTCGACGACGGGGACGAGGCGCACATCGTATTCGTGGTGCAACGGCCCGATGTCGCTCGCTTCCGGCCGTACCGCGAGGTCGACCCCGAGTTCGCCGAGTTGCTGGCGCAGGTACGCGACGCTGGCGTAACGGTACACGCGATCGCGACCGCATTCGACCCGCCGCAGTACCGACTCTACGAACGTGCGCTTCCGATCGATCTCGAGGCGTAATCGCTCTGCATCGACGTGGGAAACGTGCGATGGAGATAATGCCAGCGTAAAAAGCGGGTCGCGAAGGCGTTTGCAATGTGTGGGACAGACTACGACAAGTGGACGATGCCTTGGGGGTGGTGGGTGCGTGGATCGGCTGAGGACGCGGTCACTGTTCTGACCGCACCCGTTGTTTGGCGGATGTAGATAATAAAGCGCGGAACACGCTCCTACATTCTGGGAATGGGCAAAACCGAGGTCTCTCCGGCTCCTGCCGGTTGCGACGCGTCCTCGAGCATATAGCTTGAAGTCACTGCGAAATCGATCGCCGGCGTGGGAGAATGAGCGACGATGGGGCCGATCGATTCGGGGGACTGCACGTTACTGGCAGGGAATCGAGCGACTGGATGCACGCTGCAGGGGATACCGTCCTCGAGTTTACGTCGACGTGCTGGCACCGATTCGTTCGGCCGGTCAGCCCGGTTTTCGAGGGTGCGACGGTCGCCGTCGTGAGCACTGCCGTTTCAGCCGCGTTGACGGTAGGTATCGATGGCGGTCCGATCTTCTATACCCTTACTGCGCTCGTGACGATTTCCGTATATTTCAAGTATCGCCTGTAGTAGCATTCGTTCTCTCACGAAGGCTACTGTTCCTCTATTCTCGGATTTTGTGTGTAAAAATGTTTTATCGAGAATATAGATGAATGCTCCTGGTATAGATGCAGGGATTAACTCACAAAGTAAACTCCGTGGTTCTAACAGCTATTATAATATACACTTCAAATCTCGTATTTGATTCCTTATTCGACCTCGAGGTCGGTCACCGGCGTGTCGACGACTGCGAGGTCGTACGCCGGAATGGTGTCCGAGCCCACGACTACCGAGGCGTTAGCCGGAAGCGAGAGGGTCCGTTCCTCACCCGTGAAGTTCATGACCCACGAGTACCCGTTTCGCTCGATGGCGCGGACGTTCGCTGGTAGCGGCTCCGGAGTCGTCGCCACGTTCGCGTCCTCGAGCAGGTCGGTCACGAGTGCATCCGCCAGTTCGTCTTCGGGCCAGATGCCGCAGTAGCGGACGCGACCGTCGCCGACGTCGTTCGTCGTGATCGCCGGGGTGTCGGCTGCAGTGCCGGACTGATGGGTTCCGGTCACGGTCGCCGTATCGGGCTCGAGCCACTCGTCCCAGACGCGGTAGTCGAACGTCTCGCCGTCGTACTCGAGCGTGCGCTCCTGATCCGGATGCGGCGCTTCGTGGGCGTCGACCGTCGCGCCGACGAGGTCGGCAAGTGGGCCCGGCGCCGGTTCGTTCAGGAGTTGGTTCGCTCGATCTTTGACGCCGGAGCGCATCGTCAGCAGCAGGTTCCCGCCGCTTTCGACGTACTCCGTGAGCTGCGTCGCGAGTTCGTCGTCGACGAGGTGCAGCGTCGGCGCGACGACGGCAGCGTAGTCGTCGAGATCGCGCGTCGGCGGCACGATATCGACCGTCACACCGCGCTCGCGAAGCGCCCGATAGTAGGTCTCGAGGTGGGCCCAGTAGTCGAACTCCGGCGCGTGGGGTTGGATGTTCAGTGCCCAGAGATTGTCGTACTCGTGGAGGATCGCGACCGACGCTTCGGGACCTTCGAGATCGGGAAGCGACTCGAGATCGGCTGCAGCGTCTGCGGCATCGGCGTAGCCGCGGTCCGGACTGCCGTCTGCCTCGAGGAGCCCGGCGTGGTACTGCTCCTGGCCCTGTCGGCAGCGGCGCCAGCGGAAGTAGACGACGCTGTCGGCGCCGTGTGCGACGGCGTGGTGGGCCCAGAGCCGCATCGCTCCCTCTGGGGGCTGGGGCGAGTAGGGCGGCCAGTTGATGTCGCCGGGCTGTTGTTCCATTACCCAGAACGGCGCGTTCGCGGCGGAGCGGTAGAGATCGTGATCGAGGCCGGTGACGTCGGGACTGCCGACGAGGTATTCGTCGGTCGAGGGTTCCCCCTGGGCCTGAACCTGAACGTGACCGGTCGGATAGGAGTCCCACGAAGCGAAGTCGAGGCTCTCGCTGACGTCGTACGCGTCGAGCGGACCGAAGTGGCTCATGAAGTTGTGCGTGACGAACCAGTCGTCGTTTGCCTCCCGCAGGATGTCGACCTGCCGTTCGTTGTACGCGACGGCGCTGTCGCTGCTGAACCGGTAGTAATCGAGGAGCAGCGACGGGTGCTGGCTGGCCGCCGAGTGGCGCGGCGGCTGAATCTGGTCGAAGTCGTCGTATCGTTGGCTCCAGAACGTCGTTCCCCACGCCTCGTTGAGCGTTTCGATGTCGCCGTACCGGTCCTGAAGCCACTCGCTAAACGCCGCCGAACAGTCGTCGCAGTAACACCGGATCGTCCCGTGACAGCCGTACTCGTTGTCGGTCTGCCAGCCGGCGACGACGGGATGGTCGGCGAACCGCTCTGCCAGTCGCGTGACGATGCGATCCGTCTCCAGCGCGTACGCCTCGGAATTGAAGCAGTAGTGGCGACGACCGCCGAACTCCCGCGTCGTCCCGTCCGGTTCCTCCTGCAGCATATCCGGATGATCGTCGACAAGCCACCGCGGCGGCGTTGCCGTTGGGGTACACAGAACGGCTTGCATTCCCTGATCGTCGATGTACTCGAGGGCCGTCTCGAGCCACTCGAAGTCGAACTCGCCGCGTTCGGGTTCTAACCGCGCCCACGCGAACTCGCCCATCCGGACGTACTCGAGGCCTGCGTCGGCCATCTGCTGGACGTCCGTTTCCCATCGTTCGCTCGGCCAGTGTTCCGGAAAGTAGCACGTTCCGATTGACATACGCTATCAAGCGAAGGCATTCATCTTAGTTGTATTGTTATCGCATGTCAGTCCGAACTCGCGTCGAACCGCCGAGCCGAGGCGGCGATTGCCGAACCGCTGGCCGAATTGCTGGCCGCACGTCGGCTGCTGTGGACCCGTTTTCCACAATATAGAACGGGTATTCAACTCCGCTCACGACGATTCGGTCCCGTGACGAGTAATTAACGGGGGATATACGCCGCTAATTTACACTGGTATGATTGTAACAGCAGCACCGTTCAACAATATGGGACGAGCGTTCTTCCACCGCGTGCGACAGGACAAAATCAGCCGAAGACGGGCTGATTCGGCGGATTTCTCAAAGGGGCGCTGATTCGAGCCCGCTCCAGACCGTCAGCGCGTCGTTGCCCTCCCGTTCGGTCGTTCTATCGTATCGACCCACCCGACGTCGTCTTCGAGCGGATATCGATCACTCGGTTTCGATCAGGTACGTCCGGTCCGGTTCGACCGGCACGGTGACGACGTCCGGTTCGGGAGACGCAAACGCGACTCGTTGACCTGAATTAGTCGTGATCCGTTCGATTGGTGTTCGAGTACGAACCCGAACTTCTTCCCGGTGTGACGGCCTAAGAACCGCCGAATCGAGTCGTCCGTCGGTCCAGCGGAGATCGACCTCGAAACCGCCGCGAGCGCGCAACCCTTCGACGCTGCCGTCGGCCCACGCATCTGGCAACGCCGGGAGCAGCCGGAGTTCGTCGCCGTGGCTCTGGAGGAGCATCTCCGCGATGCCGGCTGTGCCGCCGAAGTTGCCGTCGATCTGGAACGGCGGGTGGGAATCGAGCAGGCTGTCGTACGTCGACTCGGAGAGGAGCCTCCGAACGGCCTCGAGGGCGCGGTCGCCGTCTTCCAGCCGTGCGAACAGGGCGATCGTCCACGCGCAACTCCAGCCGGTGTGGCCGCCGCCGTGCTCGAGGCGTCGTTCGAGCGAGGTGCGGACGGCCTCGGCGAGTTTCGGGTCGTCGCGGAGCGTGATCACATCCGCGGGGTAGAAGCCGAACAGGTGCGAGACGTGGCGGTGGCCCGGATCGACTTCCTCGTGATCCTCGAGCCACTCCTGCAGGTGGCCGTGTTCGCCGATCTGCATCGGCGGCAGCCGCTCGAGTGCATCGGCCACCTCCTCAACAAACGCCTCGTCGGCGCCGTCGGCGACGCCGAGTTCGGTCGCGGCCTCGATGCAGTGCGTAAAGAGGTCGGTCGCGAGCTGGACGTCCATCGTCGGGCCCTCGCAAACGGTCGCCTCCTGGCCGTCCGGCGTCCGGAACTGGTTCTCGGGCGAGGCCGACGGCGCGGTGACGAGCCAGCCGTACTCGGGGTGTTCGACGAGGAAGTCGAGCAGGAACCGCGCGGCGTCTTTCAGAATCGGATAGATCGCCTCGAGGTCGCTTCGATCGCCGGAGAACGCGTAGTGGTCCCAGAGGTTCCGACAGAGCCAGGCGGGTGCCATCGGCCAGTGGCCCCAGCGCGCGTCGACGGTCTGGACGGTCGTTCGCCAGAGGTCGGTATCGACGTGGGCGGTGAACCCGTCGCAGTCGTAGTACTCGCGGGCGGTCCGCTGGCCGGACTCGCGCATCGAATCGACGAACGCGACCAGCGGCTCGGCACACTCCGCGAGGTTCGCCACCTCGGCGTGCCAGTAGTTCATCTCGAGGTTGACGTCGAGCGTGTAACAGCTGTGCCAGGGCGGGTCGTACTCGTCGTTCCAGATCCCCTGCAGATTCGCCGGGAGGGTTCCCGGTCGCGAACTCGCCAGCAGGAGGTAGCGCCCGTACTGGAAGTACAGTTGGACGAGGTGCGGATCGGAGTCGCCGTCCCGGACGGCGGCCAACCGCTCGTCGATCGGCGCGTCGACTGGATCGCCCAATTCGAGCGAGACGCGATCGAAGAAGTCGCGATGATCGTCGACGTGGCGGCGCTTGAGTTCCTCGTAGGTTCGATCGGCGACTTCCTCGAGCGTCGCCGTCGTCGCGTCACTGGGATCGTCGCCGTCGTAATCCGTCGCCGCGGCGAAGGTAATCGTCACCGCGTCCGCTCCCGCGACGGCAACCGCGCTCGGGGACTGCCCCCAGTCGTCGGCGACGTCCGGCTCGGCGGACGCACCGTCGGCCCGCACCGCCGCTCGCCCTTCGAACCGGAGTCCCCAGCCGCCCGAGCCCTGGTACATGTCGGCCGTGTTCGGCATGTCGACGACCTGTCCGCGCAGCAGGGGGCGATTCTCCTCGTCGACGCCGGCCCGCGCACAGCGGTCGCGGTCGAGTCGGACCGACGCGTCGACCGTCCCCGGTCCGTCGCACTCGAGGCGGACGACCAGAACGTCGTCGGGCGTCGAGACGAAGTACTCGCGGGTGTAGGTCGTTCCCTCGAGGTCGTACTCGACCCGGTAGCAGCCGTCGGCGAGGTCGAGTTCCCGTCGGTAGGCCGTCGCCTCGTCGTGGCCCGGCTGTTCGATCAACAGCTCGCAGAAGGGGAGGTACGGCCGGATTCCGGCCGGTCCCCCCTGCAGGTGTTCGTTGCAAAGCTCCTGGGCGGCTTCGTACTCGCCGTCGAAACACAGCTGCCGGATCTCCTCTACGTGCTCGGATGCCCCCTCGACGACCTTCTCTTCGTGGCCGCCGGCCCACAGCGTCTCCTCGTTGCACTGGATGCGCTCGCGCTCGAGTCCGCCGTAGGCCATCGCACCGAGTCGGCCGTTGCCGAGCGGCAGCGCGTCGATCCACTCGTCGGCCGGCTCGTCGTACCACAGGGTGTGGGTCGCTCCCTCGTCCATACACCGTTCCGTTCGGCGAACCGTATAATCGTACGGGTTCCCTGAGGCTGCTGCCGTTCTCGATTCGGTCGTTACTCGCCGCGGCTGGCCCGATATCGGCTGATCCTGTTACTGTCAGCACACGTCCAAAACCCTTATTAATGAATATTGGGAACACAGACCATGGTACGGACGACTGACAAGACCAGGGCTCGGTATCGGTCACTGTCCCGCCGCCGACTGCTGCAAACGGCAGCCGGCGGGGCAACGGTACTGGCTGCGGGGTGTGCAGGTGGCACCGGCTCCGGTGACGATCAAATCCTCGTCGACGGCGACCACCACTGGATGGACGAAGCGGAACTCAATCCGTACGCCGGCGACTCGACCGGCGGCGCGATCTGGCGGTTCTTCCCGGCGCTGGCCCTCTACTCGACCGAAGCGACGTTCTACGAGGGTGGTTCGGAGGACGAACACGTCACCTACGGAGAGTTCCGCCCCGGAAGCGCCGCCGAGTGGGACCACACCGGCGATCAACTGTCGATCACGCTTCGCGAGGACTGGCAGTGGGACTCCGGCGACGAGGTGACCGCCCAGGATCTCGTCACCCGGCTTCGACTCGACAAGTACGACGAGACGGACCCCTGGGACTTTATCGAGCAGGTTTACGCCGACGACGAGAAGACCGTCGTGCTCGAGTTCGACGCCGAGTACGACGAGGAACTGTTCCTCCACACGTTCTTCCTCCCGGGGATGACGGTCAACACCCCGCCGGAGATCGACGGCGAGCAGACGAAGTTCGGCGAAATCCTCGAGGCGCTCGAGGAGTCGACGACGGACAGCGAGATCGACGACCGCATGACCGAACTGATGGAGTTCAGCTGGGCCCCCGGCGACCTCGCGCTGGCAGGGCCCTACAGCGTCGAGACGGTGACGCGGGATACGCTCATCCTCGAGCCGAACGACGGCTTCTGGGAGCCGGTCGCGTTCGACGAACTCGAGACGAGAACGGTCGGACTCGGCGGGACCGGCGCCGACACGCAGCAAGTGCTGTCGAACGAGACCGATCTCGGTCCGATTCTGACGCCCGAGATGCTCGACGAGATGGACTCGGGTCTCCACATGGCGATCAAGCAGGGCGTCTTCGGCGTCGGCTTAGGATTCAATCTGCAGGGTGACGGTCCCTACACCGACCGCAACTTCCGCCGGGCGGTCGCGTACGTGCTGGACGCCCAGCGCATTGCCGAGGGATCGAATCCGCTGCTGTACGGCGTCCCCGAGTACGCGGCGACCAATCTCATCACGACCGAACAGGCCGAGGACATCCTCGGCGACCGCATCGACGACTTCGAACTGTACGAACGGGACACCGACCGGGCGGCGGAACTGATGCGCGAAGCGGGCTACGAACGCGACGGCGACGCGTGGGTCGACGGCAGCGGTGAGCAGGTCGTCCTCCAGCTCGATACGACCCAGTGGGACGGCTATCCGGAACTGGGAAACCAGTCGACGGAGTTGCTCGAGTCCTTCGGCATCGACGTCGAGTTCGAAGTGATGCAGGAGTCGGCGTACGTCGACATGATCTGGGGCGAGGGCTCCGGGCTGGAAGCCGCGTTCGCGACGTGGGGCGACGGCCACCCGTACCCGGCCTTCCAGGAGGCGTTCAGCGACTGGAGCCAGTGGAACACGCCCGCGGAACTCGAGGTTCCGATGCCGGTCGGCGACCCGGCGGGCGACCTCGAGACGGTCAACGTCCGCGAGTTGACCCAGCAGATACCTGAACAGACCGGCGAGGAGTTGACGGAGACGCTCGTGGAACTCTCGTGGGTCTTCAACCAGAGCCTGCCCGTCGTGCCGCTGGTCAGCGAGAACATGGGCGTCACCTACTGGACCGACGACTGGGAGTTCCCGGGCCGAGACGATTCCATCTGGGGGGTCGAGCGCAATCACGAGAAACTGACCGCCTACGGACTCGTCAGTCCGAGCGGCGAGAGCGAGTGACGATAGTGACAGCGACCACTCTACGAGACCCTGCCACGATCCATGACTAACTGGCTAACGAAACGACTCGTCAAGGCCGCACTCACCGTGTGGGGCGTCGTTACGCTGACGTTCGCCCTGAGTCACCTGATGCCGGGCGGACCGGCCCAACACATTCAGGCGCAACTCGTCTCCCGAGAGGGCGGCAGCATCGATCCCGAACGCCTGAATCAGTTGATGGAACGGTACACGAACGTCCAGCCGGACAAGCCCGTGTGGCAACAGTACATCGATTACGTAACCGCGGTGCTACAGGGCGACCTCGGCGAGTCGATCATCCGGAACGAGCCGGTCGTCGACATCATCGCCGACGCGCTTCCGTGGACGATCTTCGTCATGGGACTCTCGCTAATCTTGACGTTCGTCATCGGGATCACCCTCGGCGCGGTGATGGCCTACTACGAGGGCACGCGGTTCGATTTCCTCTCGTCGACGATCGGGACGGTTCTCAACTCGACCCCGTTCTACCTCCTCGGGCTCTTGCTCCTGTTCGTCTTCGCGTACCAGGTCAATCTCCTCCCGACAGGCGGGAACATGAATCCGCGGACGGAGCCCGGTCTGAACTACCCGTTCATCAGGGGCGTCCTCATACACGCGACGCTGCCGGTCCTTTCGATGGTTCTCACCGAGGCCGGCGGCTGGGCACTCTCCATGCGGGGCAACAGTATCAGCATCCTCGGCGAGGAGTACCTCCGCGTCGCCCGCCTTCGCGGACTCTCCGATCGACGGATCGCCTTCACCTACATCGGACGGAACGCGATCCTGCCGCTGTACACGAACTTCATGATCGCGATCGGATTCGTCATCGGCGGCTCCGTGATCCTCGAGCAGGTGTTCACTTACGAGGGGATCGGCTACTACATGGTCGACGCCGTCCAGGCCAACGATCACCCGCTGGTGATGGGGACGTTCCTCGTCCTGACGCTCGCAGTGGTCTTCGGGTTACTGTTCGCCGATCTGACCTACGGCAAACTCGATCCGCGGATCGCCGCCGGAGGTGAGTCCGATGAAGAGTACTGATCGCTCGTCCGCGGATCACCCGTTCGAGCGGGTCTCCGAGGTCTCGAGTACCGACGGATTCGATCTGTCGCGGTGGCTCGAGGAGCACGTCCTCGTTCCCGCGCGGATCCTCGCCGAGGACCGGAAGACGATCATCGGGGCTTCGATCCTGACCGTCTACGTCCTTATGGGAACGGTCGGCGTCCTGCTCGTGCCGGAGCCGACGACGGACGGCCCCCGTCTGCAGGCGCCGTTCCAGTCGCTCGAGTATCCGCTCGGGACCGACGCGATGGGCCACGACCTCCTCGCGATGATCGTCCACGCGACGCCGCAGATGTTACAGATGATCCTCGCTGGTGCGGTGTTCGCGACCGCGGTCGCGACGGCCGTCGGAACGGTAGCGGGCTACAAGGGCGGACTCGTCGACGACGTCCTGACGCTCATCATGGACGTTATGCTCACGATTCCCGGGCTCCCGTTGATCATCGTCCTCGCGGCGACGATCGAGCCGTCGAACCCGCTGGTGATCGGCGTGTTGCTCACGATCAACACCTGGGCGGGACTCGCGCGAACCATCCGTGCGGAGGTCCTCTCGCTGCGTAACGACAACTACGTCGAAGCGTCCCGACTCATGGGGACGCCGACCTGGCGGATCATCGCGGAGGATATCGTCCCGAACATCATGCCGTACGTGCTGATCAACTTCATGATGGCCGGCCGGTCGGTCATCTTCAGCGCCGTCGGCCTCTACTTCCTGGGGCTGCTACCGTTCACCGCGCTGAACTGGGGCGTGATCCTCGACATGGCTTCCAGCAACGGCGCCCTCTCGAGCACGTCGACGATCCACTGGGTGATCGTTCCGACTGTCGTCATCATCGCCCTGTCCTACGGACTGATCATGCTCTCGCAGGGCATGGATCGACTGTTCAACCCGCGCGTGCGGGCTCGGAAGCGAGACTAATCGGTCCTACCCTTAGACTCCGTTTTTACACGCCTTTGACTCGAGCCTCGAGGGCAATCCAAAACGAGCGAGGTATCGCCGTCACGTCCCGTATCGGTAGCGAAGACCGACGAGGAGAGCCAGAAACGTACCGAGCATCGCGAAGTTAATCTGTAGCAGGACGAACGACGGTGAATCACGGTCAATGAAGAGTAGCGACAAAACGGACAGCGCCAACAAGACGATACAGAGCACTATCAGAAGCGGAATCGCGTGCCGGTTATCTCGAATCACGACCTCGAGCGCAGTCCGAAACGATCGCGTTTGTCTCTTGTTTTCGTCGCCCATAGACTCGTTTGTCGGCTGTTCGCTCGGCGTGAACTTCATAGTTGGTACAGTTACCGTAGCGCAGCAGCGGGTGTTGCGTTTGTCCGTAGTTTCAGCACCGTAACCATTAAGATGACTGGTGAGATACGAGGTACCATCTACCATGATTAGCGTCGGTATCGATCAGCGACGACTGTCGCTTCGATCGTCGCACCCGTTCGAACGACCATCGCCGTCGACGGTCGACGAACACCCAGCTGTTCGCCACTACGGGACGAACCCATGAGTATCGAGACCGCTCACTCTGATCACGAGACCGACGATGCTCTCGAGCCGATCGAGGTCGACGATCCGATCTTTTCGGTTCGGGACGTCTCGGTCACGTTCGATATGGATCGCGGCGAGTCGCGAGTGCTCGACGACGTGTCACTCGATATCGCTCGCGAGGAGGTTCTCGGCGTCGTCGGCGAGTCGGGCTCCGGCAAGTCGATGTTCGCGTCGGCGCTGTTAGATGCCGTCGTCGACCCTGGCCGCGTCGAGGGTGAGATCACGTATTATCCGGACTCGGGATCGCCGGTCGACGTCCTCGAGTTGGGAACCGACGAACTCCGACGCTTCCGGTGGGAGGAAGTGTCGATGGTGTTTCAGGGCGCACAGAGTTCGTTCAATCCGGTCATCACGATCCGCGAGCACTTCGAGGAGACGATCACCGCCCACGGCCGGAACGTCGACGAGGCGATGGCTCACGCGTACGAACTCATCGCCGACCTCCACATGGAACCGGATCGCGTCCTCGATTCTTACCCCCACGAGCTTTCGGGCGGCATGAAACAGCGGACGCTCATCGCCCTCTCGTTGGTTCTGGAGCCGAACGTGCTCGTCATGGACGAGCCGACGGCCGCGCTGGATCTGTTGATGCAGCGGTCGATTCTGGATCTCCTCGAGAATCTCAAGGAGAAGTACGACTTGACCGTCGTGTTCATCACGCACGACCTCCCGCTGGTGACGGGACTGTCCGATCGACTCGCGGTGTTGTACGCGTTCGAATTCGTCGAGATTGCCGACGCCGACCGGATCGTCGACCGCCCCGTCCATCCGTACACGCGGTCGCTGCTGAAGGCGGTGCCGAACCTGAACATGCCACCGGCGGAGATGCAGCCGATCGACGGGTCGGCGCCCGACCCGGTCGACGTGCCGACCGGCTGTTCGTACCATCCGCGGTGTCCCTTGGCCGACGACAGGTGTCGGACCGAGGATCCGGCGCTTCGCGAAACCACTGGGGGCGCCGTCGCCGCCTGCTTCCACTGGGAGGATGCTCCTGATGCGGTGCCGTTAGATCTCGACCGAACATACGATCCCGACGAACAGACGATCGTCGAAGGCTCCCAATCCGAACGGCCTGTACTCTCCCTCGAGGACGTCGAGGTGCACTTCGAACAGGAAAAACGGGGCCTACGAAACCTCTTTTCGGATCCCGAGGTCGTCCGTGCGGTCGACGGCGTCGACCTCGATATCTACGAGAACGACGTCGTCGCGCTCGTCGGCGAGAGCGGCTGCGGAAAGACGACGCTCGGGAAGGCTGCGATCGGTGCCCAACGGCCGACCGGCGGTCGCGTCTCCTACCGGGACGTCGATATCTGGGAGGCTCGAGATCATGGCGATGCCGAGGTCGAGTTCGACGAGATCCGTCGCTCGCTCCAGATGATCCACCAGGACCCCGGGAGTTCACTGAACCCGAACAAGACCGTTCGGAAAAGCCTCGAGTCGCCGCTGAAACTCTGGAAGCCGGACATGGACGCCGCCGATCGGAACGCGCGGATTCTCGGCATGCTCGAGTACGTCGGCATGAGTCCGCCGGAGGACTACGCGGACCGGTATCCACACCAGCTTTCCGGTGGCGAACAGCAACGCGTCGCGTTGATTCGAGCCCTGCTGATGAATCCTGACGTCATCCTCGCGGACGAAGCCGTCTCGGCGCTGGACGTCTCGCTGCGCGTCGAGATGATGGATCTCATGCTCGAGTTGCAGGAGTGGTTCGACACCTCGTACCTCTTTATCTCGCACAATCTCTCGAACGCACGGTACTTCGCGGGCGGCGTCGGTGGCCGAATCGGTGTCATGTACCTCGGAGAGATCATCGAGATCGGGCCCGCAGAAGAGATCATTCAGGACCCGCGTCACCCGTACACGAAGGTGCTAAAATGGTCGACGGAGGATCTCGATTCCGACACCGAAGCCGGCGAGCCGCCGGTCCGCGGAATCGACATTCCCGATCCTATCGATCCGCCCTCCGGCTGTCGGTTCCACACGCGCTGTCCCGAGGCGAGGGAAGTCTGTCGCACCCAGTGTCCGTCGATCCATGACTCGGCTGCCGACGACGGCGATCACGCGACAGCGTGTTTCCGGGAGTACGGTTCCGACCACCCCTACTGGGACAGTGACTCGATCGTCGACGAGCCCCGGCCCGTTTCTGAGACGGTTTCAGGAGAGGACGCCTCGAGCGACTAGTTCGTGCGAGATCGAACAGCGTTCCCCATCGTCTCCGGGTACTGCGATCGTTTTTGATCGCCTCGGCACCTGATAACCTGGCTATCTCTATACTATCAGCTTTTAATACTGTTATTTTGGTGGAGAGATACTGAAATGCATCCCCATACTCAAAAGGCACCTATTGTACCTATTCTTGGCTAATCTGCTTTGGAAAATGCTGATACGGGAGGATAGAACTATAACCGGTTGTCCCTTCTTGAATCCATTTTCCCGAGAGGAATAGCTCGAGATTACCGGCTTAACTTCTTGTACGGCCACTAGTGACCATACTATGCTTCTCCGCACTTTCAGATCTGGACTATTATCTTGACTTGACAGGATCTCAAATGTCTAAGTGAAAATAAATACTCACTCATGACCGCCTCGGTGCGAGTCGTTCCGCTCTGGTGTATAATTGCTGAGCGCTGTTTCCTTGTAACCGAATCTCCTCATTCTGTTCATTGTGTAGAGTATATGGACGGATAAACGGCTGTACTATCAGAATGGGTTTAATAGGTGAAATAGATACAATAGGAACAATAGTTGCAATAGGTGAAATATCTCTAATTGGTGCGGTAGTTGGGTTAGGTCGTGGGTCCTCACGAGGGCCAGCAGCTGCCTCACCCGTCTTTGGACCGATCTCTGAGTAACGTCAACTGCAGAACGTTCAGAACGTGCGGAAGGTGCGAGAGCCGCAATAGGTGGGATAGGTAGCTATTGGAAGATAGCTCGCGGAGCGATTAGTACCGTGCCTGCCGTTTCTTCTGTAGCTCCAGTACATGAACTGCGTTAGACAGCTAACAGAGCTACTGTACATACAACACCTATACCAGAAGAAACAGCTCCAATAGGTGGCTTAGGTGACTAATCTACTGGGGCTATTGCACCTATTGCACCTATCGCACCTATTGGAGCTATCGTAGTTGCAGTAGGTAGAATTAAGAAGGTAGAATAAAATGTCTTTCTTGCCCGCTGAACCAACCACATACGGAACAATAGGCACCTATCGAACTACGATCGGGCGGGCAGAGATACCATGGAGACCACAACGACCGAGCCACGCGCCGTAAGCGTCGTGATCCTGAAAGGCGGTGTCGGCAAATCAACGACCGCGATGAACCTTGCGCGACAGCTCGCCGAGCGCGGCGACACGCTGTTCGCCGACCTTGACCCAAACGGCCACGCGACGAACGGGCTGGGATACGAGGAGGCCTACCAGGGCGATATTAATCTCGGCGACGTCATCCTCGAGGGCAACGCCACCCCGCAGGATCTGATCCGTCCGACGGACCACGGATTTGACCTCCTCCCATCGTCGAACACCCTCGAGGACGTCGAGAAGGATCTCGCCGGCGCGATGCAGGGATCGGCCCGCGTCAAATCGAAGATCGTCGATCCGTTGCTCGGCGACGTCTACGATTACGTCGTCTTCGACTGCCCGGCGTATCCGGGGATGCTCAACAACAACGCGCTCGTCGCGACGGGCAACGTCATGATCCCGATCGAACCCGGTTCGAGTGCGATCGGCGGCTACAAGCGAACGATGGAGCGGTTGATCGAACCGGCGCGCGAGTACATCGACGTGGAGGTACTGTCCGTCGTGCCGAACAAACTCGGCGACCGAATCGACCAGCAGACCGAAGACCGCGAACTCCTCGAGAACCTGAACACGGCGACCTACGAAGTCAATCCCGGCCAGCCGCTGCAGGAAGCGGTACCGGAGTTCGCTCGAATTACAGCCGAAGAGTTCGAGGCGATCGACGCCGGCGAAATGGATGCCCCGAAGCCGGGAATCCGGCACCGATCCGCACTGTCCCGCTCGCTCCAGCACAATCAACCGTTGCAGGACTACGATCCGGAAAGCGATCAGATATCGTGCTACGAAGAACTGGCTGAGATCGTCGTCAACGGAGGGATCGATCGATGAGCAATCCGTTCGATGACCTCAAAACGGACGACGAACCGGCAACAGATTCCGAGTCGGAATCGGAATCAGTGTCGGAGTCGGACGATGAGCAGTCTGCAACGGAATCTATCGATTCTGTCGATGCAGACGTCACGACGTCGACGACCGACACGACGTCGTCGGACTCGTCGGAACCGAGCACCGACGAGACTGACTCGAGCCAATCGTCACAACGAGACGAGCCGAACGATGCGACGACGAGCGATGAGATTGAGGACGAACAACAGTCGCCGGCCGAGACCGGCCCGGCGTTCGAATACAGCGAAGTGCGACAGAAACCACTCTACGCGCGTGACGAAACGTGGAACGAACTCGAGGACGAGCTCGGCATCACCGTCACACCCGAACTCCGTCGGATGGGTATCCGAGACGAGGAGACGAGAGAGATCCACGACGCCCTGTTGAAGGTTGCAATCGAGCATATCGACGAGGTTCCCGACACGATTGCCGAAGTACGTCGCCAATCGTCGTAGCTGCGTATACCGCGAACTGTACAACCGCGTCGGGAGTGCTATTGGTATGAACTCTACCTGCAGACCCGAACACGACTAAACTACAAAGAAGACAGATTGACACTGGACAGTAACCCGTCCGCAGAAAAGGAAGGGAATCGGAAGCGAAGGTCCAATACATAAGACCGGGATCAGTCTGCCTGCTATCTGGTGTCTCCAGTTTGGTTGCGAGTCGTGGAAGAACGCGTTTGGGCTGTGGAACCGCTGTCGGAAGCTCGAGTTCGGTGTTCATCGCCGAATACGCACACTCGAGTTGTGATCGTGAGCACGTTGCTACCTGACTGATCTCCTCGAGGGTTCGCCCGACTCCATTACACCGGCTCACTGCATACACACTGGCTGCTGCGACTCCCTCGAGTGATCGTCCGCGACAGAGGTCTTCCCGCTGAGCGCGTCGAAAGTGCGAACACGCCTGTTCCCGAAACGAGTCGGATAAGCCGAGCGCGCTCACGAGGCAGCGAACTTCACCGAGCCCAGTCGCCAGATTCCGCTCGCGCTTCGACCGCCACTGGCTGCGTAGGAGAACGAGTACGACGCGTACGCGATTAACAACGTGACCGCAGAGCGAGACGACGACGGCGACGTCACCATCCACTTCGGCGGTGACCCCGATCAACCGAACTTCCTCTACACGCCGGAAGGGTGGAACTATACAGTCCGACTCTACGAGCCGCGCGAAGAGATTCTCGACGGGGGCTATCAGTTCCCCGAGGCCGAGCCGGGCGAGTGACGAAGGCACGAACATAGATGCTCTGACGACTGAGTCGGCGTGACTCGACCGTCGCTCGTCTTCCGTTTCGTACTAAGGGTGGTGCCGAACTCATTCTCCGTATTCAGCAGGCCATTTGTGTCACTTCTGAGAGTCACAACAGACCTCTGTAACCCAATTCTCGAAAACTGAGGGAAGTCATTGATTCAGAACTGCTCAGCTGGCTGATTTCTCCTCAAGTTGCTCGTACATCTCGTCCGGGAACGGGAGACTCGAGTAGGTGCATTGGTCTTGGCCGATGCAGTAGCACTGCATATCCTCGTTATCGCAGTTCACCGGAAACGGGGTGTCGCCGTCGATTGTGTTCGAGAACTCATAGCGAACTTGGTACTCGGTCTCCTGTTCGTCGTACCACGGCCACCGGGAGAAAACGTTCTTGACGTCCGCGACGATCTCGCTGCCAAGTTCGGGCCGCTCACCAGTTGCGGCTTCGACGGCCACATACTTCGAAGCCGCGTGCTTGGCCGGGAAGACGGGCCACTCGTTGGTCGGTGGATCTTGCACACGCTTGAGGCGCGAGTGCGACGTGAGCGGCGTTGGTACGCCCGACGGGTGTACCCTCGAGACTTCCCGTAGACCTCCATGCAGTCGCGCTCTAAGTCGACATCGTCCCACTGCAGGCTGTTCCGTTCGTCGTCGTTTCTGTCGCGAAAGAGTTCGCCACCGCGAACGCCGAGTTCCGCGAGCAGGACGACGGCGGTTCGGTCGCGGTACGCCCGTTTCCGTGGAACGCCGATGTTGTCCTCGAGTGCCAGTGCGACGCGGCCGGTCGCTCACTCGAGGTCGAAGCGGTCGTTGGTCATCACGTTGTGCCACGCGTCGACGAAGTCCTCGACGAACTTCTCCTCGCCGTCGTCGGACGCGTAGACCTCCGCGATGGCTCGGAGGCGGGCGTTGGAACCGAAGACGAGGTCCACGCGGGTCGCGGCCCACTCGACCTCGCCAGTTTCGCGGTCGCGCACCTCGTAGATCTCGTGGCCGTCCGAGGGCGACTCCCACTCCATGATATCCTGCTGGGAGTCCGCGTCCGCCGCTTCCCACTCGTAGTCCATGTCGAGCAGGTTCACGAAGAAGTCGTTGGTCAGCGTCTCCGGCTGGTCGGTGAAGACGCCGAGTTCGGAGTCCTTGTAGTTGGCGTTCAGCGCGCGCAGGCCGCCGACCAGCACCGTCATCTCGTCGGCCGTCAGGTCCAGCAGGTCGGCCCTATCGATCAGTAGCTCCTCCGCCGACTGCTCGTGGCCGTCGCCGAGGTAGTTACGGAACCCGTCGGCCTGGGGTTCGAGCGCCTCGAAGGACTCGACGGCGGTCTGTTCCTGGGTGGCGTCGGTACGGCCCGGTTCGAACGGAACCGCCACGTCGTAGCCGGCGTCAGCCGCGGCCTGCTCGACGGCCGCGTTGCCGCCCAGCACGATCAGGTCGGCCAGCGAGACGCGCACGTCGTCGGAGCGCGACCCGTTGAAGTCCTCCTGGACTTCCTCGAGCGTCTCGAGGACCGTCTCGAGCTCGTCGGGCTCGTTGACCTCCCAGCTCTTCTGGGGTTCGAGGCGGATCCGGGCCCCGTTCGCGCCGCCGCGCTTGTCGCTGTCGCGGTAGGTCGACGCCGATGCCCAGGCGGTCTTGACCAGCTGGGAGACGGAGAGATCCGACGCGAGGATGCGTTCCGTGAGTTCGTCGATCTCCTCGTCCCCGATTAGCTCGTAGTCGGCGTCGGGGAGCGGATCCTGCCAGAGCATCTCTTCCTCGGGAACCTCCGGCCCGAGGAACCGCTCCGGCGGGCCCATGTCGCGGTGGATGAGCTTGTACCACGCCTTCGCGAAGGCCTCTTGGAACTCGTCGGGGTTCTCCTGGAACCGCTCGAGGATCTCTCGGTAGTCCGGATCTCGCTTGAGGGCGACGTCCGTCGTGAGCATCATCACGTCTTCCCTCTCCGACGGGTCCTCGGTGCCGGGTGCGACGCCGTTGAGTTCGCCGCTCTTCGTGGTCCACTGCCACGCACCGCCCGGGCCGGTCTCCGCCTCCCACTCGTGCTCGAGCAAGTTGTCGATGTAGCTCGTGTCCCACTGGGTCGGCGTGGCGTTCCACGGCCCTTCGATACCGCTGGTGATCGCGTCGGCCCCTTTCCCGGAGCCGTGGCTGCTCTGCCAGCCGAGACCCTGCTGATCGATTGGGGACGCCTCGGGCTCGGGACCCATGTGCTCCTCGGGGTCGTCGGCGCCGTGGACTTTCCCGAAAGTGTGTCCGCCGGCGATGAGCGCGGCCGTTTCCTCGTCGTTCATCGCCATCCGGCCGAACGACTCTCGAATTCGTTCCGCCGACTTCTCCGGATCCGGCTCACCGCCCGGTCCCTCCGGGTTCACGTAGATGAGCCCCATCACGGTGGCGGCCAGCGGCTCCTGGAGTTCGCCACCCTCGTCGAAGCGGTCGGAGTCTTCCCACTCGGTTTCGGGACCCCAGTCGACGGCCTCGTCCGACTCCCACTCGTCCTCGCGGCCGCCGGCGAAGCCGTACGTCTCGAAACCCATCGACTCGAGGGCGACGTTCCCTGCCAGGACGATCAGGTCGGCCCACGAGAGCTTGCGGCCGTATTTCTGCTTGACCGGCCAGAGGACCCGTCGGGCCTTGTCGAGGTTGGCGTTGTCGGGCCAACTGTTCAGCGGCGCGAAGCGCTGGGTACCGCCGGAGGCGCCGCCGCGACCGTCGCTGGTGCGGTACGTGCCGGCGCTGTGCCACGCCATCCGAATGAAGAGCGGCCCGTAGTGGCCGTAGTCGGCCGGCCACCACTCCTCCGACGTCTGCATCACGCCTTCGATATCTTCCTTCACTTCTTCCAGATCGAGTTTCTGGAACTCCTCGGCATAGTCGAACTCCTCGTCCATCGGGGCGACGTTGCTCGCGTTCTGATCGAGGATTTCCAGGTTCAGTCGGTTTGGCCACCAATCTCGGTTCGACTGGTTCATCACTGATCAATTATCGCTTTCACCTATTAAGACACCCACATGCGGTAGAAAGTATTTTGATTATACTAAGATATTTTCACGAATAGGAAAGTACCCAGTAGGGGATTTCGCGGCGGGTGTTCGATACGTCTGCCGAGTCGCGGCGATGCCCCTTGAGCCACCACTTAAGGATTTCACATCTCTGTCCAGAATACGGATCATGATCCAGAATTTGGAATTGGGTGATGGACAAGCGGCGACGATTATCCTCCCAACACCCGTTCAAATCCGAAATTGTTCGGAAGCAAGGCAACGAATGATATGCTCCTATTTTACCCAACCGTCGGTTTAGTCGATACTCCCTTCGAGAGATTGCAGAGCAGATCGGAACGTCGCACCAGACTGTTAGCCGAGTCGTCGACATCTTAGCTGAGAACGACCTAATCGTCGAATTTTCAAACAACAAGAACAAGCGACTCGTCCAAATCAACCGAGAGCGACTGTCAATCCCTGGCAATCCGATACTCCGTATCCCTCAGCCGGAGTTCCACGAACCCGTGAAAACTGCCGTTGACGAACTAACCGCGAAGTTAGACAGTATACTCGGGGTCGTCCTCTATGAGAGTGTGGCTCGTGGTGAAGCTGCCCGACGGAGCGACATCGATCTCCGGTGCTCACTCGGAGTGAACGGGCTGCAAACCGGTAGGAAGCGAACGCCATCGCACGTAACTTGAAAGAGACCGAGTTCGACGGGAATCGGTACGCCTTCGATATCGACGTTGAGACGGTTCAGGCAGTACCCGCGTACACGGAAGGTATCCGGGAGATCGTCGTCTCCGGTATCCCTATCTACCAGACAGGCGATTTCAAGACTGTCGAAAATCTGCTTCTTCAGGGAAGTGACGGTGATGAGTAGTGGGAGTGACCCGGGTGACGTTTCCGATACGCTGAACGGTGCCTAGGCTGCCTTCGAGTTAGTACCACACAGGACAGCGGTCGACTATTGGTTGATATCTCGGCGCCAAACGAACGACTCCCTGACGAATCGCCCCTTTAAATTGGTCTCTTACATGGCGTTCTAATTCGTTGGAAGTAGTAGCTGAGTAACACGGAATAAGTCAAATTCGATATCAGTCCCGATACAGATATTAATCCGTAATCGCTCATCCCAAGCTTTTAAACACTGTTTCGAGTGTATCCGCCATGGCCTCGGGGCTGGATCCGACCGAAGAGTACGACGGTTCGATTACTGTTCGCCTCCTCGATGACCAGACGGGGACGGAAAAGATTAGCTGCTCTTCGTACGAGGAAGCGATCGAGATCGCCAAAGAGAACCAATACTCGGTGACAGTAGCGAAGATCGTGGATCGGGATGGAAACGTCGTCTTCACGTCTGCTGATATGGATATCGACGACTGGGAAAGCGTCTGGCGGCAAGAGAGGCGTCGTCAGTCTGTTACTGTCGAAGAGTACGACTGTCCTTACGATAGCGTTTCGTGTTTTGCCGACGATCTCTGTGTCCAGTGCAAAATCGATAAGGTGCAAAATCAGTATTAAGCCGCTCCAGTTCTCCCACCCCAGACTCGTCAGCAAGTCTATCGACGAATCAACTTCTCGAGAAAACCACAAACTGTTCGCAATCATTCGGCCGTCGAGTGTCTCTCGTAGGCGGCTTTGTGCTCGAGGGTGACTAGTCAGTCGACAGCGCTACCCCTGCCCCTCCCAGAGATTTACTGCCGAGTCGGAGTCGAGGTTGTCGGAGGCACATCTGACTCGGCAGTCCCCGCTTTGTCCCTCCCAGTACAGGGGGCTGACTGCCGCTGACATCCTCCTACGGCTAAAGCTGTAGGTCTTCGCTTCGCTCTTTCGATAATAAATAGGTGGACAGAATCCACGAGTACCCCTACTCGGTGTCCACTTTCTTATCTGGTTAGTCACGGGTAGACAGAATAGGCTTTGTGGCGCAGAGATACGTTCGATGCTCTCGGCGCAGGCGATCTTCACTCATTGTTCCCCTGCCGATAAATATCCGTGTAGAGTGTCCAGTAGTTACTACCAATTATTTTAGTTAAGCTAATTGTCGTTTGTATCCTCCCGGAAGTATCGATTATGGCCAAAGAGACGATGTATCTCGGGTTTTAGTTGAAGGTGTGCACTGCGGGGTGGGATATACAGCCAGACACTGGCCGGATGGTGAAATCCAGCTAATTGGCAAAGAGGGCTGTAGTTGTGGAGAAACAGACATCCGTACTATCGATGATCTGGTTGATGACGGGTCACCAAGCGGAGCAAACGCTGAATGATCAGTACCGTCCGTACAGTTGCCGCTCATTGTCGGTCGCCTCAATAGACCTCGAGATGTGAACGCCCAACACGACAGTGAGAGAGGTGACTGATAGCCTTAGTCTTCAATACCCTGAACGTGTAACGCGATAGCAGAACTACGGTCGGACGAAAGGAACAGTAGATGGCCGGTCGCAGAACAGCGATAGTGATTCTCGTCGTACTGGTTCTGATCGCTGCGACTGTCGGCTACGGCGTGATTGCAGTGGATCGACCACAGATCGAATCCGTCGACAACGAATGGGGGACCGTTACGGCCGATCGGACCGAGGTCGAAACGCAGATCGACGTCGACAATCCACTGTTGCTCCGCGTCGGCGACGCGACGGCGAACGTCTCGTATACCATCTCGGCAAACGATATCGTGCTCGCATCGGAGCAGAACAATCGCGTGCGACTCGCCGGGGGCGAGAGTACCGTGTCCGTTTCGACGATGATCGACAACGATCAGCTTCCGGCATGGTGGGCGTCTCACATCAACGAGAACGAAACGACTGAGGTACGAATCGAACCGGACGTGACGGTCGATTACGCGGGCCTTCGTCTGCCAGCCGATCGATGGACGCACGATCGGACCGTCGAGACGGATCTCCTCGAGCCGTTGCAAACGAACCGCAGTCAGCAGATTCAAGCGTCCGATCGGACGCTATTCGTCGTCGAGGAAACGGACGCACAGTGGGGTAACGCCACGACGAATAGCACGCCGATCCAGGCCGAGGCAACGGTGACTAATCCGACGGACATTCGGGTGCCGATCACGGAGATCGGATACACGATTCGACTGAACGACATCGTCGTCGGAGACGGCATCGCCGCAGAACAGGCCGTGATCGAACCGAATAGCACCCGGTCTATCGAGGCTACCGCAGCCATGGATACCGCTGCGCTGGACGAGTGGTGGGTCACGCATCTTCAAAACGACGAGACGTCGACGCTGTCGGTAGAGTTCACCGCAACCCTCGAGTACGCCGGCATCCAGCGCGAAGTCCCGTTAGATGTCCTCTCCTATGACCGCACGTTTGAGACAGATATATTAGACGAACACTCACGCGAGGCATTCGCAGCAGGCAGTCCAACTCCCCCGGCGAACGACGCACGCTCTTGAGCCGTTCCGACTTCCGACAGTGGAATACGGATCCGTACGAAGTGATGATGGGCCACAATTTCCTCGACGGGCGCCTCGCGCTCGAGCAGTTGCTCGAGACGCCGATCGAGTACATCTGACTGATAGGATCGGCGAAGCGATTCGAAGAGATGCAAGCGGACTTCGCCGACGAGGATCGGCCGATCACGGACGCACAACGCGAGCGGATCTACACGTCGACCGGGTTGAACCTCGGCAAAGACGAACCTATCGGATTGCAGTGAGTATCGTCACGGCGCTACTCGCGGTCACTCGTGGTCGGACACCGCGACACCGCAGCCGACGGGACGGTCGGATCCACTTGCGTACGGACGCGGAAAAGTAACAGTCCGAACCGGCGACGTCGCGACGACGGTGGAACGACCCCCTGCCTATTTAGTCATCTATGTACCTCTATCTGCAGATATATAAACAATATTAAACTTCAAACCGGTATCAGCCGACGATGGATCTGTATGTCAGAGATGGCGACAGAGAATACGAACTGGTTCAGCTTCGGTCAAAAGGATATGACGGTGTTCATCTTCGTCATGTCCCTCAGTGGGCTCCAATACGCGATAACAGAGGTACTACCCGAGTTCGACGTCGGACCGTTGGAACTGGGCGTTGGTGACTTCATCTTTATCCCGATCGTGCTGGTGTTGCTGTTTCGAACCTTCTGGGCTGCACTCGCAGTTCCGATGGGGGAGGTCGTCTTCGAGGACATTCTGTTGGGCGATTTCAACGGCCTCGGTGTGATGGAAGATTTGCTGCTCGTTTCGACGTGTTTCTTTTTCGCGGCGCTGCTGTTTCAGGACCCGAAAAATCGCCGTCAACTCGCTGCCGTCGTCCTTATCGCTGAGGGCCTCAACGAGTTCCTCGCCATGTTCGTCGATATCGGGAAGGTGTACATCGGCGTCGAAGAACTGGAAGCAGTGCCGGGACTCCCCGAGAGCATACTCGTTCTCGAGGGTGTCGACTTCATCACGCAGATGGTGATTACGGGCATCATCTTCGGGGTTATTCCGGCGCTCTATCTGTATCCCAAACTCCACGGGAAGATTGAACCGCTGATGGGGATGGAACCGTACAAGGGGACCCGTGGCGCGTCCATGGTCCGCGGCTTTTCGTGGAAAGCAGCACTGTCCGTACTGCTCGCGTTCCCGCTCGCGTTCGGGTTTGCAGCGGCCGAAGAAGCTGGCTTTGGACTGAACGTCGTGTGGGAGCCCGAATTCATGGAGGCCTACGGTGAGATGTTTATTGCCGTCCCGATCGTCGTGGCTGCGCTCGTCGCGATCGTCGTCTGGCAGCGCGCAAAACACTCCGCGTAACCAGCCGTGAGCATGACAGAGACAGCGATCGACGTGTCGGATGTCACCTTCCGATATCCGGGGGTTGACGAACCGACGCTAGAGAAGGCGGATTTGCGTATCGATCGCGGCGAGTTTATCGCTATCCTGGGCGGAAACGGGAGCGGAAAGACGACGCTGTGTAAAACGTTCAACGGACTCGTCCCCCACTTCTTCGAGGGCGAGTTCGACGGGCGAGTCCGTGTCGCCGGTCGGGATACGCGTGATGCGTCCGTTGCAGACCTCTCCCGGGATGTCGGCTACGTGTTTCAGGAGTTCGAAAATCAGCTCGTAACGCCGACCGTCTACGACGAACTGACGTTCGGACCCGTCAACTACGGACGAGATGATTACCGCGAGCGAGCACTCAACACGCTCGCACAGTTAGACATCGAAACGGTCGATGGGCGCTTTATCTGGGAGTTGAGCGGTGGCCAGCAGCATCTGGTGGCCCTCGGTGCGGCGTTGACGATGGATCCCGACATCCTCGTCGTCGACGAACCGGCTGCACAACTCGACCCCGTTCGTGCGCACGAAACGTACGAACGGTTACAGGAGCTAAACGAAGACGGAATAACGATCGTCACGATCGAGCACCATACCGAGTTCATCGCCGAGTACTGCGATACCGTTGCACTGGTTGCTGACGGCACCGTCAAATGGAAGCAGTCGACCGACGAGGGGCTCAATCGAATCGAAGAATTACGAGAACAGCGTATTCACCCGCCACAAGTAACTCGAGTCGCCAGAACGGTCGACGACGACGGGAGGCTCCCGACGACATACGCCGATGCGGTCGCTCGGTATCGGTCGCTCGAGCACGACCCAGCTCAACCCGACGACCACGACCGCCCTCGAGGCCGATCGGGAGACGAGCCGATCATCTCCTTCCAGCACGTCGATCACGGGTATACGACGCTGCGCGATGGAGACGTTCGAGTGCTGGAGGACTTCTCGTTGGACCTCTATCCGGACGAACGAGTCGCGCTCGTCGGTGCTAACGGTGCCGGCAAATCGACGTTATTGCGGCTGATTACCGGGATCGAAAAGCCCGATACTGGACGCGTAACGATCAACGGCACCGACACCGATGCTGTTCTTCCGGAAGAACTGGCAGCGGACATTACCTACGTCGATCAAAACCCCGAGGACATGTTTATCCGCGACTCGGTCCGGGGAGACATTGCCTACTACTTACGAGAACGTGACGTCGCCGACGTTGAGGAACGAGTCGACGAGGTCATCGAGTTTCTGGATCTCGAACGGCTACAGGACCGTGACGGACGACTGTTGAGCGTCGGCGAGCAGCGTCGCGCATCGCTCGGGATCGGGTTGGCGACGGACCCGTCGATCGTGTTGTTCGACGAACCGACCGGAAGCCTCGATCTAGCGAGTCGCCGCGAAGTCGAACAGACGATACACCGCGCTGAAAACCGCGTCGAGACGGTTATCATCGCCACACACGATCTCGAGCTGGTCGCCGAATGGGCGACGCGGGTGATCGTGTTGAACGACGGTGCCATCGAAACGGATGGGGCGCTGCGAGACGTGTTTTCCGACCTCGATCGGCTCGAACGATGCAACCTACGGGCACCGCAAGTCGTTCGATTGAGCCACGACCTCGATATCTCACCGCCTGCGCTGACCGTCTCTGAGTTGGCCGACCGACTCGCCGGACGGACCCCGGAACTCGAGGGGGACAACCGATGAGCTACCAGGAAGAGTTTCGCGACGCGCTGTCGATCGAGTCGTTGAAGCAGGATCTGCTGCGCACTGCGTACGACAACGAGGGAACGATTTTCAATCGACTCGATCCTCGCGTACTACTCGCGTGGTACGCGGCGTTCCTCGTCATTCCGTGGTTGTTTTACGATCTACGGATCCTCGGTGGACTGCTCGCGTTCGTGTCCATCCTCGCGGTGGTGTCTCGGGTCAGCAAGTACCTCATTGCGCTCCTCGCGTTCGGCGTCGTCACGAACGTGCTCTTGTACGCGTTCGTAACGGTGCTGATGGGCGGGAGTTTCGTCCGGAGTGCGACGGCACTGCTCCCGTACACGACGAAACTGACGATCGTCTCGGTGACGTCGATCGCCGTATTCTCCGGGATGTCCCCGAAAAACATCAGTCGCGCGTTCATGAGCATCGGCGTTCCCCGTCAGTTTACGTTCGCGATCAGCTACGGGTACCGAATGCTACCCGTTCTCATCGAGGAGTACCACGCGACGGTAACCGTCTACCGGCTTCGAAGCCGAGCACCGGAATCGCCCGGTCGCTTCAAATGTCGCTATTACGTCTACCTGATTCGGCTCTCGATCAAGGCGTTCTATCCGATGATCTTCGACGTCGCAAAACGAAGCCGCGTGACGGTCGAAGCACTCGAAACGAGAGGGTTCTCGTATTCGTTAGAGAGCACGAAAAGCCGTGAATTGCAGTTAGGCGACTTGCGTGTCGGCTGGTTTGACCTACTCTTCATGGGCGGTTCGGCGATCATCGTCGCGAGCATCATCTTTCCATTCGTGTAGCCATCCACCGCTTTTTGTCACTGCAATCGACGCCAGTAGAACCCGAATCCAGACACCAGCATCAGAACACATGGGAACTGCATTCGACGAATTCCTGACGACAGCGAAGGAAGCAGCGACAGAAGCAAGTACGCTACTCCGATCGAATTTTCAGTCCGACTACACCATGACGCAGAAACGAGAGGGGACGCTGGTAACGGAGATCGACCTCCGTGCCGAGCGAACGATTCGCTCGATCATCACGGAGACCCACCCGGATCACGCGATTATTAGCGAAGAGACCGACCGAGATGGAGCGGCGCGATTCACGTGGGTCGTCGATCCGCTCGATGGGACCGCAAATTACGTTACCGGCTTCGAACATTACTGCGTGTCAATCGCGTTGCTAGACGACGGAGAACCGATCGTCGGTGTCGTCGTCCATCCCCAACGCGAGGAGACGTACACGGCAGTTGCAGGTAACGGTGCGCAACGGAACGGACGACGAATATTCGTGTCGTCGGCTGATACACTTCCGGAGAGCGCCGTCTTATTCGGCATCTCGCCGCCTCTCATCGATGACAGCCGGCTCCGTCGGGTGTATCAGCACCTCTTCCCTCCTGACCGGTCGCGGGGACTTCGCCAACTCGGTGCCGGCGCGTGTGATCTTTCGTTCGTTGCGAACGGAACGTTCGAGTGCTTTCTAGACAAGTATACATCGCCCTGGGACGTTGCTGCGGGAAGTTTACTCGTCGAGGAAGCCGGTGGCAAGGTAACCGATTGGGACGGATCGCCGGTGAATTTCACGGCTGAGGAGCGGGACGTCGGCATCATCGCCTCGAACGGTCGCGTTCACGGCGACCTGCGTCAGCTCTATCGAAACGAAACAGCGAACCCCGACACGAACTGAAGTGCCGATTCGGGTCGCCACTCGACTATCCTTGCCTACTCGAGGAGATGAGAGAGACGGCTCTCTGGTGGATTTGTGGATTCGATGCGAGGACCATCTCACGGTTACTCCCGTTCAGTCGCTCGATCCGGGTGATCTCGCCGCCGGCCTCCTCGATGAGTTTGATTCCCGCGGCCGTATCCCAGATGCTGAGCTCTCGCTCGAAGAAAATGTCGAACTGTCCGTTGGCAACCATTGCGAGTTCAGTAGCGGCGGATCCGAACCGTCTCACCCCTTGGGTCCGGTCGATCAGTGACCGAAACTGATCGAAGTGTTGTGACTCGATCGTCGTCGGATCGAACCCCGTAACCACCAGCGCATCCGAGAGTGTGGCCGTCTCTGAAACTGAAATCGGGCGTCCGTTCAGGTACGCACCGTGCCCCTCAATAGCCGTAAATAGCCGATCCGAGGGGATATGATAGACGACGCTCACGTCCGCTGCTCCCGTCCCCTCAAACGCGATCGACACGGAATAGTGGGGAATGCCGTTGAGATAGTTAATCCGTCCGTCCAGTGGATCGACGATCCATCGCGGTTTCGTTGTGAACTCCGGATAGCTCTCCTCCGAAATCACGTTGTGCTCGGGGAAGTGACGCTCGAGCTCGGTTAAAATCGCTTCCTCAGTGGCTAACTCGCAGCTTTTGTTCGGTTCTCGGACTGCTGTGCGATTCGGATGGTGCTCGTCCCAAGCTGCAAGCGCTTCAGCACCGCGACGGGCGGCTAACAGCGCAGCCCACAGGTGAGGATACTGAGCCATACGGTTTGTGCCCAGGTGACCACCTATTCGTTTGCTATGAGTGCTATGTGGGGCTATATACCTAGTCTAGTCGGTCTCCGTTCTCGTTCAGACCGGATAGAACGGTTGGGTACAGCTAACGGCTCGGCCGTCTCCGTGAACTTCTGCTCGGACGTACGTCCGATCGACGAATCGGTCGTTCGGAATCGTTTCTCCGGTTGCGACGACCTCGCCGTCCGCGATCCACTCTATTCGCACTGCATCGGGGGCATCGACGGAAATTGCGTCGTCCGTCACGTCGATTGCGTGGATGAACGGCGCGTGATGGTCCCCATTGTGCTGAACGTAAAACTGGCCCGTAGTCAACGCCTCTCGAACGGCAGCCTTCGAATGAGTCGAGAGGAGCAAGACGTTCCGTGAGCGGTTGAACCGTTTACCGTCCTGCGGGCGGGCGCGGCCGTGGTAGTCATCGCCGGCGAACGCCCAGATCGGTCGATCGGGTCCGAAATGCGTGAGCAACCGATCCCACAGGGCGCGACTCGGGTACCGATCGTTCCCGTTGAAGATTTCCATTCCGAGGAGGACATCAGCGGCTTCGAACACCGGGACGTATTGCTCGTAATCCGACGCGTCGTTGTATTTCGAAGGGTGGGGGAGAATCGCCAGGCCGTCCTGATCCGCGATACGGTCGAGTAGCGCAGTTATCGAGGCCTGTCGTCCGTGTCCGATATCCGTGTCCAGGCCGATCACATCGTGAAGCGAGCCGTGATACGACGCCCGTAATTCGGTTCCCGGAAGCGCGACCACACCGAATTCCGCCGGATCGACGTCCCACTTCGCCCAAGGCCAACTCGTTTGCTCGAGTCGCTCGGGCATCTCTTCGTAGGGGACATCCTTGTACTTCGAGCGCTCTACGTAGTATTCGTGTTCTGTTAACGAAAATACAGTATATCCTACGTTTCTATATTTCTTCAGTAACGTTTTGGGCGAGGAGGCTGGCGAGAGGTTGTTTTTCCCAAGATCGTCGATCGGAATAGTTTCTGCATCGATACTTGGCTCGTGAATGCACGTGTCCTCGCGTATCGTGTTTCGCGGCTCGTGCGTGTGAAACTGCGCTAGATGTTGCGCGTGCTCATCCCACGCTAATCCATCATACGGGTGGAACTTTTCCATGGGTAGCCAGAAGATACCGATGTTAAAAGTGTTCTGAAAGAAGACATGGAAGCTCCTACAACTTATTTGATATAGGGGAGACAGCGCTTAGATGGCCTCTGGTCGGACTTTAGATCTGAGGCTGCCTAATGCTCTACAATCAGCACGCGATTACTTCGGATTCTGAAAGACCCCCTCACTCCATAGACGAGTATTGGCTCCAGTAGACATATTGTTATACGCGAAGAGAATGCGAACTCCCTACCCTGCTCCCGTCGTCCCTTCGGTCGTCCCTCACCGAGAAGGAAGCTTACACCCCAACTCAATTAACTAATAGTAAACCCACAGCGCTGTAGCCCCGAGTAGGGTCATTGTGAGATGGCTTCAAATGTCGATGCCCCACATCGACAACCGTCTTTCTTCCCGATTGGTTGAACCGTGCTATCGGAAAGGACCCACGCGGAATAGACCGCACCGCACTCACAACACCTACCAGCTACTTTCTGCCGCTCGTCGACCACCGTATCGTTGGTTTCGCACGCCCGTTGGTTCCCTGGCATGGATGGATAAACGACTACCTTGCGGAAGAAGCGAGGGGTTGTATGGACAACCTCGAGGTCGATAGTACGAAATGTCAGCTGGCAGTAACTCACTCATCATCCGGATGGGTGAACGTCAAGGTACTCGTGATGAGGTTCTTGTGTGCAGCGTGAAACCGCTTCGAGAGCGCTTGCTGTGAGACGCCCATCTGCTCGGCCAGTTCGCTCATCGAGACCGTCTGTGGGACTTCGTAGTATCCGTCTTCGAGTGCGGTGACCAGCGTCTCGCGTTGCTTCGTCGTGAGATCGTATTGGGCGCTGGCCATCGGCTGTTCCTGATCCTGTATTCGGTTGAGTTCGAACGAGATCTCGTTCTCCTCGCAGTACGTTTGGAACTGAGAGAGACTTTCCTGATCGTCGAATCGCATCCGTAGTTCCCAGTTTTTGTCCCTGCCGATCGCCTGCAAGATCGTGGCTCCGAGTTCGACGTAGGCGTAGACGATCGACTCGACGTTCTGGGTCCACTCGGCACGGTACAGTTTGGCGCCGTCTACTTCGTCAATGGAAGCGACGTTCGTCACCGTCTCGTCGTTCTCGAACGCCGCTTCGAACTCGGTGTGATCACCGCCGCTCACCCAGAAGTATGGCATCACTCTGTCCTCCATCGTCGCTACGACTTGCTCGATCTCGACGACCATATGCGGTGCGTCTGTGAGGGCGTGATTCAGCGCCAAATCGTCGGATTTGACGGAAAATTCCGCAATGAGGCTCATATCGCTAGTTCGCGTCTGAGAGGATTAAAGCCAGTGTTGAATCGGCTCCCTGGTCTCGAGTGATGTCAGTTTCCCGGCGATGCTGCGGGTACCGGGGGTATCTTCGGCTATCGGGGCCACAAAATCGGTGGATCGCTCGAGAAAGTGAAAGAGGCGTGGATCGGAGCGGATCGAGCGCCGCGAGACACAGCGTAGGACTGTATCGCAACAGGAATTTCCACTGTAAGGGTGGCTAAAAGAATAAGTTCCAATACGCCAATTTGAGCGATCATGGACGATTGGATCGATCCGGAGACGATCGGCCGTAACCGGTTGCCGCCTCGCGTGGACGTATTGCCGTACCCCGACCGAGAGACCGCCCTCGCCGACGATCGAACGGCGTCTCGGTGGTTCACCTCGTTGAACGGCCGCTGGCAGTTCGACCTCGCACCCGCGCCCTCAGCTGCGCCGGCCGGATTCGCCGAGCCGGCGTTCGACGCCGCGGACTGGGATCGAATCGAGGTCCCGATGAATTGGCAGGTCGCTGGCTACGGCAACCCACACTACACGAACGTCGTGTACCCGTTCCCGGTCGATCCGCCGAACGTCCCGACGGATAATCCGACGGCGTCGTATCGACGGACATTCTACGTCGACGACGACTGGACGGACAGACAGGTCCGCCTCCACTTCGAGGGCGTCGACTCCGCGTTCCACCTCTGGGTGAACGGTAAGCGCGTGGGCTACAGCGAAGGGGCGCGGCTCCCCTCCGAGTTCGACGTGAGCGAGTACGTCCACGCGGGAGAGAATACGATCGCTGTCCGCGTCTACAAGTGGTCCAACGGGAGTTATCTCGAGGATCAGGATATGTGGTGGCTCAGCGGGATCTTCCGAGACACGTACGCCTACGCGGTCCCGGAGCCCCACGTCGAGAATATAGACGCGAGAACGGAATTCGACGACGAGTACGTCGACGGCGTCTTCCGTGCGGATATCAGTCTCGCTAACGGCGGCGACGCGAACGAAACGGTCGTCCTCGAGGCCGAACTCCGCGATGCGAACGGCGAGTCCGTGGTCGAGTTCGAATCGATAACAGCAGTCGACGCCGGCGAAAACGAGACGGTCACGCTCGAGGCGGACGTCGAGGACCCCGATCTGTGGACCGCCGAGACGCCGCACTGCTACGACCTGCTTCTCACCGTTCGTGATGAGCAGGGTACGGTTACTGAGGTCGTCGCGGAGACCGTCGGCTTTCGCGAAGTCGATATCGAGGACGGCATATTCCGCGTGAACGGCGAACCCGTCACGATCCGCGGCGTGAACCGCCACGACTTCCATCCGGACCGCGGCCGGGCAGTCCCTCTCGACGCGATGCGGGAGGACATCGAGATGATGAAGCGGCACAACATCAATGCGGTCCGGACCGCACACTACCCGAACGACAGCCGATTCTACGACCTCTGTGACGAGTACGGGCTGTACGTCATCGACGAGACGGACATCGAGTGCCACGGACTCGAGTTCGCGTCGGAGACGCCCCACCTTAGCGACGCACCCGAGTGGGAAGCCGCCTACGTCGACCGGATGGTTCGGATGGTAGAGCGGGATAAGAACCACCCGAGCGTGATCGTTTGGTCACTCGGGAACGAATCCGACTTCGGCTCGAATCACGTCGCGATGGCCGACGAGACCCGCGAGCGCGATCCGACGCGGCCGATCCACTACGAACCGGACGAGGCGCAGGAAGTCTCGGATATCGTCGGGCCCATGTACCCGCCGTGGGACCAACTCGAGGAGTGGGCGGCTGCAGACGAGTACGAGCACCCGGTGATCCTCTGTGAGTACGCCCACGCCATGGGGAACGGGCCGGGCAACCTGCAGGAGTACTGGGACCTATTCGACGAACACGAGCGGTTGCAGGGGGGCTTCATCTGGGACTGGCTCGACCAGGGGTTGCGCCGGACGACCGACGACGGCGAGGAGTGGTTCGCCTACGGCGGCGATTTCGGCGACGAGCCGAACGACGCCAACTTCAACATCAACGGCCTCGTCTTCCCCGACCGCGAGCCCTCGCCGGGATTGCTCGAGTACAAGAAGGTGATCGAACCGGTCGCGCTCTCGGCTGCGGACCTCGAGCACGGTGAGGTGACCGTCGAGAACAAGTACGATTTCCGGTCGCTGGGGCATCTTCGGGCCGATTGGCGCGTCGAAGCCGACGGGCTGGTCGTCGAGAGCGGCGCGTTCGAACTCCCCGACGTCGCACCCGGCGAGAGCGATACCGTCGAAGTTCCGGTCGACACGGACGCGTACGACGACGAGGCCGAGTATCTGCTGACGATCGACGTGTCGCTGGCCGGGGACACGCGGTGGGCGTCTGCCGGACACACCGTCGCGACCGGCCAGTTCGACCTTCCGGTCGGCGGCGGCCCGACGGAACCGTCGACCGAAGCCGCGCCGCTGTCCTGCGAGACGACCGACGACGGAATCGTCGTTTCGAACGCCCACTTCGAACTCGTCTTCGATGAGACGGCCGGCGCGATCGATTCGATGCGCTACCGGGGACGGGACCTCGTCACCGACGGCCCGACGGTCGGCCTCTGGCGCGCGCCGACGGACAACGACAGGGGGTTACCCCTCTCGAGGACCCTCCTCTCGAGGATGACCGCGGCCGCCTCGGGTGACGGTCGGATCGACGAGGGAGATATCTACACGATCGGCTTCGCCCAACTCTGGCGAGAGCACGGGCTCGACGAACTCCAGTTCCGGGCGGATACCGTCGAATACGAGGTCAAAAACGACGATCGCGTCGAGATCACTGTGGAGGGACGGCTCGCGCCGCCGATCTTCGACCACGGATTCGGGGTGGAGCAGGAGTACGCGATCGCTGACACCGGCGCCGTCGAAATCGAGACGCGGCTGGTACCCGAGGGAGACCTATCCGTCCTCCCGTCGCTGCCGCGAGTCGGGCTCGATCTGACGGTCCCGTCGGCGTTCGATCGGGTCACCTGGTACGGGCGCGGGCCCGGCGAATCCTACGTCGACAGCAAACGGGCGTCGCTCGTCGGCCGGTACGAGCGCGACGTCGACGAGCTGCACACGCCGTACGTCAGACCGCAGGCGAACGGGAACCGGACGGACGTTCGGTGGGCGACGGTTACCGACCAGCAGGGGGTCGGACTGTACGTGAGGGGCGAGTCGCCGCTGAACGTGACGGCACACCGTTACACGAGGGTGGACCTGGAAGCCGCGGACCACGTCCACGAAGTGCCGCGCCGGGACGAGATCTCGGTATCGTTAGACCACGCACACTGCGGACTCGGAACCGGCAGCTGCGGTCCGGAAACGCTGGAGACGTACCGAGTCGATCCGACAACCCACGAGTTCACGGTCGAGCTTCGACCGTACGTCGAGGCGTAAGTAGGTCAGTCGAAACCGACTTTGAGGTCGGACACGACGACAGATTTCCGTTCGAACAAACTCTCGGAACGATCCCGGAGACGAATGTCGATACTATTGTCTTAGTATTACAATACTATGATCTTGCTAATATATTCTCACATAATATTATGAGAGAAATAATCGCCTTCTCATTCGGCACTCATCGTGAAACCGTTATTAACGGTTGAAACGTTGTGGTTAGAATCCTCTCCGCTGTCGACTAGCCGTGATCGATAGCTACAATATTACGGCGACTATACTTCGGCGGCGGATCACTTCATCCGGTATACTTCGTCCATCCAAATATCGTCATCGTCCGGCTCGAGGATGCCGTCCATGACTTCGTCCCAGTCCCCTTGTGCATCACTCTCTTCCATGATCTCCTTGATGACGTCCGGGTCCTCGAGTTCCAGATAGCCGAAGACGTGGCCGTCCCGTTCGAACACGGAGTACGTCTCGATGCCGGCGTCGGACTCGAGGTAGGCCTCCTCGAGTGCGTCCGGGACGTTCTGGTGTTCCTCGCGATACGCGTCTCGCTGTCCGTCGACGATTTCCAGGTGGAACGCGATTCGCTCCATACGAAGACCGTTTTCTCACGACGGTATAGACGTTGGGGTCCTCCGTGATCGTTGTCTCCGTTCACATCGAAAACACCATCACTCGAACCGAAGCCGACCGAAATACGCCGGCGAGTGGTAGTCAGGAGTCGCCTTCTCGATCGGATTCCACGTAGATTTCTGGTGATCCGGCAGCCCGCTCCGATAGAAGTTCCCCCGCCACTCGGTCCCCGACGTCGGTCGAATCTCGAGACCAGTCACCTCGCTCAGGACGTCGAAGGGGATTCTGGCGGCGAGCCACCAGGCCTCGTCGTCCGGCTGCGACTCTTTCGTCGGTCCCGGAACGGACGTTCGAACGTCGATCCGTTCGGCGAGGTCGGGATCGATCAGCGTCCGGCCGATTCCCCGTTCTTCCCAGCCTGCTTCCTGCCAAGCGAGTTTGAACTGGCCGCAGCAGTTGGGTTCGAAGTTGAAGTACCGCGAGTCCACGTCGGGCGTCGGATCGGCGAACAACTCGACCGAACTGTCCTCGAACGTGGAGCCGTTGAGCTCGGTTACCGACGCCGAGATATCGTCGTCCTCGGCGTGGAACTGCAGGAACAGCGCTCGCTCGTCGTAACAGACTCGAGCGGTCGTCGTCGGTTTCGGGTCCGAGCCGCCGTACCAGGTGAACTCCTCGAGTTCGAGCGCGGGAACGTCCTCCCAAACCGTTCCTTCGATCTCGCCGGTCAGTGGGACATCGGCGGTCGTGCGAGTAATCGTGTATGACTTCATCGATGTGGATCTGAACTCTCTCGATATCGGTATAAATTTCGGCGCTTCCGCGGGGTCGACTCGGAGCAGCGACGCGACGAACGGGGCGCTCGCGCTAAACCGACCAGTCCGTCGGATCGAGCGGTCGCTCGAGATGCAGCAGTTCCGTGCCTTCGACGTCGGTAACGACGATCGGATCGACCGACTCGAGCGTTGGGGCCTGGTCCCACTGTTCGTCGCCCTCGTCGCGGGCCGCCGTCACCGCCGTCACCAGCCAGTGGGTTCCGGGCTCGTACTCACCGACGAGCGTCGGGACGGTCGTCCGCGAGTGACAGACGTTCGTGTTCGGTTCCGGATCCGCTGTCTCGCCCTCGCGGCCGTCGTCCCCGTCGGCGTCTATTCGGAGGTCCCGAACGCCGCTCGTGCCGCCGGGCGTTTGACACCACGCGCGGCCCGCTCCCGTCTGGTACTCGTGGTTTTCCGGCCGGTCGTCATCACCCTTCGGCAGCGCGAAGCCGCCCTCAGCGCTGCGGAGCGGTCGATCGCTCTCGAGGCGGTGGACGCGGACGTGCCACGGCGACGCGGGTGCGAGCCAGGTATCGACGCGGACGTCGTCCCAGGGCGTCCACCGCGAGTATAGTGTTTCGTCTCGAACGGCGGTTTCCTCGACCGACTCACGGATCCGATACGTTCGGCCGTCCTCGCTCAGCGCCAGTGCACTGTCGACGCCCGCACCCTCGAGTCCGGGGCGTCGGCCTCGAACGCTGAAGCCGAACTCGCTCGAGTACGCGAACTTAGTGTACTTCTCGCGGTAGTTGGTCGACTGTCCGGCGGCGAGGGCGTAGTGGTGATCGGCGGTCCGATCCCGGCAGACGATCAACTTCGGCTCCGACTGGACGACTTGGTCGGGCAGGTCCGGAAGCGGCTCCGGATCGGCCCGCCAGAAGGGGTGATCGGCGTCGAGCGCGAGCGGGAGGAACGCCTTCAGCGCCCAGTAGGGCGAACTGGGGGAGTTGTACGGCTCGCTCGTCTTCAGCGTCGGGTACCGGTAGCCGACCGAGAGTGCGCCGCCGTCGGTGAAGATCGGCTGCTCGAGCCACCACCGCAGGTTGCGCAGCCACAGCCCCTTGAGTTGGCCCCACGGGAGTGCCTCGCAGTCGGCGTACGCGAGTACACCCCAGAACGCGGTCTGTGCGAACCGGTAGGTGAGGCTCCGGCCGTAGGGAAGCGCCGCGCCGTCCGCGCGGAACCAGTGGCGAAACTGCGGCGCGAAGTCCACGGCGCGCTCGCGGAACCGGTCGGCCCGCTCGGAATCGCCGTCGACCAGCGTCGCGTAGATGAGCCCGTAGGTGTGTATCGCCCAGGGAACGTAGTAATCCCGCGCGCTATCCGCGTTCGGTCCGTCGGCGTACCAGCCGTCCGTCGTGGCGAGGGATTCGAGGCGATCGAGCGTCTCCTCGGACAGTTCTCGGTCGTAGTCTTCGCCGACGGCCTCGAGACCGAGGTGGACCAGAATCCGGAAGAACAGCCAGTTACAGTCGTACAGCGACGCGTCGTCGACCTGTCGAAGATAGGTCGCGACGCGGTCTTTCGTCTCCGAACTGAGGGGTTCCCAGAGCCGGTCGGGGACGACCGCGAGACCGAACCCGATCGCGGCCGTTTCGACGTGTTTTTGAGAGGTTTCGCCCGCCGGTCCCCAGTACTCCGGATGGTCCGGGTTCGTCCCGTTTCGTAAGCCTTCTCGAATCCGTTCCCATCCGTCGAACTCGCCGCCACCGGCGGCGAGCGGGACGAGTCCCCACAGCGGTCGCGCGAAGCCTTCGAGCTCCGCCGCGACGTCCGGGAACCAGGCGCCCGTTTCCGTCGGCTTCAAGCGAGCGCCGCCGGGACTGCGGTGGTTTTCGAGCGGGTCGACCAGTTGTCGGACCGCGCGCTGCACGTCGGCGCGGGTCTCCAGCGGATTGTCTGCGACTGGGTCCATACCGGCCGACTCTCGAGGCAAACAGTTAATTCTTCTGTGGCGTTCGCTCGGTTCCGAGCGCTGATCGACAGGGACTCGCGGTTCCGGACCCGTCACCATCGCAAAACAGTCCGTTCGGCGAGTTCTTATTCGTTCTCGTCGATGCTCTCGTCGGAATCGTGTTTCAAAACGATAGCCGAGTCGTCATCGGGGTCGTCCGCGGTGTCGTCGATCGCGTTCTCGTCGACCTCGAACGCCGCTAACGAGACGCGTAAGTCGTCGGCCGCTTCGGTCAACGAATGCGTGCTCACGGAGACCTCCGAGATCGAGGCCGTCTGTTCCTCGACGGCGGCCGCGACGGTCTCCGTTTCGGACTCCGTCTCCGAACTGAGCTGCGTGGCTTCGTCGACCATAGTGACGACCCGTTCGCTCGCTCGAGCCTGCTCGTCTGTCGCCTCGTCGATCGTCCGAATGCTGTCGTTCGCCGTCTCGACCTGATCGGCGATCGCGTCGATCGCGTCGATCCCGTCCTCAACGACGTCGACGCCGTCGTCGACCTGCTCGCGCATACGGTCGATCTCGACGACGGTTTCTTCGACCGACGCCTGGACCGCGTCGATCAACGCATCGACCTCCTGTGTCGCGTCTGCAGTCTCTTCGGCGAGACTCTTGACTTCGTTCGCGACGACGGCAAACCCGTCGCCTTCTTCGCCGGCGCCGGCCGCCTCGATCGAGGCGTTCAGCGCTAGCAAGTTCGTCTGGCCGGCAATATCGTCGATCAGGTCGACGATCTCTCCGATCTCGCCCATCTCCGACTCCAGCTGGCCGACCTGCTCTGTGATCGCTTCGGCGCGCTCCTCGAGGCGTTTCATCTCAGTCCGAATTTCGACGCTTGCCTCGCTGGCGTCGTCGGCGCGGTCGGCAGCCGCCGCGGAGACGGTCGCGACGTCGCCGGCGGTGGAGGCGATCTCCTCGACGGTCGCCGAGAGGTCGTTCATCTCGCCGTAGACTGCCTGAAACCGCTCGCTCTGGTCGGCCGCGGCGGACGCAATTTCCTCGGTCGACCGGCCCACCTCGTCGCTGGCCCGTTCGATCTCGCTGACGCGCTCGGTGACGTCCGCGCTGGTTCGGTCGACGTCCTCGGCGAGCGATTGGATGTCGACGATCGTTCCCTCGATGTCGGTGAGCATCTCGTTGAACGCAGTCGCGATCTCGGCCAGCGCGTCGTTGTCGACGTCCTCGTCGAGTCGCTGGGTGAGGTCACCCTCGGCAGCCTGCGACATAACGTCGCCGAACTCGGCGGCCTTCTGTTCGAGGCGATCGGCGAGTCGTTCGGCCTCGCGGCGGGCCTCGGCGGCGTCTGCCTGCGCAGCCTCGGCCTCGGATTTGGACTGCTCGAGGTCCGCAATGGACTGCTCGAGATCGGCGCGCATCGTCGCGAGCGAGTCGCCGAGTTTCCCGGGAACGTCGGCCTCGAGGACGGGATCGTCGAACTCCTGGCGAGCGATCGCGTCGGCCTGTTCGGCTGCGGTCTCGAGGTAGTCTCGGGTATCGGCGAACGCCTCGCGTACGTGTCCGACTTCGTCGATCCGGTTGTCGTCGCTGATCGTGATTTCCGTGTCGCCGTTCGAGAGCGCGCGGGCGTTGGTCGCGAGGTCGGTCATCGCAGCGGCCGTCGATCGGCCGAGCGTCGCCCCGACGACCAGAAAGCCCGTGATCGCGATGCCAATCAACAGGAGTAACGACGTGGCAACGCTGTCGGCGAGCGCGTAGGCGGCCGATTGCGGCGCGCGGGAGACGACGCGCCAGTCGGTGTCGCCGACCGTCGCGTAGGAGATCACGCTGTCCGTCGCCTGGTGTTCGAATATACCGGCCTCCCCCTCGGGGAGTTCGGCGCCGGTGTATCCCAGTCCAGATGCGAGAATCGCACTCTCGTTGTCGGCGTACACGGTCGTCTCGGCGGACGCGTCGAAGACGCGGATCTCCTCCTCGTCGACGGTACCGTCGAACAAGTACGCGACGTCGGCGATGTCGACCTCGATCATCACCGCGCGGTCGTCGGAGCCGGAAATCGGCGAGATGAACGCGAGCAGCGTCTCGCCGTTCCGTTCGTACACGTCGGTGAACCCGCCGGCGAACTCCCGGCTGTCTATTTCGTCATAGGCGATTTCGGTGGTGGCGGCGCCGCTGCGGTCGTACACCTGCACGTCGAGATCGGCGAGCCGTTCGCCGTTCATTCTGGAGTTCGTGCTGCGAACGATTTCCTTCGATCCGAGGTCGAAGTAGTGGACTCCGTGTGACTCGGCGGGCAGCGTCCGTCGATGGTTTCGTAATTCGCTGTCGATTTTTGCTTCGGAGCCGTTGATGAGTTCCTCGGAGCGCGTTATCGTATTGGCCGCCGTCTCGTAGTCGGTGATCCATTCATCGAACTCGTCGGCGTTGTGGGCCGTATTGTCCGCCATCTCCGCCTGCACGTCGCGAGTGATCTGGCCCGTTATATCTACATAAAAGTACGCGGACGACGCGATCAACAGAACCGCGATAATCGTAATGACGACGCCAAACTTTACCAGATATCGGCTCCGCACTCGATCCGGGAGAACCCCCTTCTCGGGTAGTCTCCTCCGTACTCGAGCCCACAGCTCGTCCTGAACCATGACATTCATTTTTCATCACATGCAATGTTTGTTATGGCCAAGCAAACACCGCTGCCGCAAAGCGATGCTCAGAGATCACAAAACGCCGTTCAAACGGCCGAGACCCCAGTTTACAGTCTCGTTCAGATTCGTAATGTCTCACACAGATCCGTCACGTGCTGCGATGCGTTCGACGGCACCCGTTTTCCTCACTCGAGCGTGAATTGATACGTCCCGGCTTCGACCTCGACCACGATCGCTCCGTCCTCGCGTTGGACGCTCGAGATTCCCTCGGGGAGCGACGGGGCGACTGGCGTCACGTCGATCCGGTTAGTCTCGACGTCGGCAGGGAGCGAAATCGAGGCGGTCGCGTTCCACGGTACCGTTACTTTGAGGTCGCATTTCCCGTTCGATCTGGACCAAGCAACTTCGACGCGGCCGCGTTCGGTCGGGACTCGGCCTGACGACCAGAAAACCCGCGATCGTGATGCCGATCAACAGGAATAACGACGTAGCAACGCTGTGGGAGAAGGCGTACGCGGACAACTGCGATGCGCGGGAGACGACGTGTCAGTCGGTGTGGCCGACCGTCGCGTAAGAGATTGCGCTGTCCATCGATTGGTGCTCGAATATCCCAGTGTCGCCGTCAGGGAGTTCGGCACCTGTGCGACCTGTTTTTGTGCCTTCGTTTCCTCCGGCAGGACGGAATCCTCTAGCCACATCAAGTCGTACGGCTCGAGCTTTCTGGCGAGGCGCTTGGCGCTCTCGACCGTGTAATCTCAGTGGCAGTCGAACGACAGATCAACGTCGTAGCCGACCGCGTCGCGCACCGCCTCGACGACGGCTACCTTGTAACGGATTACCGTGTTCGTGAACCTCTCATCAACGGTGTACGCCTCGCCAGTGTGACAGTCGCAGTAGATCCGCACGCGGCGTGGTACTTCGAATCGAGCAGTTGATAGACGGGAGGATCGAGGATCTTTCCGGCGGCGTCTCACAACGCGATCTCGATTCCGGACGCGGCGGTGACGACTTTTCCGGTCGTCCCGCCGTGACCGGACATCTCCTGGACGATGTACCGAAAGAGTCTCTCTACGTCCAGGGGGTTCTCCCCGACGAGAAAACGGTTGGTGCACTCGACTAGTTCCGGGATCCCGCCGCCGCGACACGCTTCGCCGACGCCGGTGACTCCGGCGTCCGTGTAGACCTTCACGAGGTTCCACTCGACCACAGCCGACCCCACCTTGGTGCTCTCGACTTCGTGCGTGTCAGGTCGCTCCGTGGCGTGGTCGAACCGCTCAATAACCCGGTCAACCACCGCGGCTACTACCTCGACTCGTCATACGCTGCCTACGAAATCGTCGACGCCGTCGACAGCCCCGTGGTGTCGGTGCTGTTCGACGTCTACCACCAGCAGATCGTCGAGGGCAACGTCATCGCCAACCTCACCGAGAACCTAGAGTTCGTCGGGTACGTCCATGTCGCCGACGTCCCCGGCCGCCACGAACCCGGCACGGGCGAACTCAACTACTGGTGCGTCTTCGAGGCGCTCGACGAGGCCGGCTACGACGGCTACGTGGGCCTGGAGTACGCCCCGGCGACGTTCTCCGCAACGCTTCTCGCTGCGACCGTCTCACTCCATCCCAGCAAACTCGTTCCAGGTGTTCTCGACCTCGCGGCCGCCGAGGTTGGCCTGCGGGCGGTCCACGATGTACTCTAGTTCGACAGACTCGCCGGGGTCGGTCACCCACTCGAAGACGAGGTCCCAGCTCTCGCCGTCGGGGTTCCACTCGAAGTGGTGTTCCAGCGCGAACGCGGCATCCGGGGCCTCGACGACCGAATCCCGTAGGTCCAGCGTCGCGCCGCGCTCGCCCGAGATGCCCTCGACGCGGGCCGCGGGCGACTCGCCGGGCGAGAGCGACACGGATCCGGACGCGACGCCGTCACCGACGTTGTCGGCGACCACGGTGCTCCCGGACTTGACCCGGATATCCGCTTCGGTCCCAGCGCCCCGCACGTCGTTGTCGACGAACTGGTTGCTGAAGGCGGTTGGGCCGCTCTCGTAGATGCCGTAGGGCTGAGAGCGCTCGTCCTCGGGGCGATCGTCGAGGATCCGCACGTCGGTGACGCTGACGCCCTCCGTCGGGACGTCGTAGCTGAACGTCCCGCTCGCGTAGCCATGGATGCGGATCGCCTCGTTCTCGCAGTTCTTGATGACGCCCCCGTCGATGCGCACGTTGTACGACGCGGTGAGAAAGATCCCCTTGTCCTCGGCACCCACGAGGTTCACCTCGCCGACCGTGGCGTTGCGGGCAGTGATGAACATCAGTCCCTTGGCCCCGCCGCGGCTGACGACCTGCCCGATCGAGACGTTGTTACAGAAGTTGGCCAGCCGGAAGGTGGGGTAGTCCTCCTCGCCGCCGGGATTTCGCCCGACGACGCTGTTGACCGTGGCGTCGCTGGTCTGGTTAAGCAGGACGGCGCAGCCGTCCATGTCCTTGCCGATCACCCGGTCGATCTGCAGGCGGTTCACGCCGTAGGTTTCGACTCCGTGTTTGGTCCCATTCTCGAGGTAGACCGAGTCGATCTGGACGTCCTCGCACCGCTGGGGCGTCCCGATGTCGTAGCCGTTGTCGATCCGGACGCCGTCGTTCGCGTCCGAATCCTCCTCGTACTGGATCTCGATCTCGCCCAGGCGGACGTTCGAGCAGCGCTGGAACCGCACCGCCATCCACGGCCCGCCTTTCACGGTCAGGCGGGGAATCTCGATGTGCTCGGCATCGCGGGCGGCGGCCACGATGACATTGGAGTGTTCGCCGGCCTCGTACTCGCAGGAGATCGGCGCGGCGACGTCGAGGACGGTGTAACTGGGAAGCTCGATCTCCCGGAAGTCGCCGTCGTTGTAGGGCACTGTCCCGGGCGAGACGACCGCCACCTTCTCCTTCCAGGTCCGGTCGTCAGTGAGGCTGTCGACGGCCGCCTGGGTCACGTCGAGGACGTCCTCGCCGCTGGCGACCTGATCGTCGCGGCCGTCGGCGTGGAAGACGCCCTCGTCGTCCTTCCAGACGATCACGTCGGCGTCGCGGGCTGTGGTGTAGACGCGATCGACGTCGACGGCGCCGAGGTTCCGCAGATCGTGGTCCCGCGCGTCGACGTCCTGATTCCACGGCCGGGCGTCGCGTCCGCCCCCGCCGTTTCCGCCCGTTCCGCCGGCCTGCGAGCCGTTGCCGGACTGGGCGGCCGCCCCCTCGGCGGCGGCGCCGAACCCGCCGGCGCCCAGCAGCGCCAGCGCCGTCCGGCGCGTGAACGTCAGATCGTCGGTCGAGTCGCTGTGCTCATCGCTACTAGTCGCCGAGGCCTGCCTTGACATACCATATGCATAGATTATGTATTACTTAAGAATGTCGGATATCAATAACGTTAGTAACAAATCGAGATCTGTCGACGGTCGCGTCGCTGCCGGTGACTCGGCGCGGGATCGCGCCGTGGATGAACCCTGCCGGCGGATCCGTGCTATTCAATACTCACACACTTTCCGCGTCAGTTCCTGCGCCCATGCACGCCGACGACCTCGAGTTCCACAACGTGGCTGAGCTCCGCCCCGCCGACGGGCGTGACGGACGACCCCTCCAGCGCGTTCCCGAGGAGATCCGGGAGCGACTGAACGAGGGCGCACAGGACCGAATGCGCCACCCCGCCAGGATCGAGCTCCGGTTCGTTCCCGAAGACGCCGTCGAGGTGACGCTCTCGACGATCCCTCAGCGCGGTGTCACCGAGGGGACGGTGCAGGTATTCTAGGGGCCTTCCAAGGCGAGACGTTCGCGCTCGGCGAGGAGCCGACGACCGTCGAACTCGAGTTCCCGGAGAAACTTGGGCGGATCTGCGGGGACGTAATCGAGGACTTCGCGTTCGATCCGCGGGTGTGCCAGCTCCGACTCCCCGGCGAACACCGCGGCGGGTACGTCGTCTATCCGACGTCTACCCACGCGCCGGCGTCATCACCGTAGGCCCGCTCTTCACCCCGTACGGCGTTGAGAAGACTGTCGAGAACGCCGGTCGACAGTTCGGAGGCCGGATCGAACGACGAGGACTCGAGGTGGGATTTGAGGCTTCGTCGAAACTGCCGTACGGCAGGGTCGTCACCGGAAAGGTCGAGCGTACAGACGGCGAGCCGTCCGTCCCCGACGGCTGTCTCGAAGTAGATGCCAAGTTTGTGATTTCGATAGATCGTATCGATTATCTGTACGGTCGGTTCGAAGTCTGCCGGAGCATCGTCCAGAACGACCGGTCGCGCGTGACGCAGGAGCGGCCACCATTGCCAGTTGCTGTGCCCATCAGTCGGGAACTCGTCGAACAGCGGGTGTTCGGGGTTCGTCGTCATTCCGAGCGTCCCCGGCTTCCCGTTTTGCTTGAAGATCTCGTAGTTCCAGAAGTCGGGCTGGAACGATCCCTCGAGACCGTATCGGAGCGCGCTCGGTTCTGGGACTAGGAGGATCGTCTCGCCGTCCTCCAGCCGCGCCCGCGTTTCCTCGTCGAAGCGCCGCGCAACGCTGAAACTGTCCGCGGCGGATGCGAAATCGAAATCAGGGGCTTCGGGATATACCCAGATCGGATACGACGTCTGCAGATGGACGGCCGAGCCGCATTCGAGTTCATCGCCCTCGATCTCGAGGGTGACCTCGAGCTTGGCGGGCGCGTCGACGCCATCCAGCGACGCGTTGATCGTTCCGACCGTCGCGAGCACTCCCTGTTCGAGGGTATCTCCCTCAAGGTCGCCGTCCGCGAGTTCCGACCCGTCGACAGCGGTGATCGACCAGGTTGTAGTCGCGTCCGCGATCGCGTCAGGTCCGTAATTGGCGAGCATCGCTTCGGCCGCGAAGTCATCGTCGGTCGTGTAGGTGTACCGGTCGAACGAGAGGAGCGGAACGCGCGCGTCACAGAAGCGCCGCCACTCGTAGGGTTCGATTAGCCCCTTCGATTCCATAAAGGAGTCGAGGATACCGACGAGGGCCGTTCCCTGGCCCGGGAAGTCGTCCAGACCGAGTAGCTGGAAGCCGCCGAAGCCGGCCGTCCGGAATGCGGCTTCGATATCTTCGCGGTAGCAAGCGATCGACAGTGCCCCGGACGCAGCCTGAAAGTCCGTATCCGAATCGGCCATATAGTGGTCGGCGAGCGAACGCTCGAATCGCTTCAGGTTCCCGGCCTCAAGTACGCCGTTGTACTTGCGCGTCTCGTCGTAGTTCGGGTGGATCTGGTACTGTCCGATCTCGTGGGCCACGACGGGGAGATCGTAGGGCTCAATCTCTCTCACGTAGTCGACGGTCGTGGACGGCGGCGTATCGTTTACGTGTCCGGTCCCCCGAATCGGCGTTCGATCGGCCTCCCAGTGGCTGGCGTCGGGATCCTCGGGGACATTAGCGGTGATAAAGAAGTCGTCGGCTTCTCCGGGGTGAGGCGAGGAAAGGAAATTGTTCGCCCCGTACGCGTACAATCGGCGGTCGTCGAGTTCTCGGCAGTGACGCACGAGTTCGGTCATTCGCTCCTCATCACCCTGATTTTCGTTTCCGAGGGTGAAGAGGACGAACGAGGGGTGGTTTCCGTAGGCGTCGAGAATGCGCTCGGCTTCGCCCTCGAAATACGCGTAGGCGTCGTCGTCGACGAGCGACTTGCGGGCGTTCCACTGGGAACACTCCGGTTGCATGTAGATTCCAACCCGATCCGCCGCCTTGAATGCCGCCTCCGGCGGACACCAGCTGTGAAAGCGGTAGTGGTTGATGCCGTACTCCTTGGCGGTCTCCATATGGTCGACCCATTCGGCGGTCGTCGTCGGTGGGTACGCGGTATCGGGAAAGACGCAGCAATCGGTTCGTCCGCGGAGGAAGATCGTTGTTCCGTTGATCGAAAACTGCGTGCCGTCGGTCTCGAACTCGCGGAGACCGAACGTCGTCTCGAACTCATCGGTGTACGCGTTCCCCTTCGCCGATGCTTCGAGCGAGACGGTCACGTCGTAAACCGAGGGAGAGAACTCGTCCCACGTGAGCGCGTCGGGTCCGAGATCATAGGTGAACTCGACGGTCGTCCGATCCGATCTCGCTCCGTCGTCAGCGGTGACCGAGATAGGGTGATCGACCGGGTCAGCGACGTGGATCTCGTCGCTAGTCACGCTCCGTGCAGCGGCTGTCAGCGTTCCGTCGAAGTTGGCCGTCGTCGCAGTCGTGAGCGTCACCTCGAGATGGACTGCGTTTTCGTTCGGATCCGGAACCGTCCGAACGTTCTCGATCCCGATCCGCGGCCTCGCTTCCAACCGGAGATCCCCGACGATGCCGTTCCAGTTTGTCTGCGTGTGTTCGGACCGCGCGTGCGATCGGCGCACGCCGGGCCGGTCCATCGAGTCGTCGGCGTTATCCACCCGAATAGCGATTTCGTGCTCGCCGGGTCCGATTACGTCGGTGAGGTCGTATCTGTGGGGCGTGCTCAAACACTCACGTGCGCCGATCCATTCCCCATCGATCCAGACCTCACTCGGACGGGTTCGCTCGAGCGTTAGCGTCACGAGCTTGTGTTTCCACTGGTCGGGGACCGAAACCGTGCGTCGGTACCATGCCGGTCCCTCGTACCGATAGGTGCGGTGGAGGTGGTTTCGCCCTCCCTCGGCGAGGTCTTCCCCGTAGCCGTATTCGTCGGTCGTTCCGGGGAGGTAAACCGTCCCGTCGACGGCGTCGTCGGACAGATCTTCGACGTACTCGTCATACTCGGCGTCGAGACGTAGATCCCACGGTCCTGCTAGCGAAATCGTTTGCACGCCTCTCTTTCTTCCCGCAATTCATATAGAGGCTGCGCTCGTCATTCGAAGCTTGCGTCCCGTCTCCTGAGCGTCGGAGCGAGTCGGGGACCGCATCAATTTCGAATCTAATCGAGTAGATCGGCTGTCGTGTCCCGGTGATCCGTGCGGTTGTGTCTGTCCGTGCAACAGTACGAGATCCCAGTGCGTTCTTCAATGCCGAATTAGACGATCTCATCAGCCTTCTGGTCCGCACCTTGATTTCACTTTCGACGACGTCACCATTAGTGATCTCTTCGCGAACTGCCATATCACGTCGAGCGATCCAGAGCGGTTGCCGATCGTACTCGTAGAGTGCTCGAGTTCGTCTACAGTTTCTCTGATGCAAGACCGAGCAGTTACTGCACGATGCGGCTGTGTTGACGGGACTAGTAATCCGGTCCTCGATACGCACGTTCTCGCAGCGGGAACCGTAGTGCCCACAAAGCGTGCCCGGTCACAGACCGGTTTACGCGGAACTACCGGCACTCGATATTGGAAAGGCGATATAGCGCTGATTCTTGCACACCGCCGAAAACTCGAGCGCTCCAATCCCGTTCGCGTTTTGGGAACCATTTTGGACGCGTATTGTACGGCTAGTTCGGCCCTGTCCGTGCTGTTAGTGCATCCGATCAGTATTCTGACTTTTCGTTACAGTTCACTTCTTATATCGTTTTTTCCTTCCGAACAACGGGTGACGTTCCATCGCTCTGCTGACTCTTGTATTACACGAGTGTGTCTGTAAATATGGTGCCGGCAGCGAGCCTGCGACGAGGGTACCGTTCGATCAATCCGCTCTGACCGGACAAGCTCCGCGAGCGACGGGACAACCACTCAAGCACGGGGGTACCGCTCCGTTCTTCGAATTCGACGCCGATTCGGAGGCCAATACTCACTGCCGACGCCTCTTGGATCCTGCCACCCGAAATTGTAATGGGTGGTACTCACGTTGCCCTTTCGTACGTATGAAATTCGGAATTTTCCCCGTGGAGGACAGACAGTCGTGAGACGACGTCGTCGAGCACTATCAACTCGCCGAAGACGTCCGTCTCGAGTTCTGCTGGGTCAACGACTACCAGGCGACCGAGGGCGAGAACTACTGGCCGTCGCGCTGACGCGGTTGACCAGCATCGGTACCGGCGCTGAAGAGCTCGTGTGTCCTAAGGTGGCTGTGGACCGTGCTCTTGGAGTGACCGAGTTCGTTCGCGATCTCCGTGACGCCGGCGCCGTTCTTTCGCTGTAGCGTGTCGATAATGTTAAAAGCGATCGACCGGCTTATCCGGTCGTCTCCCGTTACAGTACCATATTTCAGCGATTAAGAGTTCCTAATAAGTCTGTTCCCATCACAGAAACTGCGACACGGATCGAACTCGGGCGCTCGGTCGATGAGCACGGCTATCGGTAATTGGAAGTTCGAAACGCGATGTAGGCCGTCGCCCCGTATACTGTCGAAAATACACACGCCATCATTACGTTCTCAACGCAGGAACGGATTTCGAACGAGCGTAACACAACCGAGTTCGGTCGAGTGCGTACGCGCCATCGATACGACCGACGAACTGCTCGATGTTCTCTCCCTCCTTTCTACTGCTTCCGATGTTCGCCTCTTCCGAACGACGGTCAACGCTCGGTCACACTGCTATTCCGAGTGATCTGTGTTCCGCTGATACGTGTGTATTACATCTGTACGACAGTAAATATCCTGCGGTGGTATGCGTTCAGAAAGCGGGAGTCTCCTTCGTTTCGATCCGGTATGGCCGGACGAATCGTGTCCTCGGCGAGGCATTCAGCCAACTGTGGTGGGGAACGCCCCATTCTTCGAATCTGTGTATCGGATTAGTGCTCGAGCGAGTACTCTCGTGGGCAATCGATTTTCCGGCGGCGAAAAGCGCCGAATTCGACATCGTTTAAGGCGGACATATGCAGAATCCCACACAACAGAAGATGTAAATAGGTGCTGATCGCACTGTCCCATCGTACGTATGAAATTCGGGATCTTCCCCGTCGAAGGCGGACAGTCGTGGGACGGCGTCGTCGAGCACTGTCAGCTCGCCGAAGACGTCGGTTTCGAGTCCTGCTGGGTTAACGACCACCAGGCGACCGAGGGCGAGAACTACTGGCCGTCGCCGCTGACGCGGCTGACCAGCATCGGTACCGGCACCGAAGAGCTCGAGCTGGTCACGTCGGTACTGATTCTGCCGCTGTATCACCCGCTGCACGTGGCACAGCGAGCGGCGATGCTCGACAATATCTCGAACGGACGACTCACGCTCGGGGTCGGTCTGGGGTACGTCGAGGAGGAGTTCGAGGCGTTCGACGTGCCGATGGACGAACGCGCCGGACGGATGATCGAAGGGCTGCGCTTCCTCGATGAATTCCTCTCGTCGGACGAACCGATCACCTTCGACTGTCCGTTCTTCTCGGTCGAGGACTGGCAGCCGCTGCCGCCGACCGTGCAGGAACCGCGCCCCGATCTGTGGGTCGGCGGCTGGGGCGACAAACAGATCGCGCGCTCGGTGAAGTTCAGCGACGCCTGGGTGCCCGGCGTCGTCGCCGACCTCGGCATCGTCGAGGATCGGAAAGAACAGCAGCGCGAGCACATCGAAGACAGTGAGCAGGACTGGGACGAGATCGAGCACCCGCTGATGCGCGAAGCGGTTATCGCCGAAACCGAAGAAGAGGTCATGGAGCGCAAGGAGTACGTCCACCGCACCTACCTCGACGAGTACGGCGGGGAGTTCTCGCATCCGCTGATGACCGCCGACTCGGTCGAAGACTTCGAGGAACTGGCCGACGACCGGTTCATCTACGGCACGCCCGAACAGATCGTCGAGCAGATCGAGTCGATGCAGGAACGGTTCCCGCTGGACCACCTCGCGCTTCGCTTCCACCACTCGGGTATGCCGAAGGACCTCGTCGAGGACCAGATTCGCCTGTTCGGCGAGGAAGTCATTCCCGAGTTCGAGTAACGCCGCACTTGCGATCCCGGCCCGATTCGGGTATTCGTCGCGTGTCCTTGCAGCTCGGCCGAACAGCGCGGTCGGCTCCCGAGGCCGTGACTCCCGTGCTATTCGGTGGATACGTTCGTCGGTACCAGTCGCTGGCGCTCTTGCGATCGGACTGTATCGCTGTGCCGACTGAAGCCAGCCGACGAATACTATCCTCCGCCTCGAGTACGAGTACTCGTCGTCGCCTCAGCGCCTCGGCGCCTTGGGTAGACTCTCAGGTGTTCATGGCACTCTCAAGAATGCACTCTGGCAAGGACTTCGATCTTCGCGTTGTCCGGCGAGAGCGGATTTTTCGTCGTCTCTATGCACAAACTCAAATTTCTACGCCGGATTACTGGTGGAGATACGTACTTAGAGAACAGGGCTAGTCGTTTGTTATTTTAAGACGGCCGACACTGTCGCCAACGGCCCCTTTCCGATTATCCGGTAATGCCGGATGTGTTGACTTTACTGAATGATAAAAATATTTCATAATCACAAATTTAAATATAGCAACTCATCATATTAGGGATAAGAGCGAGTACCCCGACTCACCGTAGTCGAGGGCAAAGTCCGACGCTCGGCCTAACTGCCAATATTATCTCACACATTCGCAGAACCGCAGTACCGCGGTTAGAGGATCGACTGCGTTCGGTAGTCGGCTCTCGCATACCCCGGCACAGAACAGCGTCTCGTCGACGTTCAGCCCGGAAAAGCAACCTGTAGTCGCCCTTACTCGCTTCCTCACCCGCTCACTCGAGTTTGACTTCGACCCGCTCTCCGGTTCGGGCAGCCTCGTACGCTGCATCGAGCAGCGCCGTCACGCGAATCACGTCCTCGAGCGTCGCCGGCGGTTCGGCGTCCGTCGTGATCGCCTCGACGAACGCCTCGATCTTTCCGCGGCCGCTACTGTGGTCGATGTCCGGGGCGGTGTCCTCCCCTGTGTCATCGATCTCCGTCAGCGTCGGCTCACCCCAATCCCGACGAGTGAACTCGAACGCGCCGTCGTCGTCCCAGATCTGAATCCGTTCGCGGTCAGTCGTCGCGACGGCCGAGTCGGCCATCGTCGCGACGGCGCCGTTCTCGAACCGGATCGACAGCGTCGCGCGCTGGTCGATCCGATTCGCGTCGTCGTAGAACGCCATGTCGGCGGTGACGAACTCGGGCTCGAGGCCGGTCATCCAGAGCAGCGATTCGAGGACGTGCGTGCCGACGCTGAAGAGGTGGCCGCGGCAGCCGATATCGGGATCGAGCCGCCAGTTCGTTCCCTTCTCGAAGTGGTCGGTCCAGTCCTGCAGGAGCTCGCCGGTCATGAACGTCGCCTCCGCGTCGCCCTCCGCCCAGCGCTCGCGGCCGCGGATGAACGCCGGCTCGAGGTGGCGCTGATAGCCCGCCATTAGCACCTTCGAACTGTCGGCGAACATGGCTTCGACGTCGCGTGCCTCCTCGAGGTCGGCGACGACGGGTTTCTCACAGAGGACGTGGAGGCCGCGATCGAACGCCGTGTGGATCTGGTCGTAGTGGAACGCCGGCGGCGTTGCGATGATGACGGCATCCAGTTCCGTTTGTTCGTACAGATCCGCTTCGTCGGTGTAGCAGGCCTCGGGATCGACGCCGAACTCGTCGACTGCGATTTCGAGGTTATCCGGATTCACGTCTGCGACGGCTGCGATAGTCGTCTCGGGGTGGGCCGTGAGATCGTGTGCGAGGTACCGACCGAATCCGCCGAACCCCAGCAAGGCTATCCGAAGCATGGTCTCGACAACCCGCGATCGATAGTTATGGCTTCCGGTCTCGAGCGGTCCAGTTTGAAAGCCAGTGTCGCTATCGCTCGGTCCGTGCTTTCCGACGGTATCTCGGTGACAGCGCCGAGTCGTACCGAATTCGGATGGGGGCGATCCATCGCACGCTGGCTGATATTTGATATAGCGAAATAGAATTTACCAAAATCATCTCTCTCCCCGTTCGGCCGCTACGGCAACCGAGACTGGAGATATCGGCAGATAATCGATTGGGATATCCCACTTTGCATTAGTCCAGTAATCACAAGTAGCTTTACTACCCCCGACGCCGTACAGTCGTCGTAGCTGATGGAATCCGCAGATTCCGGGGGTTCACCCCAGGGAAAACCCCTCGAGGACGCCCTCGACGAGTGCCTCGAGAGCAAAGCGAGTTCGTCGCCGAACTACCGACAGAACCTCGAGCGAGTCGTCACTGACTGGATCGGCTTCTGTCGCGATCGCGATGTTGAGACGCTCGAAGCTGTCTCGCAGCGGCTGATGGGGAACTACGCCGGCCATCTCGCTCGCCGCGTCGAGGCTGGCGAATCCGATGCGATCGACGGCGGGATCACCGCTTCAACCGCTTGGACCTACTACGATTACGTCTCGGCGTTTCTCACGTGGGCGGTCAAGTGGGACTACCTCGCGGAAAACCCCGCCGAAAAGGGGCCGGCTCGAGAGAGCATGCCCGATCGGCCCTCGAGCGGGGAGTACGAGCGCCAGTACTGGCAGCCGGCACAGCGCCAGGCCATCCTCGAGTTCGTTCGCCGGCGCGTCGACAGCGCCTATCGGGAACCGGTCGCACCGACGCCGATCCTCCATAAACGGCTTCGCGATCGGGCGTTCGTCGCCACGATCGCCTACTCCGGGGTCCGCGGCGGCGAGATCGTCAAGGATCCGAACGACCCGCGCCGAACCGGGATCAGCTGGACCGACGTGGATCTCGAGGCGGGAACGATGTGGATCCTCGGGAAGAATCAGGAGCGAGAGCCCGCACAACTGCCGGATCAGGCGTCGACGCCGCTTCAGCGCTGGTACGAGGCGTACGACCCGCCGAGCGACGACTGGCCGGTCTTCCCGTCACTCCACGTCCCGACGCTTTCGCGGAAACTCGGATCAGAGCTCGGCAGCGAGGAGCGAGACCGGCGGACTGAGCGACGTGGGTATTGGACAGTTGCACTCGAGGCCGGCGTCGAACCCTCGTCGATCACAACTGAGGGCGCACGGTCGGTGATGCGACGGCTTTCGGCGGCCGCCGACGTGCCGGAGCTCGAGGACGGCGAGTATCTGAAACCACACGGTGCACGCCGTGGTGTCGGCGAGTTGCTCTACAAGGAGAAGGGCCACCAGCGCGCCCAGCGGACGCTTCGACACGCCGATCCGAAGACGACGAGCCAGATGTACTCGCACATCGAGGCGAGCGAACTCGCCGAAGACAATACGGAGGTATTCGACGGCGAGTAAGCGTCCAGAGCGGTGCTCTGTGTGCTGTTGCTGGCAGACAGAAAGAGAAACCACTCCCAAATAAATCAAATAGTGCTATACGGAATGGTTCCGGTATTGGCTCGGGGTCTCTTGCTGAAGTAGTCCCCTTGCTCCCGGCGAGTTACCCGCTGTACTCCGTGTGCAGGCGTGGTCTCAGTTTCGAGGTTGGGTCGTCACGATCAAACGGCGGCCTCAAGGAACTCGATTTCCGTCGGGAGGATCTCGATCGTCAGCGCCTGTTCTTCGTCTTGCTGCCCGCGAACTCCCCAGACGTCCCACTCGTACGTTTCCGGCTCTCTGTCTTCGACGGTAACGTGAATTCGATGGATGCCAGCACTTTCGATGGGATCGGGGAACGCAATGGACGGTTCATCTCCTGTCCCGCCCGTTGGAACGAGGCGCGTCTCGGCAAGGAGTGCCTCATCGGTTGCGCTTCGCGTCACTCGGACAGTTACGGTCTGCGGTTCTCCCGTCTCGTTTCGCACACGGATATCGTCCAATCCTGCGGACTTTTGGCGCAGACAGCCGCTTGCCCATCCGGAGAACAGAAGCACTCCGATGAGATACCGGCGCCGTTTCATACTCCGCTACGTACCGCGCTCATCAGGTTCGATTCCGGTCGTGGCGCGGGTGCGCTTTCCGAAACCGTGGTCACGAAAGGATCAGCGTTCCGACGAACGTAGCGATGAATGCGACTCCGAGCGTCCCGCCCGATAGCCCGAGAAGCCACAATCTGGCGGTCACAGCGATCGGCAGCACGATCACGGCTATCAGAATCCACTGGACGATCGCGGTAGCACCGGTCGGGTCCGCACCTCCATACATATTGTAATTTTACAGGTACTCCTATTCTGCGGGTTTCTCTTTCGAAGTACGTGCGTCTACGCTGACTCAAAGATCGGCACTGAACGTAAGTTGCAAAATCAGAACCCTGGCTGAGCAAGTATGTCCGTAACCATGGTATTAATTGGTATTCGGATCGATAAAACGACCGATGCTTGAAATACCACTTCATACCGGATCGGAACATCCTGACCTCCTCTGGATACTGATTCCGAGTATCCTCTCGTTCGTTGCCGGCCTCGGTCTCGGGTCGGTTACGGATCGGATCCGTAACTGGCTCTCCCCCGATAGTACGGCGTCGACCGAGTAAGTTAGCGGATAATTCGTTGCCGTCATTTCTTCGAATAGTAGTCCGGCAGTGTACCAACCGTACGGCACCGTCAGTCTCGAGGTAGCAGCGTAGGTCGAAGAACGATTTTTCGTCCTGCTCTCGGCTTCTTAACGACGGAACCGTACTGAAACGGAACTACGGAGTGTGACCTGGTGCCGTGAATTCGACCAGCGCCGACTAGACGGCGAGGTACTCCGCCACGGCGTCTCGAGACTCGAGTCGGTCGGGTCCGAGTTCGTCGACGATGGTCCCCTTGTCGATCGCGTAGCAGCGCTCGGTGAGGTTCTGGACGACGTGGAGGTTCTGCTCGACGAAGAGGATCGTCGTATCCAACTCGTCGTTGACCCGCTCGAGGTCCCGCGTGATGTTCTGGACGATCGAGGGCTGGACGCCCTCGGACGGTTCGTCGAGCAACAAGAGATCGGGATTCCCGACGAGTGCACGGCCGATCGCGAGCATCTGCTGTTGGCCGCCGCTCATCGTCCCCGCTTCTTGGTCGCGGCGCTCATCAAGGATGGGGAAGTAGTCGTAGACGAGTTCGTACTGGAACTCGCTGGTTCCGCTGTTGATCGGTTCGCCCATCCGAAGGTTTTCCTCGACGGTGAGTTCGGGGAAGACGTCGCGTCCTTGCGGAATGTATCCCATGCCGCGGCGAGCGCGTTCGTCGGCGCTGACGTGGGTCCCGTCTTTCGATCCGCCGCCGATTGCGGCCGCGAAGCGGGCCGGAAGCCCCGTGCTGTCGGTGGACGAGGGATCCGCATCTGGTGCCGCAGAGACGACCTCCCCGTCGAAGACGATCCGTCCCTCGTCGGCCTCGAGTAGGCCCATGATTGCCTTTACGAGGGTCGTCTTGCCGACGCCGTTTTTCCCCATAATGCCGACGATTTCGCCGTTGGCGACGTCGATATCGACATCTCGGAGGATCGGCGTCTTCCCGTAGGAAACGCCGAGTGAGTCGATCGACAGCATTATTCTTCCTCCCCCAAGTAAATGCGCCTGACGTCGGGATCGTTTCGAACTGATTCGATCGTGCCTTCGGTGAAGATATCGCCCTGGTGTAACACGGTTACGCGGTCTGCTATCGATTCGACGAAGTCGATGTCGTGTTCGATGACGATGAACGCGACGTCGTCCTCGTCGTTGATGGTCCGCAACAGGTCGGCGATTTCCTCGGTCTCCTCGAGTGATAGCCCGGCGACGGGCTCGTCCAGCAGCATCAACTTCGGCTCGAGGGTCATCGCCATCGCGATCTCGAGTCGTTGCTGCTGGCCGTGTGAGAGTGCTGAGGACGATTCGTCGACGTGGTCGGCGAGCCCGAACCGGTCGACCGCTATGGCGATTCGCTCGTCGAATTCGGACGGATCGGCGACCTGCTGCAGCGGGACGCGCAGGTTTTCACGGACGGTCAGGCCCGGATAGATGCTCGGGACCTGGAACTTCATGCTGATCCCGCGGTCGACGCGCTCGTGGGAGGACAGGTCGGTGATCTCCCAGCCGTCGTAGTAGATCGCGCCGTCAGTCGGCTCGAGCTGGCCCGTGATGAGGTTGAGGAATGTACTCTTACCGGCGCCGTTGGGGCCGATCAGACAGCGCAGTTCGCCTTCGGCGACGCCGAAGTCGACGTCGTCGGTCGCGGTGAGCCCGCCGAACTGCTTGCGGAGGTCCCGTGTCTGCAGGAGGGTGTCGGTATCCGCGCCCGTCTCGGCGACGGCGGGCTTCGTTTTGACCGTCGGATCGCTCGCGCCCATCAGTCGCTCACCTCCTCGGCTGCGGCCGGCGTCTCGGACGATCGCTCCCGACGTCGTTCCGTGAGGAAGACGACGAGATCGCGCACCTGCGGCGCGACGCCGTCGGGCATCACGAGGATGACGAACACCAGCAGCGAACCGACGATGACGAGCGCCCACTCGCCCGTTAGCTGGAGCTCGATCCACTGGATGGCGATCGCCGCAGCGATCGTGCCGGCGATGGATTCTCGGCCGCCGATGCTAGCCCAGATAACCGGCATCGAGGCGGCGGTGATCGCGAACTCGCTGGGATCGATATAGTTCCCCCAGGTCACGAAGAGAACGCCGCTGAGCCCGGCCAGCGCGCCCCCGATCGTGAACGTGAGGAACTTGATGAACGTCGTGTTGTAGCCGAACATCTCCGTTCGCGTCTCGTCCTCTCGAGTCGCGACCATCGCGTAGCCGAACTGGCTGTTGACGAGCGCACGGAGGCCGAGGAACGTCCCCACTAACGCGGCGAGAGCCACGTAGTAGTGCATCGCACCGTCGAACTCGACGCCGGTCTCGCCGACGCCGATCGCGAGGTTCGGAACCCCGACCATACCGTTGAATCCACCGAGCGCAGCCTCGCCGATCGCCCATTCGCTGCCGGCGGTCTGGCCCATGAACGTGTTCAACACCAGCGCGACGACGAGCGTGATGATCGTCACGTAGACGTCGCGGACGCCGCCGTAGAACATGAAGTAGCCGAGACCGGCCGCGAACAGCGTCGCGACGGCGACTCCGGAGACGATTCCGAGGGTGACGCCAGTGTACGACGACACGTTGATCGAGACGATCCCGAACGTGTAGCCGGCGACGCCGAAGAACGCCACCTGCCCGAAGCTGAGAATCCCGCAGAACCCCCAGATGAACGTCAGGCTTACGCCGAGCAGCGCGTAGACGAGGAACACCGAACTCGACTCCGCGGCGTAGGAGCCGAACAGGAGCGGATAGAGTGCCAGCAGGAGCACGCCGAGCGCGACGCTTAGCCAGAACCCATCGGAGTTACCGATCGTGTTCGGCCCGTCGAACGGCGCGCGAATCCGCTTGCGTAGCGGTCGGTCGGTGTCTGCGCTCATTCGGTCTCCCTCCGTTTCTCGCGGATGTCCTCGAGTAACCCGGTGATACCGTCGGGTAGCAGGCGGATCGCGACGATCGCGGTCAGCAGCAGCGCCACTGTGCCGATGAACTGGCCGCCGACGTTGGTGAACGCGGCGTCGACCAGCCCCAGCAGTCCCCCGGCGAGCGGCGTGCCGAGCAGCACCGACGGGCCGCCGACGACGACGGCGACGAACGCCTCGACGAGGAAGCTGGCTCCGAGATCCGGCGACATCGGCGTCGCCGGGGCGTAGAGGGCGCCGGTCAGTCCGGCCAGCGCGGAGCCGATCGCGAACGTCGACAGGTACATCCTATCAGTGTCGACACCCATACTCCGTGCCGTCTCCTCGTCTTGCATCGTCGCCCGCGCCCGGACGCCGAAATCGGTCTTCGTGAAGAGGACGTACAGTGCGGCGAGGACGACGATCGCGACGCCCGCTAACAGCACCCGGTACGCCGAATACGAGTAGTTCCCGTAACTGATCCCGCCCAGCGGCGTGCCGATCTGCGGAAGCGAGTTGCCCCACTGGATCCGAACGAGCTGGACGACGACGAGGCTGATGCCGAACGTCACGACCATCGAGTCGAGCAGGCGGCCGTAGAGCCACCGGATGATCGTCCGTTCGAGGATGACGCCGAAGACCGTCGTGGCGACGACGCCGGCGAGCATCGCGAGCGGCAGCGGTAGGCCGGCGTGGAACGACAGCGTCGTCGCGTACGCGCCGACGAGGATGAACTCGCCGTGGGCGAGGTTGATGATCCCCATCATGCCGAAGATGATCGCCAGCCCCACCGTCGCGAGGACGATGAACGCGAAGCTATCGAGGAACTGGAACGCGAGGTTCAACAGTTCGTAGCTGTCCACTGGCATGTTAGATCGCGTCGTAGAACTCGCCGGGCGTGTACTGGGTCTGCTCCGATTCCTCGGTAAGGTCGCAGCCGACTTCGTGGAGGAACGAGGGTTCGATGTACTGCTCCTGGTCGAACGTCACTTCGTGGTTCTCGTCGGCGTGTCCGATCCGCATGTGATGGGTCATGTGGTGAGTCGCCGGATCGAGTTCGATGGTTCCCTCCGGCGCGTCGACCTCGATTCCGCTCTCGAGTTCCGCGATGACCTCCTCCTGATCGAACGTGCCGGCTCGTTCGACCGCCTCGGCCCACATGTGGACCGAGAAGTAGTTGTTCTGGGCCTCCTGGTTGAGGTAGTCGGCGTCGGGGTACTCCTCGTAGAAGCTGTCGACGAACGTCTGGCTCGCGTCCGTTTGGACTTCTTCCATGTAGTTGACGCCGACGTACATGTCCTCGAGCGCCGGCGGCTCGAGGCGGAGGTGCTCGTACCCCTGTGCCATCGTCGTCGAGGACGCCATCGGAATGTCCAGCCCCGTGTCAGCCCGCTGCTCGTAGAAGTTAGCGTGGCTGTCGCCGACGAGCATCGAGGCGATGAAGTCGGGCTCCTCGCCCTGAATGTTGTTGATCGTCGAGCCGAAGTCGGTCTCGCCCAGCGGGATGTACTCCTCGGCGACGACCTCCGCGTCGTGTTCGTCCGCGAGGATCTGGACCCAGTCGCCCGAGAGCTGCCCGAAGTTGTAGTCGGCGGCGATGGTGTAGATGCGCGGCCCGAACTCCTCGATCATGTACGGGATGACCGCGCCCAGCTGCTGGCGTGCGGTCGCGCCCATCGCGAAGGTCGTCCGGTCGCAGACGCCGCCCTCGTACTGGGTCGTGTAGAAGTACAGCTGCTCCTCCTCGTTGATTATCGGGCGAATCGCCTCGCGAGTCGCGCTCGAGTACCCGGCCCAGAGCGCGTCGATATCTTCGCTGTTGATCGCCTCACGCGTAAGTTCCTGGTAGCGCTGGTTGTCCGATTGGGGATCCGGATCGTACACCTCGATCTCTTCGCCGAGCACGCCGCCGTCCTCGTTGAGTTCCTGGACGGCGAGTAGCGACGCTTGCCATTTCGAGGTGCCGTTAAGTGCGAACTCACCCGAGCGGTCCTCGAGGACGGCAATCGTTGGTCCGTCATCGCCGCCCGAGTCACCGAGGACGCCCCCGTCAGACAGACAGCCGCCGATCGTTGTCAGCGTCCCTACCCCCGCGCCCGCGAGGACCGAACGCCGCGAGATCCCTCGGCGCGTCACTTACGATCACCTGCGTTCGATTCGACGAGCAGCAACTGGAGATCAAAGACCTGTCCTTCCCATTTGGAACACGCTTGTCCAATCATTATCCACATCCCTCGGAGATAACACGGATATAAAAGCGTTCCCTAATGACGGTACAACTTCTACCCTAGGCTTCGGTAGGGAACTAACCAGGCAATACGTCATTTCTCCCCCTATTATTATGGGCGAATGAACGATTGAACTGAATATGATGGGCAAATATGGGATATTCTGTCGTCTCTCGGGGGCGGAACGGTTTTGTACG